>NZ_JBFUPQ010000005.1:0-317065 GCF_041360655.1 Luteibacter sp. RCC_6_2 | reverse complement strand
CCATGGTCCGTGATCAGGTCGGCTGGCGATCCACTGCGCCTTGAGGAGCCAAAGGAAAAAGACAGTTGCTCCCACCAGGTTGGCGCCCGGCAGCTCTCCGCACCAGGCGAACCCCGGAAATGCGCGAAGAGCTTATAATGCGCAGTTCCCTCTCTCCGGTACCCACGGTAATGTCCCAGGCCGCCCAGACCCAGAAGATCGGTTTCGTCAGCCTCGGCTGTCCGAAGGCGCTCGTCGATTCCGAACGCATCCTCACCCAGCTCAAGGTCGAAGGCTACGAGATCGTCCCCAGCTATGGCGAAGCGGATGCCGTGGTGGTCAATACCTGCGGATTCATCGATTCCGCCGTGCAGGAATCGCTCGACGCCATCGGCGAAGCCCTGCACGAGAACGGCAAGGTGATCGTCACCGGCTGCCTGGGCAAGCGCGAGTCGCTGATCCGCGAAAGCTACCCTGATGTGCTCGCGATCACCGGCCCGCAGGACTACGCCAGCGTGATGAGCGCCGTGCACACGGCCTTGCCGCCCACGCGAAACAAATTCATTGACCTCGTGCCCGACACGGGCGTGAAGCTCACGCCCAAGCACTACGCGTACCTGAAGATCTCCGAGGGCTGCAATCATCGTTGCAGCTTCTGCATCATCCCCTCGATGCGTGGCGACCTCGTCAGCCGGCCGGTCGACCAGGTGTTGCTCGAGGCCGAGAAACTGGTGAAGGGTGGCGTGAAGGAGCTGCTGGTGATCTCGCAGGACACCAGCGCCTATGGCGTGGACGTCCGTTATGCCGAGCGCGAGTGGCGGGGCAAGGCCTATCGCACTCGCATGACCGAACTCTGCCAGGGCCTCTCGGAACTGGGCGCTTGGACACGCCTGCATTACGTCTACCCGTATCCGCACGTCGACGAAATCATGCCGCTGATGGCGGAGGGTAAGATCCTCCCGTACCTCGACATTCCGTTCCAGCATGCCAGCCCGCGCATCCTCAAGCTCATGAAGCGTCCGGGCAACGTCGACAAGACGCTGGAGCGCATCCAGAACTGGCGTCGCCAGGTGCCGGACCTCACGATCCGCAGCACCTTCATCGTCGGTTTCCCCGGCGAGACGAACGAGGAGTTCCAGGAACTGCTCGACTTCCTGCGCGAGGCGGAACTCGATCGCGTCGGCGCGTTCGCCTATTCGCCGGTGGACGGTGCGAAGGCCAACGACCTCCCCGGGCAGATCGACGAGGAACTGAAGGAAGACCGCCTCGAGCAGTTCATGGCCGTGCAGGCGGAGATTTCCGCCGCGAAGCTGCAACGCAAGGTCGGCAGGACGATCAAGGTGCTGGTCGATGAGATAGACGCGGATGGTGCCTGGGGTCGCTCCAGTGCGGACGCGCCGGAGATCGACGGTGCCGTTCGCATCGACGACGGCCAGTTGCTCAAGCCCGGCCAGTTCGTCGACGTGGTCGTGGAAGAGGCCGACGCGCACGACCTCTACGGTCGCCTGGCCTGAGTCTTCATGCGGCACGTGGCGCCGACGCGGGATGCGCTGGACCGGCGCGTGCTGGCATCGCCGCCACTGTCGCACTGGTCGCGTTTCGCCGGTTTCATCGAAGGTGAGGCGTGGCCGGATGTCGAATCCCTGAACGATCTATGGCCCGAGCCATCGGGCTTTCGCTTCGCGAGGCAGGATGCCGCGTTGTTCGCCGATGGGTTGCACTATGAGGAACGCATCGCGAGCCTCGGCGCCATCGCCACGCGGCAGGACAACTGGCACGACCTTTTCAACGCTTTCGTCTGGTTGCGTCACACCGCGCTGAAGCGCGCATTGAATGCGCGGCAGATGGCGGAAATCGGGGTGATGGGGCCACGCGAGCGTTCGCGCCCTCAGTGTGCGCTCACGCATTTCGATGAAGCGGGATTGATCGTGACGTTGCGCGATCCGGCGATGCTGGACGCATGGGATGCGCACGACTGGCATCGTCTGTTCTGGACATATCGCGAGGCATGGTCGAGCGGCGAGGCGCGTGTCGATGTCTTCGGCCACGCCTTGCTCGAGCATGCGCTCACGCCGGGAAAGCTGCTGGTGGGCAAGGCGCTGGTGGTGATGGGCGAGGGCGATGCCATCGCGCGCTGCGCGGAAGCGATCGCCGCTGGCGACGTTCTTCGCGATCCGCAGGAGCTTCGTCCGCTTCCGGTGTCGGGTGTTCCGGGATGGCATCCGGAGACGGAGGACGAGGCGTTCTACACGAGCGCGCCGTGCTTCCAGCCGCTGCGCCCCGGCCGCGTCTATCCGCCACCGCTCGGTTCGCCATAGCGAAGCTCCCCGTGTATGTGGGGGCCGGCCTTGGTGGGAGCCGACCCTGTCGGCGATGGGTGCTTGCCGTGACCTGGCCCGCTGCCGCGGGATCGCCGACAAGGTCGGCTCCCACAAGGGCCGGCTCCTACCAGTGTGCCGCCGCAACCCTCACACCAGGCCGTGGTCTCGCGCGTATTCGCCCAGCAGGCTGTCGTGATCCACGCCCAGCTTGCGCATGGCGTCGCGCTTCTGTCGGCTGATCGTCTTCACGGACTTCCCTTCGCGGTCGGCGATCTGCTGGAGCGACATGCCGTTGACGAACAGGCGGATCACTTCCGTCTCGCGCGGTGACAACGGCGCGCCGGGCATCGCTTCGGAGGCGTCGTCCGCTTCGTTGAGGATGTCGAGAAGCGTCTCGCTCAGGTAGGTTTCGCCGTCCGCCACGGCGCGGGCCGCGGTCGCCAGTTCGTCCATGGGGGCGCGTTTGTCCACGATGCCGCGCACGCCGCGGTTGAGCATGGACTGCAGCGCGGCGGGGCGATTGATCATCGTCAACACCACCAGCGCAAGCTGCGGATGCTCCTTCACGATCGTCTCGATCAGGGCGAAACCATCGTCTTGCCGATCGCTCGGCATGAGAAAATCCGTAATAACGACGTCGCAAGGGCGCTCGCCGAGCATGGCCAGCAACTCGTCCGCGGCCTTTGCCTCACCCACCACGTCGATGTGCGCGTTCCGCAGCGCAAGGGCGCCGCCGACGAGAACCAGGGGGTGATCGTCTGCCAGAATGACCTTCAGTGGCATGCCTTGTGTTCTCCTTGTTTCATTACACACAGCGAACTTCGAACCGATTATGCCCATGATGGTTCCCCTGACGAAGCCTGCGATGTGATCCGACGCCTGATCCTGCTTTTCCTGGTCTGCCTGGCCGGCCCCCTCCGGGCCATGCCGGATGGCTCGCCTTCGCGTGAAGACGCGAATTGGCTACGCCACCACCCGGTACTCACCGTCGGTGCCTATCGCGAGGGCTACCCGCCTTTCGAAGAGCTGCGCGACGGTGAACTGGAGGGCCTGGGCCCGGATTACCTGCGCGAGATCGCCCGCGACCTCGGCGTGACCCTGCAGACCCGGGTCTACGCCACGTGGCCCGACCTGCTCGCGGGCCTGGCCCGTGGCGAGATCGACGTCGCCACCTCGGTCACCCCGCTGGAACAGGGCATGCCGGGCATCCGCGTCGGTGCCACCTACTTCGAGTCCCTGCCTTCGCTGGTGGAGCGCGCGGACGCGCCCATCGTCCATCGGCCGGGCGACCTGCGCGGCAAGCGCCTGGCCGTGCACGCGGGCTACTTCGACATGGCGGCGCTGCGCCGGGAACTGCCGGAAACCACCCTCGTCGAGACGACATCGACGGCCGATGCGTTGGCGCGGGTGCGCTCGGGTGATGTCACGGCGTACCTCGACAATCCTTACTCCGCCCGTGAGTTCGTGGCCCGCCTGGGTTTCGAGCGCGAACTTCGCGTGGGCGCACCGTTGGCGCTGCCGATCAGCGCGCTGGCCTTCGCCGTCCCCGCCGACCGCGCGCCGCTCGGCCACGCCATCGACCACGCGGTCGCCGAACTCACCGCCGCCGATCATGGCCGGCTCCGCGCCCGTTGGGTCGGCCGCGATATCGCGCCACGCCCCCGGCAGACCGACATTCCGCTCAGCGAGAAGGAAAAGGCCTGGCTGAACGCCTTGCCGCCCTTGCGCCTGGGCGTGGACCCCAGCTACGCGCCTTTCAGCCTGCTATCGGGGCAGGGCGAGGCGGAAGGCCTGGCGCTCGACTACGTGCGCGAGATCGCCGCCGAGCTGGGCATCCGCCTGACCCAGGTGCCCAGCGAAAACTGGATGGGCACCGTGGAGAGGGTGAAGCGGGGCGAGGTGGATCTCGTCGCCGCGATCAATCCGCAGAGCGCCACGTCTCCGTACCTGGAGCCCAGCGTTCCCTACCTCGACTTCCCGATCATGATCGTGACGCGCGAAGGCGCGCCGACCATGGCCGGCCGCGACGATCTTGCCGGGAAGCGTGTGTTCGGCAACGTCACCCGGGAGCCGATCCGGCGCCTGTTGGCGCGCATTCCCAACGTGCAGGCCATTCCCGTCGACACCGAGGCCGAAGGCATGCGCCGGTTGGCGGCAGGCGAGGGTGACGCTTTCGTCGGCAACCTCGCCTCGGTCGACTACCACATCCGCGAGACCTTCCTCGGCCAGTTGAAGGTCGCGGCACCCACCGGAGACAGCGAAGCCATCGCGGTGGGCGTGCGCCACGACCTGGCTCCGTTGTTGCCCCTGGTCAACCGCGTTCTCGTCAACCTGCCTACGCACCGGCAGCAGGAAATCCGCAACACGTGGTTCGCCTCACACTACGTCGTCGGCCCCACCTGGCGCGAGGTCGCGGGGCGCGTGCTGCCGTTCGTCGCGGTGCTGCTGATCTCGCTCGTCGCCATCAGCTACGCCTATCTCAACCTGCGCCGGGAAACCCGTCGGCGCGAGCGGACCGAGCGGCGCCTCGCCGAAGTCACCGCCCACGTTCCGGCGGTGGTGTACGAGGCCGTGCGCGGCACCGATGCCGCCTATGCGATGAGCTACGTCGGCGGCGACCCGCAGCGCATCCTCGGCATGGAACCCGGCGACCTGCTCGCCGGCGATGCGACGATGCTCGCGCCCGTGGCGGACGAGGATCGCGAGAAACTTCGCGAAGCCTTCGAGCGTTCCGCGCGCGAACTCACGCCCTTGCACGTGACGGTGCGTGCGCAGGTGGGTGGACGCGTCCGTTACCTCAGTTCGGATGCCGTGCCGCTAGCGGCCGCGGATGGCAGCGTGCGCTGGAACGGCTATTGGGTGGATGTCACCGCGCAGGAACTGGCGGCGCGCGGGCTGGCCCATGCTCGCGATGAGGCGGAGGCGGCCACGCAGGCCAAGAGCGACTTCCTCGCCACGATCAGCCACGAGATACGCACGCCGATGAACGGTGTGATCGGCCTGCTCGACGTCCTCGAACGCACGCGCCTGGACGATGGCCAGCGCAAGATGGTTTCCACGATCGAGCATTCGGCGGAAGCGCTGCTGCATATCCTCGACGACGTCCTCGATTTCTCGAAGATCGAAGCGGGCCACCTCACCCTCGATCCCCAACCCTCGGACCTGCGCGCGATCGTCGAAGGCGCCGTCGCCATCCTGGCGGCACAGGCCGAAGCGAAGGGCCTGTCGCTGCGCGTGCACTTCGACCCCGCCCTGGCGCCGGCGGTCGTCGTGGACGATGGCCGCCTGCGCCAGGTCCTGCTGAACCTGCTCGGCAACGCGATCAAGTTCACCGCCAGCGGCGACGTGGCCGTGGAGGTGCACGTCGACGAGCGGCATGGCTCACGCCAGCGTTTGCGCATCGTCGTCGCGGATACGGGTATCGGTATCCACGCCGCGAAACTACGTCATGTGTTCGCGCCCTTCAGCCAGGCCGAATCGTCGACGACCCGGCGTTTCGGCGGAACAGGTCTGGGCCTCAGCATTTCCCGGCGCCTGATCGAGCGCATGGGCGGGCACATTGCCCTGGACAGCGAGCCGGGCCGTGGCACGATCGTAAGTGTGACGCTGGAAGTCGCCGTGGCCGATGCGCCTCGCGTGAGGGATGAAGCCGCTGCCCCTGCGTCGCTCCCCTCGCCGGACGACCCGGGCAAAGCACGCATCCTGTTGGCCGAGGATCATCCGGTGAACCAGGAACTGGTGCGCGTGCAACTGGCCTTGCGGGGCTATCGCTGCGACATCGTCGACGACGGCGTGGCCGCGCTCGCCGCCCTCGAACTCGCCGACTACGACCTGCTCCTGGTCGATTGCCACATGCCGCATATGGATGGCTACGCGGTGGCGCGGGAAGTGCGCCGGCGTGAAGTGGGGACGGGACGCCACCTGCCCATCGTCGCGATGACGGCCGATGCGCGTGCCGACCAGCGCGAGATCTGCCTCGCGGCCGGCATGGACGACCTGCTGCGCAAACCCATTCGGCTGGAAGCCTTCCACGCGACGGTGGAACGCTGGCTAGCGAAGACGGGACCGGCCGTGCCCGCCATCGACATGGAGCGTATGCGCAAGGCGTTTGGATCGGACGAGAATATCGCCCGGGTGATCCGCGCCGGCGCGGACACGACACGCGAGGCGCTGTCGCGGTTGCCCGAGGTGCTCGACCGTGCCGCTCGCGAAGAAGTGGCGGGATGGGTTCATCATGTGCTTGGCGGCGTGAACGTATTCGGTTATTCGGCCGTCGCCGAGGAAGGCGAGCGCCTCGAACTCGCGCTTCGTGAAGGTGCCGACGTCGACATCGTCGCCGTCGATGCCTTCGCGTCCCGCGTGGCGCAATTCACCGATGGACTGGAGCGACTCGCTGCGACGGCGGATCAGTCGTAGTCGACGGCGATCACGGCGAAGCGGGTGCGGCCGCCCGGTAGCTCCGCTTCGAATTCGTCGTCCACGCGCTTCTTCAGAACGGCGCGCGCGAGAGGCGAGTCGATGCTGATCCAGCCGAGTCGCGCATCGGTTTCGTCGGGCCCCACGATGCGATAGCGCACGCTGTCGCCGGTGTCGACGTTTTCCAGTTCGATCGTCGCGCCGAAGAAAACGGCATCTCGTTGCGAAGGGGCCGTTTCCACCACCTTGAGCACGGGAATGCGCTTGCTGAGGTAGCGCGCACGGCGGTCGATCTCGCCCAGCTGTTTCTTCCGGTACGTGTATTCGGCGTTCTCCGAACGATCGCCTTCGGCTGCCGCGGCGGCGAGTGCCTTGACCACCTCGGGCCTGACCGTGTGCCACAGGTGGTCGAGTTCGGCCTTCAGGCGTTCGAAGCCTTCGCGCGTGATGATCGCCGTCGACGACGGGGAGGGTGGACGCCAGCGGCTCATGGCGAGACCTTCCGCGTCGATGCGAGTGTGGCGAGGAGGGCTTCGATATCGCGCGCGAGCGGATGCTCCGGATAATCGACAAGGAGGCGGCGCGCCAAGGTCGCGGCTTCCGCGGCCTGGCCAAGGCGATCGTGCATGCGCACGGCCAGCAGGCCGTAGTGCGGCGCACCCATGTCGAGCGGCCAGCAGCGCACGTAACCCTCGGCCAGGTGCAGGGCGAGCCGTGACATGCCGCCGTGTGCCGCGGTGTCGGCGAGCGGTCCGCAGGTGACGGTGTCGTCGGGAAGAAAGGACGGATCGACGTCGAGGCAATCCTGCACCACGCCGAGTGCCCGTCGCGACTCGCCGCCGACGACCAGCGCCGCGATCCAGATATGTCCGTGCACGAGCAGTTCCGGCCATCGTCCTTGCGCCCGCAGCAGTTCGCGATAACGCAGGTGCAGGCCGGGCGGAGCCAGGCCTTCGCGCAGGCGTTCGGTGAGGATGTCGGTGGCACCGGGAACGTCGTCCCGCGCGATCAGGTTCACGTGCGAAAGCAGCGCGCCGTCGTCGTCGGGTTCCGCCACGGCGGCGATCGCCATGGACTCCGGCTGATAGCCGAGCACCTCGTGCTTATGGTGGATCAGCGCACCCATCAGGTGGAAATTGTAGACGGTGAGGTAGTTGGCGACGAGGTAATAGCCCAGCGTGCCGAAGAACGTGGGGCCATGATCCTTCATCGCGTATTGGGCGGCGGCCTGGAGCAGGCTGCTGGCCAGCATGATCACGAACAGCAAGACGTAGCTGCCACCGAGGCGGCCGACCGCCTGCACCCAGATGGCCGGATTCAAGGCGGCGCCGACACCGTCGAAGGTCAGCGACATCGTGATCACGGGCAGCACGAAGGCGAACACCAGCGAGACGAGCAGCCCCGGTACACCGAAGAAGATCGGCGCGAGCACCGCGATGGCGTTGCCGGTCAGCTGGATCAGGATCAGCGCGATGCTGGTCCCGTCCGTCGTATGGATCGCCATTTCCGGTGGGTCGGCGTAACCGTCGGCGGTGTGCCGCAGGCATTCGAAGGCATACGTGTAGAGCGCCATCCAGCCGAGGCCGATCACCAGCAGCTTCAGTCCCGTCACCGGCAGGAAGGCGATCGACTCGAACAGCGTGATGGCGCCGATCGTGAGCGGCGCCGCGCCACGCATCGGATACCGCCATCCGATGCGGATGCGTTCCGCGAACGGCGTATCGGCGTCCGCCAGTTCGTGACGTGGCACGTTTAGCGCTTCCCGCCGAAGATGCTGCCCAGGATGCCGCGCACGATCTGCTGGCCCGCGCGCGAGCCCGCCGTGCGCACCATCGACTTGGCCATCGTCTCGATCATGCCCTGGCGGCGCTTGGTGCCGAAGACGGCGTCGCGCACGGCACCGCCCCAGCCGCTGTCGCCGGCATCGTCCTTGCCGTCGGCATTGCCGGCCGATTTGACCGGCGGTGCATCGTCCGCGCTCTTTTCGCTGGCACGGGCGGCGAGGCGTTCCTGTGCGGATTCGCGATTCACCAGGGTGTCGTACTTGCCCCCCACAGGCGAGCGCGAGCGCACGGCGGCACGTTCTTCCACGGTGATCGCCCCGATCCGGCACACGGGTGTCGCCACCAGCACCTTCTGCACGGGCGAAGGCACGCCGCCGTCACCGAGCGTGGAGGCCAAGGCCTCGCCGGTACCCAGCGTGCCGATCGTTTCCACCACGTCGATCTTGGGGTTGCGCGCGAAGGTCTCGGCGGCGGCTTTCACCGCCTTCTGGTCGCGCGGCGTGAACGCACGCAGCGCGTGCTGCACACGATTGCCCAACTGGCCAAGGATCTCGCCGGGCACGTCGTCCGGATTCTGCGAGCAGAAGTACACACCCACACCCTTGGAACGGATCAACCGCACCACTTGTTCCACGCGCTGGCGCAGGGCCGCCGGCGCGTCGTCGAAGAGCAGGTGCGCCTCGTCGAAGAAGAACACCATCTTGGGCACGTCGAGATCGCCCACCTCGGGCAATTGCTCGAACAGTTCCGAGAGCAGCCACAGCAGGAAGGTGGAATAGAGCCGTGGTTTCAGGATGAGCGTGTCGGCGGCGAGCACGCTGATGACGCCGCGCCCGCTCATGTCCTGGCGCATCAGGTCGGCCAGCTCCAGCGCCGGCTCGCCGAAGAAGGAATCGGCACCGTCCTGCTCCAGCTTCAACAGCGCCCGCTGGATCGCGGCCACGCTCTGCGCGCTGATCAAGCCATAGCGCGCCGAGATGTCCTTGGCGTGTTCCGAGGCGAAACCGAGCATGGCGCGCAGGTCGGCCAGGTCGAGCAACAACAGTCCTTCGTCGTCGGCGACGCGGAAGACCACTTCCATCACGCCTTCCTGCGTGTCGTTGAGCTCCAGGATGCGCGAGAGCAGGGTGGGGCCCATCTCCGACACCGTGGCGCGTACGGGATGGCCCGACTTGCCGTAGATGTCCCAGAACACCACCGGGTTGGCCTGCGGCTTCCAGTCGGTGAGGCCGAGCTTCGCCAAGCGTGCGGCCAACTTCTCGGAGGGTGCGCCGGCCGCCTGGGACAGGCCGGCCAGGTCGCCCTTGGCGTCGGCGAGGAAGCAGGGCACGCCCAGCTTCGAGAAGCCCTCGGCCAGCAGCATCAGGCTCACCGACTTTCCGGTGCCCGTGGCGCCGGCGATCATGCCGTGGCGGTTGCCGTAGCGGGAGTCGAGTTCGACGGCCGTTTCGTCGTTCCGGCCGATCAGGATCGTGGGCATGGCTTCGTCCTTAGGAATGTCCTGAACAAGTGTACGCAACGATGCGCCGTTGCGGAGAAAAGTGGCGCCTGCCGCTTGAGTCCGGGAGGCCCCGGCAGTAACGTGGCCGGCATTGTCCGACCCCCGAGTAAGTGCATGTCTGTCCGCGTCCCGCGTTCGCTCCTGATCCTGCCCCTGGCCATTCTCGCCGGCTGCGCCTCGAGCGGCGCCCCCCGCTCCGGCAAGGCCACCCCGGAGGTGAATGCCTTGTACGACCGGATGAACCAGGCGAGCAAGGGTTACGAGGCCTCGATCGACCAGGCCCGGCGTGGCGACACCCCCCAGGCGGCGCAGACACGCAAGCAGTCCCTCGACCAGCTCAAGGACGCCTCGGCGCGTTGCGCCCTCACGCCGGGATGCGACCAGCAACGTTTCGCGGCGGTGTTCGATCGCCTGCTGCGCCTGAAGGATGGCAGTTTCATCGAGGGCGAGGATGCCGACGATACCGAGCAGGGCGCGGAGGTGGGCGAACAGCCGGGCGACGCGGCCAGTTCGGTCGCCGTCGGTGCGCTGCCGCAGGCGCAACGCGCCGTCACCATGCTCAAGGGCCAGCAGTTCTCCGACCTCATGGTCATGAACGGGCCGGTGAAGGCGGCGCTGGAGATGTGGCTCACGCAGTTGCGTCCGAACCTGATGGACGCCTACGTCAATTACCAGATGATGCGCTACAAGATGTGGCCGGCCTATAAGAAGGCCGACCTGCCCGAGGCCTTGCTGTTCGGCATCATGGCGAAGGAATCCGGCGGCAAGGTGCACGCCGTGTCGCGCTCGGGCGCTTCCGGCCCGTTGCAGTTCATGTACGCCACCGGGCTGCGCTTCGGCCTGTCCAACAGCGATGGCTTCGATCAGCGCTTCGATCCGACGATGGCGGCGCAGGCCAACGCGGAGTACATCGACGAACAACTCCGCGCCTTCAACAACAACCTCGAACTCACCCTCGCCGCGTACAACGGCGGGGAGGGCCGCATGCGCCGGATCGCGGCGACGAGCCCCGGGGCCAGCTTCTACGACCCCCAGATCTACGGCCAGATGTCGGCCGAGACGCGCGACTACGTGCCGATGGTGCTCGCGGCGGCATGGCTGTTCCTGCATCCGGACAGCTACCACCTGACCTGGCCCAAGATCGACGGCGAGCCGGGCCAGATCGTGCTGAAACGCCCCGCGTCGATCAGCGAACTGACCGTCTGCCTGGGTTCCGCCCAGGGCATGCCGGAAGGTTGGTTCCGCACCCTGCGCAACCTCAATCCGCGACTCGATCCGCAGGTCAGCCAGCCGGTGGGCGCGCGCCTGGAGGTTCCCAAGCAGTTGGAGAAGGCCTATGCCTCCACTTGCACCGACGGCCCATGGCCGATCCTCGCCAGCGACTTGCACAATGCGGTGAAGATCATCGCGCCACCGCCGCCGGCCGCCACCTCGGCCGCGCTGGCCAATGGACCGTCCGCGCCCTCGTCGAAGCCGTCGCCCACCGCGTCGAGGAACTACACCGTGCGCCGGGGCGACACCCTGGTCAGCATCGCGCGCAAGAGCAGTTGCGCCGATGTCGAAGACATCGCGCGCATGAATGGCTTGAAGGGACACCAGTTGAAGGTGGGGCAGGCGATCCGCGTGCCCGTCTGCCGCTGAGGCGAGCGCTTACGCGACGGCGTGCGGCTCGTTCGCCCATGCCGTGGCCGTGCCGCGCCGCTCGGACGCCGACAATTCCTTGATCTGGCGCATCAGGCGCAGGATCTGCCGGTGCAGGTCTTCCATGTTGGGGCGCCGCGAATCCAGGGTCTCGTGGTAGACCGAGGCGATCCACAGCGCGACACCACGCGTGGCGATCAACGGGTTATCCGAGCGTGCCTTGCCGAGGCCGATATCCGGCCCGTGACCGTAGGTGCTGTAGCGCTCTTCGGGCGGGGTGCCGTAGAGATGGGGAAAGTCGCAGGCCGCGGCCTGTTCCATCTCGCGCCGGACCAGTTGCTGCAGGTCCGCGTGGGCTCGCACCGGCAGGGCCAGGACGACACGTTCGATATCGGCGAGTTGCCGGCGAAGGCGGATTTCGCGATTGACGGCGATGAGATGGGTGACCAGACGCATGGACTACTTCCCCTAGTACGGATGCTTCTTGCGGTCCCGGTGCCCCTCCCCAGAAGGCCAACGGTCCGCGAAGAATACGCCGCCGATGCGTCAAATGTAAGACGTTTTCGTCACATTGTGACGTGGCCCGTCATTGCGACGCGTCGCTGCCGGTCCAGGCTCCGATTCGTTGCCCGACGATAACCTGTTGTTGTGGCTTGAGTTCGTCCAGGGTGTAACCCTCCGGCAACAGGAGGATGACGGTCGAGCCCATGTTGAAGCGGGCCATTTCCCCGAAGCGCTCCAGCGTCACGTCGCGGCCGCGGCAGTCGTTGCGGATGATGTCCGAGGCATACGGCGGAATCGCCATGCCGTCCCATACGGTGGCCACGCTGGAGACCAGGATCGCGCCGACCATGACCGACACGAAGGGGCCGTGTTCGCCCTGGAAATGGCAGACGAGGCGCTCGTTGCGCGCGAACAGCCGCGGAATGGCTTCGACCGCGAACGGGGCCACGCTGAAGATGCGGCCCGGGACATGCGTGGTACCGGTGAGCTTGCCCGCGAGCGGCATGTGCACGCGGTGGTAGTCGCGCGGTGACAGGTAGATGGTGACGAAGCTGCCGTTGCGGAACGGTGCCGCGGCGGCCTCGTCGCCCAGCAGTTCCGCCGCGCTGTATTCCTGGCCCTTCGCCTGGAAGATCCGGCCGTCACGGATAGGTCCGGACTGGCTGATCCGCCCGTCGGCCGGCGAGAGGATAGCCTGCGGGTCCGGGTCGGCCGCGCGCGCGCCGGCCTTCAGCTTGCGGGTGAAGAACGCATTGAAGTGCTGGTACGCGAACGGGTCCGGCTGGGCGGCCTGGCTCATGTCGACGGCATAGCGCTGCACGATCTCCCGAATGAGAAAATTCTTCCATGGGGCCCATTCCCACCGGGTCGCCTGGTAGACGATGCGCGAGAGGAAGCGGTGCGGGAGGATGTACTGCAGCAGGACGTTGGGCTTCATGCGCGGGAGTATAGGGGAGACCGCCGGATCCACCACCTTGTGCGCCGATTCGGCAACGGATGGCCTCCCTGCACGTTTCCTTCATCTGGCACGCCGATAAATCCGCGCAGGGGGCACGCCGTAAGACGCGGCGCCGTTGGGGTACGACAATATGAGAACGCGCAGTGCGAACGACCGTCCTGGAAAGGACGGCTGGCGACATCGTGTGCTTTTCCTGGCCGTCGCGTCGAGCCTCGGCGCTCCTTCCGCCTCCATCGAGGCACAAACCGTACCGCTGGCGGCCTACGACCCCGTCAACAACGATGCGAAGGTGGGTCAAACCGTCGTCGCGGCGGGCAGCAGCGTCACCATCTCCGGTAACCAGCAATTCCAGGCCGGCGACACCGGAACACGCAACACGACGCTCGGAGCCCTGGACAGCCTGGGCCGGTTGATATCCGGAACGCAATGGATCGGCGCGCCACGCCTCAACCCCGGTTCGCAGAACTTCGGCGTCAGCGTACCGGACCCCATCACCGGCGGGCGCCGCGTCGTTTCCGCCTACAACACCGCCAACCTGTCACCGCTGGGCGCGGTCGGCCTCGACACCACGGTGCCCGACGTGGTCAACGTGAACGACCAGCAGTACATCGACGCGCGGGTGGGCACGGTCACCGCGGCAGGCGGATCGCTCGCGGTGAACATCGGCACCGCCGGCGCGGCGACCGACGCGGCGACCAATGGCTGGACCATGGCGGCGAAGCAGACCTCGCTCTTCTATGCCGACGGGACCGGCGGCGTCGCGAGCAACCTCGACTGGACCTCGACCAACCGGGTCGCCTTCACCGGTGAGGTGGCCAACCCGACGCTGCCGCAGACCTATGGCGTGAGCTTCGTCTCTCACTATGGCGGCACGTTCAACGTCACCACCACCGACGGAGCGACCACCGCGCACACCGTCACCAACGATGCGCAGCTGCGCGAGTACAACGATTTCCTGATCGCGCAGATGCAAGCCGGCAACCTCGATCCGGCACTCTATGCGGGCTTGTTCGCCAGGGGCTATACCTCGACCACGGAACAGATCGTCTATGGCATCACGGCGGACAGTCCGCCGGACGAGGTCGCCCAGCCCGTCGGCAACCGCATCGTGATGCACCTGGTCGGACCCGATGCCCACGGCACGATCGCGTCGGGTGCCACGCTGGAAGTGGTCAACGCCAACAACGGCGCCGTACGCGGCGAGGCCGGGGCCACCGTCACCGTCAACGGCACGCTGGCGACCACGCACACCTCGGGCGACGGTTCGGCGGTGGTCCTCACCGGGGCCAGCACGGGCACGAACAACGGCGTGATCAATGGCAACTTCTTCCGCAGCGCGGGCGGCACGATCGTCAACAGCCCGTTCGGTTCCAACGTGGTCGATGTCCAGGCAGGCAGCAGCTTCGACAACGCCGGCATCCTCAATCTCGCCACGGGCTCGACCAATGGCGCGGGCAAGTCGACCGGCATCCGGCTCGGCGCCGGAGCCACGGGAACCAACAGCGGCATCGTCAACGTGGGCGTGACCGGCTCGCGCTCGAACGGATCGATGGACGGCGTCTACCTCAACGACGCCACCGCCCGATTCACCAATGCCGTGGGAGGGACCATCTACATCGGTCGCGGCCCGCAGACCGATCCATCAGTGCCCGCCGCCGACGTCGGCGTGAACCAGGGCACGATCACCACGGGCATCAACGTGCCCACGGCCGCCACCGTGACGAACCTGGGCGGTATCACCCTCGGGACGTTGACCCAGAACGCGGCAGGCATCCTCGTCACGGCGCCGAATGCCGTCGTGAACAATGCGGGCACCATCGATATCAATGGCCGCGCGGCGGCGGTGCCACGCGAGAACGTCGGCTTGCTCGCGCAGAACGCGGGAGCGGGCGGGGCGATTACGAACAGTGGCACGATCAACCTCAATGGCGTGAACGGCACGGGTGTCAAGGCGTTGTCGACGGCCGGCGTCGCGTCGCTGGTCACCTCCACCGGGACCATCAACGTCGCCGGCGGCGCCGATCCGTCCAGTGGCACACGCAACATCGGCGTATGGGCGGAAGGGCAGGGTCAGGCGACCGCGCGGGCGAACGTGCAGGGCGCTGTGAACCTGTTGGGCGACGGCGCGATCGGCATCCATGCGCGCGGCCGGGCCACGGTGGACGTCGCAGCGGGTGCCGCGCCCGCTTTCGACAGTGGCGCCAAGCAGATCGGTTTCTTCGCGTTCGGCAACAACGCGCATATCAACGTCAATGGTGGCTCCACGCTCGACGTCTCGACACCGCAGTCGACCCTGTTCCGGCTGGACAGTGGCGCGGATTTCGATGGCACGGGCCTGACGATGAGCGTCTCGGGTGCGCAAGCCGTCGGCGTGCTAGGCAGTGGCGGCGGTTCCGTGCTCAATACGCGTAACGCCAATATCACCGTTTCCGGTAGCGGCGCGCAGGGCGTGATCGCGGAAGGCGGTGCGGCCGGCACCATCGACGCGGCCACCACGATGTCGTTGACGGGTCCCGGCGCTATCGCGGGCATCGCGGACGGACAGAAGCATGACCTCACCGGCGCCAATAGCGGTTCGGTGGCCCCGAGCACGTCGTTGGCCAGCTTCGCGGCGCTGAATTCCGCGCAAGCCGATGTCATCGGTTATATCGCGCGCAATGGTGCCTCGCTTTCGAACGCCGGCGCGATGCATTTCACGGGTACCCATGCGACGGGCTTCATCGTGGAGACCGGTGCGGCGGCGACCAACACCGCCGCTGTCGACCTCAGCGGCCCCGCCGCCACGGGCGCGATCCTGCGCACGGGTGGCACGTTCGCCAACAACGGCACGATCCACGTCGGCAGCGGCACCGGCGTGCGCGTGGAAGGGGCCGGTACACAACGGCTCAATCCCGCGGGTTCGATCGCGGTGGACGATGGCATCGCCGGTGTACAACTGGTCGACGGCGCGGGGTTGGTGCTGGGCGCCGGGGATTCCGCCATCGTCACCCGTGGCAGCGCACATGGCGTGCTGCTCGATGCCGGTGCCTCGTCGCTCGTGGCCAACGGCACGACGATCACCACGCTGGGGTCGGGCAACGCGATCGAGAATGCCGCCGAAACCGGCGCCATCACGCTGGCCGGCGCTACGTTGCGGGTCGGCAACGGCGCAGGATTGCGTACCGCGACCGCGATCGATCCCGCTTCGACGGCCACGATGGACATCGATGGGTCGGGCACGGGATACGCCTTCCGCCGTGCCGACGGATCGATGGCCGGTGGGAACCTCGACATCGGGCCGGGCTTCGTCATCCATGGCAATGGCGCGGGCGCGACCGGTATCCAGGCGTTTACCACGGGCGAGGTCACCAGTGCGGCCACCGTGGATATGCGCGATGCGGCGGGTGGCTCGGCCCTGGTCGCGGGAACCGCCTCGTCGGTGACGAACAGCGGTCGTCTGACCTCCGCCAGCACCGTCGCGCCGGTCGTCGACCTCGCCAATGGCGATGGCACGACGTTCGCCAACACCGGCACGGTCTCGGCGGTGACGCCATCGGCGCAAGCGATACGCGGCAGCGCGGGCAATGACACGGTGACCGTGGCGGCCGGTGCGATACGCGGCGACATCGCCACGGCCGGTGGCACCGACACCTTCGCCTGGAGCGCGGGCACCCTCGACGGTGGCCTGACCATGGGGAACGGGCCCGGCAACCAGGCGACCGTGGGTGCGGTCGATACGTCGACCACGTATCACTTGCTGGCGGGCAGCGGCGGTGGCAATACGCTGTTCTTCGACGGCACCGAGGCCCGCGGAGGTTCCTTCGCCGCCGACGCGCTGGGCAAGGGCGTGAACCTCGGCACGGGCTGGAACACCATCGCCTTCGCCGGCGGCGCCGCTTTCACCCTCACCGACAACCTGCGCCTGGCGAACAGTGATGTGACGATCGATCCGACCTCGATCCTGTTCGCGGGCGACAACGTGCATCCCGTGATCGCGGGCGGATCGCCCGGTTCGGCGAACGTATCGAACGCGGGCACCATCGATCTCACCAACGGCGCAGGATCTCCGGGCAACAGCCTGACCATCGATGGCGACTACGTGGGTGCGGAAGGTGGCTTGCGGCTCGTCACCCGGCTCGACGAAGGTGGCGCGCTGGCCGCGCAAGCGACCGATCGCCTCCTTGTGCAAGGCGATGCGTCGGGCGAGACGATCATCGACGTGACGGCCGCAGCCCTCAGCAGCGGCGCGCTGACCGATCTCGACCACAGTGGCTATGTCGGTTCAGGCGAGGGCATCTCGATCGTGCAGGTGGCGGGCGCGTCGAGCGGCGGCGCGTTCCGGCTCAAGGGTGGTTATCTCGCGTTCGGACCGTGGCAATACGGCCTTTACGCGTTCCAACCAGGAGCCAGCGATGCCGGGCAACGCGTGGTCGGTGGACCGACCGGCGGCGACGCCTTCTGGGACTACCGGCTCGCGAACGTGCTGGTATGCGACGGGCCCTGTCCCCCACCGACCACCGAATCGCCCGCACCGACGCCGGCGGCGGGCGTGGCCTATATCGCGCCGCCCGTACCCACCGGTCCGCTGGCCGAGGCGGATGCGCGGCCCGCCGTGGTGCCGCAGGTTCCCGCCTATATCGTCTCGCCGTCGGCGCTGGCGATTTACGGATACCGCACGGTCGACAACCTGCATCGCCGCCTCGGTGAAATCCGCGACATGGACGATCTCGGCGAAGGCCTGGGTAGCGAGCCGTTCGTGCGTTTCATGGGCGGCGATTACAGCTACTCCACCGATCGCTCCTTCCATGAGTACGGCTACGATTTCGATGTCGACACCCGTGCGGTGCAGGTCGGCATGAACATCTTCGCGCTCGATGCCGATCGGTCGTCGCTGCGGGCCGGTATCGCGTATACGCACGGCACGACGCGGCTCGATCCCAAGGCGGCCGATGGTTACAGCCACGCCAGGTTCGATTCCAACTCGATCGCCATGTTCGTGACCTGGCAGCGGCTCAACGGCTTCTATGTCGACGTGGTCGCCTCGGGCGATCGCCACCAGGGCGACGTGGACACCGCGCGTGCCAAGGATGTCGCGCGCGTGCGTGGTTCCGGGTGGACCGGATCGGTCGAGACGGGTTACCCATGGAAATTCGACAATGGGTGGGAGCTCGAACCGCAATTGCAGTTGACCCGGCAGCACATCGGCTTGCGCGACCAGGTGGACCTCGACGACGTGACGACGCGTTACAACGCCTTCGAACAGACCATTGGCCGGGTCGGGTTGCGCCTGGATCGTACCTGGACCACCGATGCCGGTCGCAAGGCGACCCCGTATGCGCGGCTCAATTACATTCGTGGCTGGGGTGGGCGTTCCGATGTGACGGTGGGCGCGGAGGGCTACGACATCTCGCAGCAGTTCACCGGTGGCTCGTTCGGGCGGATGATGGAGATCGGACTGGGCGGGACGTTCGCGTGGGCGAACCGGCTATCGCTGTATGGCGAGGGCGATTGGCAGAAGAACCTTGGTGATGCGGGCGCGCGGGGCTGGTCGGCGAATGTCGGTGTCCGTTGGGACTTCTGACGGTCCCGCACACCGTATCGCGGACAGGGTCCGCTCCCACCGAGCAGGCCCCAGCCTCACTGGCAGCGCCGCACTTGCTTGGTGGGAGCGGACCCTGTCCGCGATAGGCCTCACCGTTTCATTGCTACCCGGTCCGTCAGGAAATCGATGAACGCGCGCACGCGTGGCGGTACGAACCGGCTGTGCGGATAGATCAGGTTATAGGGGCGGGAGCGTCCCGCCATTGCGGGCAACACCTCGACCAGGGAGCCCTCGGCGAGATCCTTCTCCACGATGAAACGGTAGGTCTGGAAGAGGCCCGCGCCCGCGCGGGCCAGGGTCACGCCGCCGAGCACGTCTTCCGACACCGTGAACGTGCTTTCCGCCTCGAATTCGACATCCTCGCCGCCGTCGCGGAACAGCCAGGGGATGCGCCGGCCGCTGCTCGGCAAGTCGAACTGGATGCACTCGTGCGAGGCCAGGTCGTCGAGCGATCGCGGCACGCGACGCGTTTCCAGATAGGCGGGGGTGGCGACCAGCACCAGCGGCGCATCTTCCAGATGACGCAGGATCAACGTGGAATCCGCCTGCGGACGCACACGGATCGCGAGGTCGAAGGCCTCGTCGGAAAAGCCGATGTTGCGGTTGCTGATGTGCAGGTCGAGGCGGACCTCGGGATGCTCGCGATGGAAGTCGGGCAGCATCGGCAGCAAACGATAGTGCGCATACGTGGTCGGCACGCTGATGCGGAGCCGTCCCGATACCTGGGCCTGCTGGCCGCTGGCGAGCCGCTCCGCGTCGGCGAACTGGGCCAGCGCCTGCCGGCATTGCTCCATGTAGACGCGGCCCGCATCCGTGAGACGGATCTGCCGGGTGCTGCGGACGAACAGGCGCACGCCGAGGCGCGCCTCCAGCCGCGAGACCGACCGGCTGACCGCCGCCGGCGTCACGCCCGCCGCCGTGGCCGCGGCGGTGAAGCCACCCAACTCGCCGGCAAGACAAAACAGCTCGATGCTGCCGAGCATCAGGTCGTCGAATTGCCTGTGCATGGATTACACCATGTAACGATTCAATTGCTCCGGATCTTATTTATGTACACAAGGCGTGGCAATAGATTGTGGATCAGCCCGGGGCCACGCCCCGGAACCCTGACCATCTTTCGGAGCAAGCACCATGAGCACCCGTCAAACCGTCATCGTCACCGGCGCCTCCAGCGGCCTCGGTTTCGCCATCGCCAAGGCCTTCCTCGACCTCGGCTACAACGTGGTCGGCAATGGCCGCAGCCAGGCCCGCCTCGACGAGGCCGCCGCCTCGCTCGGCAACCCCGACCGCTTCCTCGCCGTCGCCGGCGACATCGCCCTGCCTGAGACCGCCGAGCGCCTGTTCGACCACGCCATCGAAGCGTTCGGACAGGTGGACGTGCTGGTCAACAACGCCGGCATCTTCATCGCCAAGCCCTTCGCCGAGTACACCACCGACGAGATCGACACGCTGATCGACACCAACCTGCGCGGTTTCATCTATCCGTCCCAGGTCGCGGCGCGCCACATGTCCGCACGCAAGAGCGGCCATATCGTCAACATCACGGCGAGCCTGGGCTTGCAGCCGGACCGTAACGTGCCCTCGGCGTTGCCCGTGCTGATCAAGGGTGGCCTCAACGACGTCACGCGCGGCCTGGCGATCGAGCTGTCGCCATATAACGTCAAGGTGAGCGCGGTCGCCCCCGGCATCATCGAGACCCCGATGCACGCACCGGAAACCCATGGCTTCCTGAGCGGCTTGAACCCGATGGGCCGGCTGGGCCGCCCCGAGGACATCGCCGAAGCGGTCGTGTACCTCGTGACCAGCAAGTTCACCAACGGTGTCGTGCTGCCGGTCGACGGCGGTTCGAGCGCCGGCCGCTGGTAACGCCGCCATGCCTTACGTCAACGTTCGTATCACTCGTGAAGGCAATACGCCCGCGCAGAAGGCCCAGGTGATCGCGGAGATCACCGAAACGCTGGAGCGCGTGCTGGGCAAGTCGCCGGAACTGACCCATGTCGTGATCGACGAGGTCGCGATGGAGGACTGGGGATATCGCGGCGTGCCGACGTCGCAGTTGCGCGGTCCGAATCCCGGCACCTAGTGGACGCGACGGCCTGGACGTAACCGTCCAGGCCGTCGTCCGTATAAGCCGTGGTTACGGGTTCGCGGGAACGATGGGTAGTTCCAGGTAAGTGCCGTTCTCCCCGTCGCGAAAGATCTTCTGCGTCGCCTTGCGGTAATCGCCGGGCTTCGCGTTGAAGATGTTCGGCACGAAGGTCTGCGGGTTGCGGTCGTACAGCGGGAACCAGCTCGACTGGACCTGCACCATCACGCGGTGCCCGGGCTGGAACACGTGATTCACCGTCGGCAAGGGAAAGCGATATTCGAGCGGCTTGTCCGGAGTCAACGCCGCGGGCTTGTCGTAGCCTTCGCGATAGCGGCCACGAAAGATCTCCATGGCGACCGGCAACTGGTAGCCGCCCATCGACGGCTTTTCCTCGACCTCGTCGGGATAGACGTCGATCAGCTTCACCACCCAGTCGCTGTCCGTGCCGCTGGTGGACGCGAGCAAATGCACCAGCGGCTCGCCGGATACACCCATGGGCTTGTCGAGCACGGGCGATACATAGGTGAGCACGTCGGTACGGGTCGCGAACTGGCGCTGGTCGTCCACGAGCCATTCCGGCCAGGAATCCTCGCGATCCGCCACCCCGTGCGACCACGACTGGATCGGGCGCACGCGGTAGGGCACCGGCTTCGCCGGATCGGAAACGTATTCGTCTTCGCCCTTCGCGGGCGCCGTCGTGGCGAGGCCACCGTCGGCTTCGACGAACCAGCGCTGCATGGCCGGCGCGCAGCCGGTACGGCAGGCCGAAGGCCAGGTGTCGAGCTGGCGCCAGGTGTTCTCGCCGGTGACGAAGGCGTTCACCGGAGCGATATCCGCGTTCGGCGCATCGTCCTTCAGGTACTGGGCGAGGAAGGGGCGGAGGATCTTCTGGCGGAACGTGGTACCTGTATCGCTGCCCAGGTCGATCGCGCCGATGGTGTCGCCCTTTTCCCAGGTCTTGGCGTGACGCCACGGCCCCAGCACGAGCCACAACTTCGTGTGCCCCGGATCGCGTGGGGCGAGCGCGCGATACACCGCCATGTCGCCGTAGTTGTCTTCCTGGTCCCACAGGCTGTGCACGAGCATGGTCGGCACGGTCATCGGCTCCTTCGCCGCGACCTTGTCGATCGCCTGTTCGGACCAGAAGCTGTCGTACGCGGGGTGGGCGAGAAGCTTCTGCCAGAAGCCGAGCGTTTCCATGCCATAGGCGCGGCCGATGTCGCCAGCGGAGCCGCCACGCAGGTACAGGTCGTAGTCGTCGCGGTAGCCCGTGGTCCAGCCGATGTCGCTGCCGCGCGAGTTCACCATGCCGTAGATGTAGGGAATCATCTGCTGGCGGAACGCGCCACGGTGGAACCAGTCGTCACCCATCCAGCCGTCGATCATCGGGTTGATCGGCACGGCCACCTTGAGCGCGGGATGCGGACGGATCGTGGCGACCATCGCCTCGAAGCCGTCGTAGGAGATGCCGATGATGCCGACCTTGCCGTTCGACTCCGGCACGTGCTTCACCAGCCAGTTGACGGTGTCGTAGATGTCGGAGGATTCATCGACGGGGGTGGGGTTGCCGTGCCCGATCGGCGGCCGGTTCATGACGAAGTCGCCCTCGGAACCGTTCTTGCCGCGGATGTCCTGGATCACACGGATATAGCCGTCCTGCACGACGATGTCGGCCGGGTTGTCGTAGCCGCGCAGGGCGGGGCCCAGGTGCGGGCTGTCGCTGCGATGTCCCATGCCGTCGGCGCCATAGGGCGTGCGCGTGAGCAGGATGCCCGCGTGCGTCGTGCCCTTGGGCATGAGGATCACGGTGTGCAGTTTGACGCCGTCGCGCATCGGGATCTCGACCGTGCGGCGCACGTAGTCGAAGCCGGGATTCGTCGGCGTGAAATGGGCCGGCGTCTCCGTCGGCAGTTCTTTATAGGTCTTTTCGCCGCCGACCGCCGGAGTCGCGAGGACTCCGGCGGCGAGCGCGACGATACCCAGTCGCAGTAGTGGATGCATGGGCTTCCCGTTAGAAGTCGTAGGTGACACCGAAGCGGGCGTAACGCGGCTGGGTGTAGCTGATGACCTGCTGGTAGCCGTCGTTCACCGAGTTCTTGCTGCCCGAGACAGGGTTGGTCCGCTGCGACCGCTGCTGGTTCAGCAGGTTGAACACCGAGGCGGTGAAGGCCAGCTTGCGGTCGGCCCACAACGGACGGTACTCGAGGTTGACGTCGACCAGCTCTTCCCACGGCTCGCGGCCCTTCGCACCATAGGCCGAGGGTTCGCCGAAGCAGAAGTGGTAATAGCTGCCGTAGCCGGACGGATCGCTCTCGGCCTCACCGTAGCGGCCCAGGCACGACTTCGGCAAGCCGGACTGGATGAGCAGGTTGGCCGAGACCAGCCACTCCGGGGCGATCTGGTAGGAACCGTAGAGCTTCAACTGGTGCTTGCGATCGTTTGCGAGGTAGCCGTTGGCGTAGTTCATCAGCGTGGCGTAATCCCAGTCGCGCGAGGCCGCGACGGAACCCTGGCCGACGTCCGAACGGACCTGGCCTTCCGTGTTGCCGTAGCTGCGCGAGTACAGGTAGTCGATCTTGCCCGACCACGTGCCATCGAACGGATGCGACAGGTAGAGATCCAGTCCGTAATAGTTGCGCTTGAGGTGGCTGAAACCGAAGTCCGCGTTGGTCACCGTGACATTGGTGTAGCCGCCGGTGTTGTTGGCCAGCTGGTAGACGTTCGCGCGACCGGGATTGGACAGGTAGCAGCTGCCGACGGTCACCGCGTCGATGTCCGCGCCTTGGGCGAGGGCGGCGCGGGTGATCGCGCCGTTGTCGCAGACGTCGTCGAGCGCGTTGCGCAGCTTGCGCACCGTGGCCTTCGCGCCCGCGACCCAGTCGGCATTGAGTTGCTTGTCCATGCCGAGGATGAACTCGTCCTGGTACTCCGACTTGATGTTTTTCGCGCTGACGGTCTTGGGATCGGGCGGCTGGCCGTACTCGCCGTTGGGAGACACGGCGCCACCGGTGGCCGACTGGATGAAGGTCACGCCGGTGGGCATGCCGCTCGTGTCGATGCCCGTATAGGTGAAGTACTGGTTGGTGGCCAGCGAACCGGCCGAGGTGCGCAGCGCGACGGATGCCGGCATGGCGAGGAAGTAGCGGCCGGCGTTGCCGTAGATCTTCATGCTGGAGTCGCCGTTCACGTCCCAGCTGAAGCCCAGGCGCGGCGCCCACTGCGGCTTGGTCAGCTTCAGGTAGGGCTGGCCGGCGGGGTTGTAGTTGGTGAACTGGTCGTTGCGCAGGCCCAGCGAAAGCAGCAGGCGGTCGGTGACCTGCCAGTCGTCCATGATGTATTGCGCGCGCTGCTTCACGCGTACCGACGCCAGCGTGTTGTAGTGGCGGTAGTAGCCGTAGTAACCGGTCTGTCCACCGGGGTAGTTGCCCGGCTTGTCCACGAAGGGACTGTCGCTGATGTTGAGGTTGGGGTCCGTCTTGCCATACCACAATTCGTAACCGTCGCCACCAATCGTCGTACCGTCGTCGATGTCGTGCGAATCCTGGTTGTCGATACCGGCGGTGATCGAGTGGTCGTCGATCTTGTAGTTGAGGTCGACGCGGAGGTTGCGGTTGGTCGACTCGTGGTCCGGATTGTCGATCGTATCCAGCGTCTGCCCGTTGGTGATGGGCGTGCCACCGTTGAGCGCGGGATTCTGCTGGCTGACATTACCGATGAACGGCCCGGTGACACCCGTCGCGGGCGGCTCGTTGTAATAGGTGAGCTTGGACTTGCCGTACAGCGCGGTGAGGGTCAGGTCGTCGGTGATGTAGCTGGTGAACTTGGCGACATACACCATGGCCTTGGTCTTGTACGTGGAATCCGTGCTGGCGAAATCGCCCACGGTGTTCGTGTCGTAATCGTAGGTGTACTTGTTGCCATTGGAGCGATGGGTCTGGTTGACGCCGGTCAGCTCGAGGATGTTGCTGTCATTGATGTTCCAGTCGAGCTTGCCGTACCACTTCGGGTCTTTGTACGTGTACTTCGTGTCGTACGCGTGGTTCACGTCACCGATGCTGTTGCCCTTGCTGCGTTCCATCTCCACGGCCGCGAAGGCGTACAACTTGTCCTTGATCAACGGGCCGCCGGCATAGGCGCTGACCGTGGTGCTCCACTCGTGGTTGTCGTCGTTGCGCTGGTTGATCGTGCCCGGAGGCGCCGGGTTGTCATGGCCATAGGTGATGTTGCGCGCACTCGCGCGGGCGAAGTCCGGCTCCCAGAGCACCTGGGCGCCGAAGTGCCATTCGTTGGTGCCGCGCTTGCCGACCTGGCTGATGACGCCGCCGTCCGAACGGCCGTACATCGCGGAGTAACCGCCGCTGAGTACTTCCTGCTGGTCCACGGCGCCATAGGGCAGGGTGACACCACCGAAACCGCTGAGCGGATCGGTCGTGTTCATGCCGTTGATGTAGTACGCGTTCTCCGAGACGGCCGAACCGGCGAAGCTGACGAGGCTGCCACCGAAGGCGTTCTTGAATCCGGTATAGCCCGGCGACGCACCCGGTGCGAGCAGGGCGACGGCTTCGGCCGAACGCTGCAACGGCAGGCGGGCCATGTCGGCGGCGGTGATCACCGTGCTGGAAGCGACGGTGGCGACGTCGATCTTCGGCAGGTTGGTGGCCGACACGGTCACGCCTTCGAGCTGCTGGGCCGTGCCCGACGCCGCCTCGAACGAGACGTCGGTGGCGGCGCCCACGCGCAGGGTGACGTTGTCGCGCGAGTCGACCACATTGCCATTCGACTTCAGCGAGACCTTGTAGGTGGCCAGGGGCAGCGACTCGGCGACATAACGGCCGCGGTCATCGACGGACACCTCGCGGGTGATGCCGTTGCTGCCTTCGATGAGGACGGTTTCACCGGCGGCGACCGGCGCCTGGCCGGTGATGCGGCCAGTGGTGGCCTGGCCGAAGGCGACACCGGACAGGGATGCCGCGACCGCGGCGCATAAGAGGGTACGTCGGAAGGTGGGGCGGGGATTCATGGGGTGCTCCGGGAAAGGCGGTGTATGTGACAGGGTGGTTTCAATCGATCTAAACAAAGGGTGGATGGCGGCCTTCATGGCGCGGTGTTGTTTCAGGCATAAGCGATCTCGCCTACGGCCTTACGAATGGCGGCGATCGCGCGGGACTTTTCCGAGCGGCGGTCGGTGACCAGCACGTCGATGCGGTCCGCGGGACACCAGGCGACGCGGCTGCGTACGCCGATCTTGGAATGGTCGGCCGCGATGACGATGCGGCGTGCGTTGGCACACATTGCCCGTGCGATCTCGGCTTCCTCCATTTCGAAACTGCTCGCGCCGGCCTTGGCATCGATACCGACCGGCGAAAGAATGGTGAGGTGCGGTTGGTAACGGGCGATCTCGGCGACGGTGGCGGCACCCTGGGTGCAGCCGGTCTGCGCATTGAAGCGGCCGCCGAGCAGGTGCACCTCGTTGCCGGCCCGCGCGGCGAAGCGCGCGGCCACGTCCACGGCATTGGTGACGATGGTGAGCCCGCTACGCGTGGCGAGTGCCTCGGCCACGAGGTTCATCGTGCTGCCCGCATCCATGAAGATGGTCTGGCCACTTTCGACGAGGCTGGCCACTTTCTTGGCGATGGCGCGTTTCTCGCGCACCCGCGTGGCATGGCGCACGTCGATCGGCGGTTCGTCGCCCGTGAGCACCGCACCGCCGTGCACGCGGCGGATCTCGCCGCGCTCGGCCAGTTCGACGAGGTCGCGGCGGATCGTCTCGCGCGACACGCCCAGTTCGGTGACGATCCGCTCGACGGACACCTGGCCGCTGGTGCGCAGCAGGTCGCGAATGCGGGAATGCCGTTCTTCATGCCACATGGCGTCGGTCCTTGAGTACGTGGAGGAGGAGGCGCATGGCGCCGAGTGCGAGTGCGCTGGCAAGCACGACGCACATCGCATACGCGGCGGCTTGCGCGAGGAAACCGTTTTCGTCCAGGCGCATCACCGTGACCGAGGCGAGCCCGAGTTCGGGGGTGACCAGGAAGATCACGCCCGACAGCGTCACCATCGAGCGCATGAACAGGTAAAAGAAGGTGGATATCGCCGCCGGTGCGGCGAACGGCCATACGGCGTCGCGCAGGACGTGGAAGGTCGTGCCGCCGGATACCGCCACGGCGTCGTCCAGCGCTTCCGGCACCTGGCGCATGCCGGTCTGCATCGTGAGGAAGGCCTGCGCGTGGTAATGGAAAAGGCTGCACGCGGCCACGATCGCCACGCTTCCGTAGAGCCAGCTGGAAAGCGGTCCGTGGTTGAAGGCCAGCACGTAACCCAGGCCCAGCACGAGGCCCGGCACCGCGGCAGGCAGGGAAGCGATGAACTGCGCGGGCTTCGCGATGAAGGGCGGTGCGCGGCGTAGTCCCGCGGACAAGGCGAACACCAGCAACACGCCGGCGCATGCGGCAAGCAACGACATGGTGATCGACGTGGCCACGGGGCCGTATCCATCAGGCATGCCGCCGATGTAATTGGCGAGCGTGAGCGTGCGATCGTAGGGCCACAGCTTCACCACGCTGACATAGGCGACGGTGGCCACGACGCCCACGAGCGGCAACAACGCCAACAGCGAGATGCCGCCCAGCGCGACGTCGCGCCACGGGTGCCGCGCGGGAACCAGCGTGCGCCCCGGGCTCGCGTCGCCCGTGTCCTGCCGGCGTTTCGCCAGCCGGGCCAGCCACACCGAAAGCAGGGCGGGTGCCAGCAGCACCACGCCCAGCGTCGCGCCCATGGCGAAATCCAGTTGTCCGACCACTTCGCCGTAGATCTCCACCGCCAGCACGCGGTAGCTGCCGCCGACGACCACGGCGCTGCCGAAGTCGGTCAAGGTCTCGGTGAAGACCAGGAAAGCCGCCGCGAGCAGGGCGAAGCGAAGGCGGGGAATGGTCACGTCGAGGAACTGTCGCCAGGGCGTGGCGCCCATGGATTCGGCGGCATCGTAGTGGCGTGCCGGGGTGCGGCCCAGCGCGGCGGAAACGATGATCACCACCTGCGGCAGACCGTAGAGCGTGTTAGCGATGAGCAAGCCCCAGAAGCCGTAGATGTCGGTGGGCAGGCCGGTGAGGCGATGCACGAGCCCGTTGCGCCCGAGCAGGCAGACGAGGCCGAGCGCGAGCACGAGCGAGGGCGCGAGCATCGGCAGGAGCAGGGCGCCCCGAATCAGGGCCTTGCCGGGCAGGCGGGAACGATGCAAGGCCATCGCCAGGCACAGGCCCAGCGAAACGGTGCATAGCGTGGTGGCGAGGCCGATGGCCAGGCTGCGCGACGCGGCTCGCGGAAGCCCGGGATCGTCGAACAGGCGGCCATAGTTCGCGAGTGTCCACGCACCGTTCGCATCGGTCACGCTGCGCACGAGCACGGTCGCCAGTGGATGCAGGAAGAACACGAGCAGGCACAGCAGCGGAACCGCCAGCAGGACGATACCCATGGCGTGTCCACGGTTCACGCGCACACCCACGCGCCGCGGAGCGCATCGACGGAAACCGGCTCGCCGCGACCCAAGGCGCTACGCCCGGGCTGTTCCACCAGCAGCTTCCGTCCGCGCCAGGCGAGGGTGATGCGCGCGAGGTTGCCGAGGAAGACGGTGTCCTCGATCACGGCTTCGCCGCGCGGGTCGCTTTCGATCACGATGTCCTCGGGACGCAGGCACAACTCGTACGTGGCCCCGTCGCCCGGCGGCCGCCGTTCCAGGAAGCCGGGCATCGCCTCGCGTACGAACGCCGTCGGCAGCAGGTTGGCGCGGCCGATGAACTCGGCGACGAAGCGGGAACGCGGGCGCTCGTAGAGGTCCCGGGGGCTGCCGGTCTGTTCGATCCTGCCGCGGTTCATGCAGACGATCGTGTCCGCCATCGCCAGCGCTTCTTCCTGGTCGTGCGTCACCATGATCGTCGGGATGCCGAGCGCACGCTGGAGCAGGCGGATCTCGCTGCGCAACTGTCCGCGTATGGCGGGATCGAGCGCGGAGAGCGGTTCGTCGAGCAGGAGCATGGCCGGCTCGGTGGCGAGGGCGCGGGCCAGCGCCACGCGCTGCTGCTGGCCTCCGGAGAGCTCGTCGGGGAAGCGCGCACCGAGGCCGCCCAGCCCGACCCGTTCCAGCAGTTCACTGCAGCGCGCGGCGATCTTCGCCGGGGCGTCGCGGCGCAGGCGCATGGGGTAGCCGACATTGGCCGCGGCGGTCATGTCGGGGAACAGGGAATAGGCCTGGAAGACCAGGCCCATGCGCCGCTCGCGTGCGGGCAACGCGCTGATGTCGCGACCGCCGAGGACCACGCGTCCCGTATCCGCCGCGGTCAATCCCGCGACGATGCGCAGCAGGGTGGTCTTGCCACAGCCGCTGGGTCCGAGCAGGCAGACGAACTCGCTCTCCCCGGCGTCGAAGGAAACGCCATCGAGCACGGTATGCCCATTCCATGCCTTCGTGATGTCGTCGATCCGCAAGTGCATTCCCCAACTCCCCCGGCCGCGCGCTAGCGCGTCAGCCGCTTGTATCTGGCGATGAGCGCCGCGCGTTCGCGCGCCGCGGTGGCGAAGTCGCGCGCGGGCAGCGTCGCGACCAGGTCGGCGGGCAAGCCCTGCCGTTGTTGTTCCGCGCTAGGCACGCTGCCGGGCGCCGCGACGATTTCCTTGTAGCCGCGGTACAACGCGGCCGCTTCGGGTGACGCGGTCCAGTCGAGGAAACGCTTCGCGTCATCCGCGTGCGGAGAGCCCTTCATCAGCGCCGACGCTTCCAGTTCGTAGCCCTTGCGTCCTTCGGGTATCACCATCGTCACCGGATAACCCTGGCGGATGGATTGCATGGCCGAGAAGGCGAACGAGATGCCGATGGGGAATTCGCCGATGCGTGCGAGCTTGCACGGCGCCGAGCCGGACAAGGTGACCTGGCCGACGTTGCGCGAGATGTCGCGCAGGAGGTCCATGCCTTCGGGGTCGCGACCGGCATCCGACAGCGAAGACACGAGCATGTAGCCCGTGCCGGATGACGATGGATCGGGCATCGCCACCTGGCCCTTGTAGGCCGGCGAGGTGAGATCGCGCCAGCTGCGTGGCATCGGCAGGTGGCGCTCCGCCAGGGCTTCGCGATTGACGCATAGGGCCGCGAGGTATCCCGTGGGCGCGAACCACAGCCCATCGGTCGCGCGGAACGCCGCCGGGATGCGGTCGATGTTCGCTCCGTGCACCGGCGCGAGCAGCATGGCGATACGCGGTTCGAGCATGTCGGTGACCGCCATGCCCCAGATCGCGTCGTTGCGTGGTTCGGCCGATTCGGCAAGCAGGCGCGCGGCCAGGTCACCGCTGGACAGGCGCAGGACACGGATGTCGAGACCGGGCAGGGCCTTCTTCGCCGCACCAAGGTAGGTGGCGATCTCGTCGCTCTCCAGGGCGGAGTACACGGTGACCGTACCGGCACGGGCCACGCCACAGGCGGCGACCAGCGCGATGACGCTTCCGATATGGCGGTATGGACGCATGGCCGGCTTTCACCCTGTGACGCGGTTCGTCGAAGCTGCCCCGCGGAAGGTCCATGATGCACCAACCGTGTGGCGTTTTGGGTATATTTGCAAACCTGTGGCTTCTGCGTCCACCAGAGAATTTTCGTTTTTGTCATCATCCCGAAACATAGCCAGGAGTGTCGTTGATGGAATCGTTGTCCGCCGCTGAGCGGAAGGAGTTCGAGGCATTCGCCGCGGGTATCGCCGATAACGCGCGTGCGTTGTCCCTGCCGAGATTCCGTCGCCCTGTGGACGTGACGCTCAAGGGTGACATGAGCCCCGTGACAGCCGTGGACCGGGGCGTGGAATCGATGCTGCGCGAACGCATCGAACTAGCGTGGCCCTCGCACGGGCTGCTTGGCGAGGAGTACGGCGCGACGCGCGTGGACGCGGAATACGTCTGGTCGATCGATCCCATCGACGGCACGCGCAGCTTCATTTCGGGCTGGCCGCTCTGGGGCACCTTGTTGGCCTTGCTCCACCACGGCAAGCCGGTGCTCGGCGTGCTGGACATGCCCGTGCTGGACGAGCGCTGGATCGGGCACACGGGCGTGGGAACGACGATGAACGGGCTGCCCTGCCGTACCCGTGCATGTGAAACCCTTGCAGCCGCCACGCTCTACACGACCACGCCGGACATGTTCAGCCCCGACGAGTGGGCCCGTTTCGACCGCACGAGCCGTGCGGCGTATGCGCGCCGTTTCGGCGGCGACTGCTACGGCTACGGCATGTTGGCGGCGGGTCATATCGACGCCGTGGTCGAGGCCAACCTCATGCCGTACGACTATCTCGCCATCGCACCAGTGGTCGAAGCCGCCGGGGGCGTCATGACCGACTGGGAAGGCCGCGCGCTCGGCCTCGATAGTGGCGGTCGCGTCGTCGCCGCGGCCACGCCCGCCTTGCATGCGGCACTCATCGAATCGCTGGCCAGGGACTGATACCGGATGTTTTCCCGCGATCGTCGCCGTTTCCTCCATGCCGCGGGCGCCACCGTCGCCGCCTCGCTGGTCGCACAGGGTTTCCCGGCGGCGATCGCCCAGGCGCTGGCGACGGGTCCCGACCGGCGCACCGGCACGATCGCCGACGTGGGCCACGTGGTGATCCTCATGCAGGAGAATCGCTCGTTCGACCATCACTTCGGCAGCCTGCGCGGCGTGCGTGGCTTCGCCGATCCGCGCGTGCTGGAACTCGGCAATGGCGACCCGGTTTGGCGCCAGCCGGTGACGGCGGCGCGCACGAAATACTGGAAGGCGCGCGGCATCGGCGACGACGTGGGCTGGGTCTACCCGTTCCACCTGGACACGCGCGCCTGCGGCGATCATCACGAGGGCACCGACCACGGCTGGAGCAGCGGCCACGGTGCCTGGAACCTCGGCCGCAACGATCGCTGGATCGAGCAAAAGCAGGACGTGCTGACGATGGCGTACCTGCGCCGCGAGGACGCCGCCTTCCACTACGCGCTCGCCGACGCCTTCACCGTCTGCGACGCGTACCACGCTTCCGCACTCGCCGACACCGCCATCAACCGGATCTACCTCTGGAGCGGCACGGCCGATCCTTCCGGGCGGCTGGGTACGAAGGACAACGGGCCGGGCACCGAGGAACGGCCCGACGCGGATGGCTATACCTGGACCACATATCCGGAAAGGTTGGAGAAGGCGGGCATCAGTTGGCGTGTGTACCAGGGCGGCACCGGCGACCCGGGTTCGCCGACCGACAACTACACGGACAACTCGCTGGAGTTCTTCGCGAAGTACCAAGTGAAGGAAGGCGCCGACCCGAACGGTTCGCTCGTGCGCAACGGCGTGTCGAATCACAGCCTTCGTCAGTTGCGTGACGATGTGTTGCACGACCGCCTGCCCCAGGTGACGTGGATCGTCGCGCCGTACAAGTACAGCGAACATCCCACTTCGTCACCCGCCGATGGCGCGTTCTACATCCGCCGCGTCATCGAGGCGCTGACCGCCAATCCGAAGGTGTGGAGCCGCACGGTACTGTTCCTCAACTACGACGAGAACGACGGCTTCTTCGATCACGTGGTGCCGCCTGCGCCACCACTGGAAAGCGGCGAGGACGGGCAGGGCGTGGTTTCCGACGACCTGCTCGCCGGCCTGGGCGACGAGATCATGGACCTCGACGCCCATCCGCGGATTTCATCGCCGCTCGTGGCAGGCAGCGACCCACGCGGCGAACAGCCGGTCGGCCTCGGCAATCGCGTGCCGATGATCGTGGTCTCGCCGTGGACCCGTGGTGGCTGGGTCTGCTCGGAAACCTTCGATCACACCTCGGTGCTGCGTTTCCTCGAAAAACGCTTCGGCGTCGAGGAACCGAACATCAGTACATGGCGCCGTTCGGTATGCGGCGACCTGACCAGCGCCTTCGACTTCGCCGGCAACGCAGACCAGCGCATGCCGACGCTTGGCCTGCCGGCTGGTTCGAACGGCAAGGCCACGATCACGGTGCCGCGCGAGCAGGCCATGCCCGTGCAGGAGCCGGGCACGCGTCCATCGCGGGCTCTCGGTTATGCATGGACGGTCGAGCATCGCCTGGAAGCGGACAGCAGTCGCATCGTCTTCACCAACAGCGGCCGGCTCGGTGCGGCATTCTTCGTCTACGACGGACTCCAACGCGAAGCCCCGCCACGCCGCTATGCGGTGAGTGCGGGCAAGCGGATCGAAGACCGCTGGGCGCTGGCGAAAGCCGGCGATGGCTACGACCGCCGTATCCACGGTCCGAATGGATACTTCGCCCACTTGCGCGGTTTTGCCGATGACGGGCTGGAAGTGGTCATCGCCGGCAAGTCGGGCACCCGCGGCGTCGACGTGCGCTTGAGCAACCGAGGGGCGAGGAGCGTTACCGCTCGCATCACGGATGCTTATGGCAACACGTCACCCCGCGATCTCGAACTCGTCGCTGGACAGTCGCAGACCGTGCCGCTCGATCTGACGAACAGCGCAGGCTGGTATGACATCGCAGTCACCACGGCCAGCGCGCCACGTTACCTCCGGCGTTTCGCCGGGCACCAAGAAGACGGTAAACCTGCGACAAGCGATCCTGGCCCACACAAGACGTGAATCGTGTGGCGTCCAGGATTCCCTGGGGCTAGCGCATCGTTTCCGCCGCCTTCTCCCCACGCAAGGCGCCAGCGCGACCGGGGGCTTGCGTGAGTGCCGCCTTGAATGCCGCCTGCGCCGGTCCGGGTTGCTTCTGTGCCAGCAGCAGTTCGCCGAGTTGTTCGCGCGCGGGGACGATCGGGCCCGGTGTCACAGGGCGCTTCTCGACCCGGTCTTCCCGTTCGGCGGCATCGGTCATCAGGGCGACGGCGCCCGAGGCGTCGCCGCTGGCTTGCGCGATCCAAGCCTTTACTTCCGAGGCGAGGACGCCGGTCTGCGTGGACCAGTAGTCGTCACCGGAGGTCTTGAGTTGGGCTTCGATCTGGTCGAGGCGGGCCGCCTGGGCACGGGCTTCGTCGGGACGGCCGCTGCGTGCGAGGCCCAGACCTTTCGCCCATACCGCGATGGCGACGACGGAAGGTGGGGCGCCGGCCGGTGGCTCGATCGTGGAGGCTTCGTTCCATCGGCTTTGCTCGACGACTTCGCGAATCGGCATAGCGGTCGCGGGATAGGCGACCCCGAAGTCGTTCATGTCGAGGCCGCGCATGTTTTTCATCTCGCCGATGACCTCGCGCGCTTCCTGATCTCGACCGGTCTGCATGTAGGCATAGACGAGGTAGTCCATGGCGTGCAACTGACCCATGCTGTCGCCGTGCTCGCGCGCCGCCTTTTTCGAGGCGAGGTTGGAGCGGATCGAGTCGTCCCACAGGCCCAACCGCGTGAAGATGTGCGAGGGCATGTGCAAGGCATGCGGTGCCGAAGGCGCGATGTCCGCGTATTTCCTGGCGGCAGGCAGGCCGCGTTGCGCCAGTTCGGCGCTGTCGCAGGCGTGGATCAGGTAGTGCGCGATGCCCGGATGATCCGGATATGTGCGAAACAGCGGGTCGAGGATCGCGATGGCCTGCTTCTGCTTCGCATGCGTCTTGTCGGTCATCGAGGCGTTCGACAGCAGGGCCACGGCATAGAACACCTGCGCCTCGACGTCCTTCGGGTTGTCGCGGGCGACGCCGGCCATCGCCTGTTCGTAGGCAGGGGTGCGTTGCGCGGGTTTGATGTCGCCGCCCTGATAGAGCTGCCCGAGCGCATGGATGTAGGCCCGTTCACGCGGCGACGAGGCCGACGCCAGACGCGCCGCTGTCCTGGCCTCCGCCTGGCCGCGGGCGAAGGTGTCCGCCGGCAGGGCGGGCGTCCACACCGGGTGGAAAAAGACCATCGCGACGCCCCAATGGCCCATGGCGCATTTCGGGTCTTTCGCCACGACACCCTCGAAGGCTTCGCGGGCGGCGGCATAGGCGAACGAGTGGAGGAGGGCGACGGCACGATCGAACGGCTTCTGCACCGAGGCATCGCATGAGATCGGAAACGACACGTTGCCGAGCTTCTCGGGGATACCGTGGTCGTGCATCTCCTGGGCCCGGGCGGCGGATGCCAGGAGCAGCGATACGGCGAGGGCGCGCAGGAAACCGGTCATGCCAGACTCCGTTTACCGGGCGTCGCGTGCCCGCGGGAAAAGTCGGAATGTACGCCTGCCGGGTACCGATGCCCATCGGCAGGATGGCCGATGGCGATCGTGTGGGCCCGGACCCGGACGGCTATACTCACCCGTCAGCCCCATCGAACCCCGCCCCCGTGACCAGCGAACTCTCCTCGATCATCGATTTCATCCGCTACGGCGCCAGCCGTTTCTCGGCCGCCGGCCTGACCTTCGGGCATAGCCACGACAATCCGATCGACGAGGCGACCCACCTGGTCCTGGCCGCGCTGCACCTGCCGCCGGATATCCCGCCGGCCTATGGCGCGGGCAACCTGATCGCCGAGGAGAAAGCGAAGGTGCTGGCGCTGATCGAGCGCCGCGTGTCCGAGCGCGTGCCGGTGGCCTACCTGGTGGGCGAGACCTGGTTCGCCGGGATGAAGTTCAAGAGCGACCGCCGCGCCCTGGTGCCGCGTTCGCCCATCGCCGAGCTGATCGAGAGCCGTTTCACCCCGTGGCTCGACGACCGCCATGTGGAACGTGCGCTTGACCTGTGCACCGGCTCCGGCTGCATCGGCATCGCCATGGCCGAGTACAACCCGGATTGGCAGGTGGACCTCGTCGACGTCAGCGACGACGCCCTCTCGCTGGCCAACGAGAACATCGTGTTCCAGCACGCGGAAGACCGCGTGCGGGCGATCAAGTCGGACCTGTTCGACGGGGTGAAGGGCGAGGTCTACGACCTGATCGTGTCCAACCCGCCGTACGTGACCAACGACGAATACGCCGCGATGCCGACCGAATACAGCCATGAACCGGTCCTCGGCCTGACATCCGGCGATGATGGACTGGACATCACCTTGCGCATCCTCGACGAGGCGGCCGACCACCTCAGCGAAGATGGCCTGCTGATCGTCGAAGTGGGCGACAGCGAGCACGCGCTGGTCAACCTGCTGCCGCGCGTGCCGTTCGTCTGGCTGGAGTTCAAGGTCGGGCAGATGGGCATCTTCGCGCTGGAGCGGCGCGACCTCGTCGAACACGCCGCGGAGATCTCCGCGGCGCGTGCCGCAAGAAACTAAACCTCACCGGAAGTACCGTGTCCTCCAATACGTTCGGCAAGCTCCTCTCCGTCACCACCTTCGGCGAAAGCCACGGCCCGGCGATCGGGTGCGTGGTGGACGGGTGCCCACCCGGGCTCCCGCTCAATGCGGCGGAGTTCCGCGCCGACCTCGATCGGCGCGCCACCGGGCGCTCGCGGCATACCTCGCAGCGTCGCGAGGCGGACGACATCGAGATCCTCTCGGGCGTGTACGAAGGCGAGACCACCGGCACGCCGATCGCCTTGCTGATCCGCAATACGGACGCCCGTTCCAAGGACTACGGCAACATCCTCGATACCTTCCGCCCGGGCCACGCGGATTACACGTACTGGCAGAAGTACGGCATCCGCGATCCTCGCGGCGGCGGCCGGTCCTCGGCGCGGGAAACCACGATGCGCGTGGCTGCCGGCGTCATCGCCAAGAAGTGGCTGGCACAGCGCCATGGCGTGACCGTGCGCGGACACGTGGCCCAGATCGGCGAACTCGTGCCGCGCGGCTTCGACGCCGGCGCGATCGAGGGCAACCCGTTCTTCTGGCCCGACGCCGCGCAGGTGCCGGAGTTGGAGTCGTACATGGATGCCCTGCGCAAGTCGGGGGATTCGGTCGGCGCCAAGGTCACCGTGGTCGCCGATGGCGTGCCGGCCGGATGGGGCGAGCCGATCTACGGCAAGCTCGATGGCGAACTCGCCGCCGCCATGATGTCGATCAACGCGGTGAAGGGCGTCGAGATCGGCGACGGCTTCGCCGCCGTGGCCCAGCGTGGCACGCAGCACCGCGACGAACTCAGTGCCGGCGGTTTCCTTTCCAACCATGCCGGCGGCATCCTCGGCGGCATCGCTTCCGGGCAGCCGGTGGTCGTTTCGATGGCGTTCAAGCCCACGTCCAGCATCCTCGTGCCCGGCCGCAGTGTCGACCGGGCAGGGCAGCCGGCCGAGGTCGTGACCAAGGGCCGCCACGATCCCTGCGTCGGCATCCGCGCCGTGCCCATCGCCGAGGCGATGCTGGCCCTCGTGCTGATGGACCAGGCCCTGCGCCATCGCGCCCAGTGTGGCGACGTGGGCGAGGTGCCGCCGCGTATTCCGGGCACGTTGCAGGCATAGATGATGAGCAAGCCGATCGTCTGGATTTCCCGTCCGTTCTTCCCTGACATCGTCGACCGCCTGCGCCCCTGGTTCGAGGTGCGCGCGGAGACGGAGGAACGTTCCTTTTCATCGACCGAACTGGCCGCTCGCCTGGCCGATGCCGACGCCGCCATCGTCGGCCTGGCCGAGCGCATCGACGCGACGGCGATCGCGTCCGCCCCGCGCCTGCGCTTCGTGGCCAACCTCGGCGTGGGCTACAACAACCTCGACATCGATGCGCTGACCGAAGCCGGCATCGGCGCGTCGAACACGCCGGACGTCCTCAACGAGACCGTGGCCGACTACGCCTGGGCGCTGATGCTCGCGGCGGCCCGCCGGATCGGCGAAGCCGAGCGCTGGCTGCGTGATGGCCAGTGGCATGGTTCGCGCTTCGAAGGCTGGCTGGGCGCCGACGTGCATGGCAAGACCATCGGCATCCTCGGCATGGGCCGGATCGGCCAGGCCATCGCACGGCGTGCCTACGGATTTCAGGCGAAAGTGATCTATCACAACCGTTCCCGGTTGGCGCCGGAGATCGAGCGCGAATACGCGGCGACCTACGTGGACAAGGCCAGCCTGCTGGCCGCGTCGGACCACCTGATCCTCGTGCTGCCGTATACGCCGCAAAGCCACCATGCCATCGGCGGGCCGGAACTCAAGGCGATGAAACCCACGGCCACCCTGGTCAACGTCGCCCGCGGCGGCATCGTCGACGATGCCGCCCTGGCCCGCGCGCTGGCCGACGGCACGATCGCCGCGGCGGCCCTCGACGTGTTCGAGGGCGAGCCGAAGGTCCACCCCGACCTCATGAAACTGCAAAATATCGTGCTCAGTCCGCACATCGCCAGCGCAAGTCGCGACACACGTCGCGATATGGCGGCGCTGGCTGTGGACAATGTGCTGGCGGCGTTCGGGCATGGTCCTGACGCCGGCCGGCCGCCCACGATCCTCAATCCGGGTGTGCTGGCCGACGCCAGCTGAACCTGTTTTCCCACGCCTGACGAAAGCGAAGCATGAGCAAGAAGACGAGTTACAAGGTGGCCATGGTGGGTGCGACCGGCGCGGTCGGCGAGACCCTCCTGTCGATCCTCGCCGAACGGGATTTCCCCGTGAGCGAACTGGTGCCCCTGGCGAGCGAGCGCTCGGCGGGCGGTACGGTCGACTTCAATGGAAAACCTTACGTCGTCCAGGACCTGGCCAAGTACGACTTCGCCGGCGTGGACATCGCTTTCTTCTCGGCCGGTGGTTCCGTGAGCCGCGAACACGCGCCTCGCGCGGCCGCGGCCGGGGCCGTGGTGATCGATAACACCTCCGAGTTCCGCTACCAGGACGACATCCCCCTGGTGGTGTCCGAGGTGAACCCGCACGCCATCGCCGACTATACGGTGCGCGGCATCATCGCCAACCCGAACTGCTCCACGATGCAGATGCTGGTGGCGCTGGCCCCGATTCACCGCGAGGTGGGCATCGAACGCATCAACGTCGCCACCTACCAGTCGGTGTCGGGCGCGGGGCGCAGTGGCATGGACGAGCTGGGCAAGCAGACCGCGCAGATGCTCAACTTCCAGGAAGTGGAGACGGTCAAGTTCCCGAAGCAGATCGCCTTCAACGTGATCCCGCACATCGATGACTTCCAGGCCAATGGCTACACCAAGGAAGAAATGAAGATGGTCTGGGAGACCCGGAAGATCCTCGAGGACCCGTCCATCCAGGTGAACCCGACCGCGGTGCGCGTGCCGGTGTTCTACGGCCACGCCGAGGCCGTGCATATCGAGACCCGCGACAAGATCACCGCCGAGCGCGCGCGCGAACTGCTCGAGCAGGCCCCGGGCGTGGTCGTGCTGGACGAGCGCAAGGCGGGCGGCTATCCCACGCCGGTGGGCGACGCGGCGGGCAAGGACCCGGTGTTCGTCGGCCGCATCCGCGAGGACATCTCGCACGAGCGCGGCCTCGACCTGTGGGTGGTGGCCGATAACATCCGCAAGGGCGCGGCCCTCAACGCCGTGCAGATCGCGGAGATCCTGATCGAGGACTATCTGTAATGAAAGCCTGCGCCGCCGCCTGCCTGCTCGTCCTGCTTTCGCCCCTGGCGCAGGCGGAACAGCGCCCGCCGGCGGCTCCGGCACCCGCCACGACGGCCGCGGCCCACGCGAGGCTCGAGGCCTTGCAGGGCCAGGTGAAGAGCGAGGACGCCCAGGTCCGGCAACTCAAGGCGAAGGTCGACACGCTGGAATCGAATACGCAGGCCGCCCGCCGCGCACTGGAGGAACGCGATCGCAAGATCGCCGAACTCCAGCGCCAGTTGGAGGCGAAACAGGGCCACTGACCGGGGCCGGGACATGTAAGGGGGGCGTGTACGGGCCTCGCGAACGACTTAACGTTGTCGCGTAACTATCCGTACCCGCTATTGTTAGTTGTTGCTGGGGTGCACTACAGTGGCGCCTTCGCGGCCGATCGCCCTCATAGAGGCGCGCCGCCGGCATGGGTTTAGTTCGGGGGAAGCGAGTGATGAACCGTACGTTGAAGCTTTCGATCATGCTGGCGCTCGCCACATGGGGTAGCCAGGCCCTGGCGCAGAACCTGGGTCCGGTCCAGGTCCGCTCCACGATGGACCAGCCGTTGGCGGCGGAAATCCCGCTGACCGGCGTGTCGGGCAACCTCGACAATGTCCATGTCACCCTGGCCTCGGAAGAAGCCTTCACGCGCGCCGGCCTGAATCGCGGCGGCCTGCCCGTGGCCCTGAACTTCGCGGTAGGCAAGAACGCCTCGGGACAGCCGGTGGTCCGTGTCAGCAGCGCCGAGCCGGTGCGCGACACGTATCTCGACTTCCTGGTCGAGGTGTCTTCGGGCGGCAACAAGGTCGTGCGCGAAGTCACCATGCTGCTCGATCCGCCGGGTACGCCGGTGAATTCCGCAGCGGCCACGCCAGCGGCACAGCCGTCGCGCACTTCCGAGGTTCCCTCGCGCGTGCCATCGCGTGCCGAAGCCAAGCCTTCGCGTGCGGAGGCCGCGCCTGCCGCGGCGGCGGCTGGCGATACCTACGGTCCGGTACAGCGTGGCCAGACTCTGTCGACCATCGCCCGCCAGCACGCGGGCGGTGCCGATATGAACCAGATGCTGGTGGCCCTGCACAAGGCCAACCCGGATGCCTTCTACCGCGACAACATGAATGCGCTGAAGACCGGCGCCGTGCTGCGCATTCCCTCCACCGACGACGTGCAGGCACTGTCCGCCTCGTCGGCGCTGGCCGAAGTGCGCCGCCAGAACGAAAGCTGGCGCGCGGGTACCACGCGTGCGCCCTCGGTCGTGGCCGATGCCGCCTCGTCCGCCGCGGGCCAGGGTGAAGCAAAGCCGGCCGCTCCGGCGACCGACCGCCTGGCCATCGTTCCCTCCAAGGAAGGTGGCGACGCGGCTTCCACGCGTGCGGGCAGCAAGGGTGGCACGGGCGATGCGCAGGTCGCGGGCCTCAAGCAGGAACTGGCCACGTCGCAGGAAAGCGTCGCTTCGCTCAAGCAGCAGGGCGAGGAACTGAAGTCGCGCATCGGCGACCTCGAGGAAATCAACACCAAGAACCAGCGCCTGCTGAGTCTCAAGGATTCCGAAATCGCCGAGCTCCAGCGCAAGCTGGCCGAGGCGCAGAAGGGTTCCGGCCAGCCGGCCGTGGCGAACGCGCCGACTCCGGCCGCCGCGGCGACCTCGCCGGCAACGGCACCGGCCGCTCCAGTGGCCGCCACCAGCGCGCCGGCACCGGCCCCGGTCGCCTCGGCGACGCCGGCGGCCTCGGCCCCGGCACCTGCTTCCACCGTGGCTATTTCGCCGCTCAAGGAGCCTTCCGCGGCAACGCCAATGGCTGCCAAGCCGGTGACGAAGCATGCGCCGGTCGCTCCCGTCCCGGTCGAAGAAGACCCGTGGTACATGCAGCCGTGGGCCTGGGGTGGCGGTGCGATCGTCGTCCTCCTGCTGCTGGTCGCGGCTGTCTTCGGCCGCAAGAAGCCGAAGGCCGCGGCCGCCGCCGGTACCACGTCGCTGGCCGACCGCTTCGGTCAGGAGCACACGTTCGGCGGCTTCGGCGAGCCCAGCGAGGCGATGGACCAGGACCAGCGCGAAATACTCGACGCCCTGGCCGAGCATCCGGACGACATCGGCCTGCACCTCGAACTGGTGAGCCTCTACTACGGCCGTCGCGACGTCGAGCACTTCGAAGCCGCAGCCGAAGCCATGTTCGCCCACGTCGCCGATCCGGAGCAGCCGGAATGGCGCGAAGTGATGATGATGGGCGAGGATCTCGCACCGAGCCATCCGCTGTTCGGTGGCGTCCCCGTCGACGAGATCGACGAGCCGTACGAGGATACCTATACGGCTTCGCGTCCGCACAACGAGGACGAGGTCGCCGCGCTCGAGGAATTCGACCTCGGCAACTACGTCACCGGTCCGGACGAGGAAGAACCCCCGCAGAAGCCGGCGCCGCAGAAGCACAGCGAATACCATTTCAACTTCGACCTGACGCCGGTGCAGCGCGCCGAGGCGGATCGCCGTCCGAACGCCCCGGGCGTGTTCGACGTCGACGCCCCGGAATCGCCTTATGCCGAACCACACGAGACGACCGACAGTGCGGTCGCCGCTGGTGAAGCGGCCGGCAAGGCCGAGGAACGCTCGACCTGGTCGTTCGAGGACGAACACGACCTCGCTTCCCGAGGCCACGCCGAACCGGCCACGCCGACCGGCCACGTGCCCCGTTTCGACGAACCCACCTTCCCGGACGAAGAACCGCTCGAGGACCACGGTCCGGAGAGCTTCAGCGACGACCCGGTGGACACCAAGCTCGACCTGGCCCGCGCCTATCTCGACATGGGTGATGCCGAAGGCGCGCGCCTGATGCTCGACGAGGTGCTCGCCGAAGGCTCGCAGATGCAGAAGGACACGGCCCGCCGCATCCTCAACGACATCGTCTAAGAACCCTGTGGATGCTCCCACCATAGCGGTCCGCTACACCCCGGCACGTACCCGCTTCAGTGATTTCATCGAAGGAGTGCGACTATGTCCAAGCGTCTGCTCGCGGAGTTCTTTGGTACCTTCTGGTTGGTTTTCGGCGGTTGCGGAAGCGCGGTGCTCGCCGCGGCCTTTCCCGAACTAGGCATCGGCTTCGCCGGTGTCGCCCTGGCCTTCGGCCTCACCGTGCTGACGATGGCGTACGCCGTCGGGCACATTTCGGGCGCCCATTTCAATCCGGCGGTGACGCTGGGTTGCTTCACGGGCGGGCGTATTCCAGCCAGCGATGTACTGCCTTATATCGTCAGCCAGGTGATCGGCGCGGTGGCGGCGGGTGGCGTGCTCTACCTCATCGCCAGTGGCAAGCCGGGCTTCGACGTGGCGGCCGGTTTCGCCACCAACGGATACGGCGAGCATTCCCCCGGTGGTTATTCATTCCTTGCCGCCGTGGTCGCGGAATTCGTGCTGACCGCCTTCTTCCTGCTGGTCATCCTCGGTGTGACGCACAAGCGCGCACCGGTGGGGTTCGCCCCGCTGGCGATCGGCCTGGCCCTCACGCTCATCCACCTGATCAGCATCCCGGTCACCAATACCTCGGTGAATCCCGCGCGCAGCACGGGCGTGGCCTTGTACCAGGGCGGATGGGCGATCTCCCAACTGTGGGTGTTCTGGGTCGTGCCATTGCTCGGCGGCGCCGTCGGCGGCTGGATCCATCGGGCGCTGCTGGAAAACGACGGCTCGATCGATCGTTGAGCCGGCAGGGCGGGTGGTTTATGCCTGAAGGAGCCCCGGCTTAGGCTGGGGTTTTTCTTTGGCGGTTCCGGTGGGAACCGCCTCCGGTGGGAGCCGACCCCTGTGGGAGCCGCTTTAGCGGCGATCCCGCGGCAGCGGGCCAGTTCGAGGCAAGCACCCATCGCCGCTGAAGCGGCTCCCACAAGGGCGGGCTGCCATGAGGTCGGCACCACCGGGGTCCTACCACGCTCCTGGCAGGTTCCTACCACCTCCGCGGTGGTAATCTTTCTGGTTTCCACCGCCTCCTGAACAACTTCATGCGCATCGCCCTAGGCGTCGAATACGACGGCACCGACTTCCGCGGCTGGCAGCGGCTCAGCCATGCGAAGACCGTGCAGGGGGCGCTGGAAGAGGCGCTGAGCCGGGTCGCCCATGAGCCCATCGAGGTCACCGCCGCCGGGCGCACCGATGCCGGCGTGCATGGCCGCTGCCAGGTGGTTCACTTCGACACCGAGGTGGTGCGCGACATGCGGGGCTGGGTCCTGGGTGCCTGCTCGAACCTGCCGCACAGCGTGGCGGTGACCTGGGCGCTGCCGGTGGCCGACGATTTCCATGCGCGTTTTTCCGCGCGTGGCCGCCGGTACCGGTACCGCATCCTGCCGCGCTTCGTCCGTCCCGCGCTGGATGCCCGTTTCGTGGCATGGGAACGCCGCGCGCTCGATGCGGAGGCGATGCACGAGGCGGCGCAGGCGATCGTGGGCGAACACGATTTCTCAGCATTCCGCGCCATCTCGTGCCAGGCGGCGCACGCGCGGCGCAACGTGCGCTCGATCCGCGTGTTCCGCGAAGACATCCACGTGGTGGTGGAGATCGAGGCCAACGCCTTCCTGCATCACATGGTGCGCAACATCGTCGGTTCGCTGCTGCCGATCGGGCGTGGTGAACAGCCCGTGGGCTGGATGGCCGAACTGCTCGCCGGCCGCGATCGCGAAGTCGCCGGCGCCACGGCACCCGCGGAAGGCCTGACCTTCATCGGTCCCCTTTATGAAGCCCATTGGGGCCTGCCACGGGAAGTGACGCTATGACCCGGATCAAGTGCTGCGGACTGACTCGTGTCGACGACGTGCAACTGGCGGCGCGCTTGGGTGCCGATGCCGTCGGTTTCGTCATGACGCGCAAGAGCAAGCGCTTCGTCGATCCCGCATCCGCCGCGCGCTTGCGCGATGCCGTGCCGCCCTTCGTGACGACGGTGGCGCTAGTGATGGATGAGGACCCGGCCTATGTGGAGGAAGTGCTGCGGGTGCTGCGTCCGGACATGCTGCAGTTCCACGGCGCGGAGACGGACGCGGAATGCAGCACCTACGGCGTGCGTTACCTGAAAGCCATCGCGATGGGCGAGGGTGCTCCAGCGCTGGCGCGCCTGCGCGATTATCCGGGCGCCGCCGGCCTGCTTCTGGACGGCCACGGCCTGGGCGAGCAGGGCGGCAGCGGCCAGCGGTTCGACTGGTCGCTGATGCCGAAGGACTTTGCGCAACCGCTGCTGCTCGCCGGCGGACTCACGGTCGGGAATGTCGGCGAGGCGATCCGCATCGCCCGGCCCTGGGCGGTGGACGTGTCCAGCGGCATCGAGTCGTCGCCCGGGATCAAGGATCGGGCTAAGATGGAACGCTTCATTTCCGCCGTGCGCGCCGTCCCCAACGCGTGACACGGCCTCCAGCAGGTAACGAGAAGGCAATGACCGATATCGCGGATTTCCACGCCTATCCCGACGCGCATGGGCGCTTCGGCGATTACGGCGGCATCTACGTGGCCGAGACCCTCATGGAGCCGCTCGCGGAACTCACGGCGGCGTACGAGAAACTGCGCAAGGACCCGGCCTTCATCGCCGAGCTCGACCGCGACCTCAAGTATTACGTGGGCCGGCCCAGCCCGGTGTACCACGCCGAGCGCCTGTCGAAGCATGTCGGCGGCGCGCGCATCGTGCTCAAGCGCGAAGACCTGAACCACACTGGCGCGCACAAGATCAACAACACCGTGGGCCAGGCGCTGGTCGCCAGGCACATGGGCAAGACGCGCATCATCGCCGAGACCGGCGCCGGCCAGCACGGCGTGGCCAGCGCCACGGTCGCCGCGCGCATGGGCCTGAAGTGCGTGGTGTACATGGGTGCCGTCGACATCGAGCGGCAGAAGATCAACGTCTACCGCATGCGCCTGCTCGGCGCGGACGTGGTGCCGGTGACCTCGGGCTCGAAGACCCTCAAAGACGCGCTCAATGAAGCGATGCGCGACTGGGTCACCAACGTCGCCGACACCTTCTACATCATCGGCACCGTCGCCGGGCCGCACCCGTATCCGCAGATGGTGCGCGATTTCAACGCCATCGTCGGCCGCGAAGCGCGTGAGCAGACGCTCGAACAGTTCGGCCGCCTGCCGGACGTGATCACCGCCTGCGTGGGTGGCGGTTCGAACGCCATCGGCTTGTTCCACGCCTTCCTCAACGACCGCCAGGTCCGCATCGTCGGCGCCGAGGCGGCGGGCGAGGGCATCGAGACGGGCCGCCACGCGGCCTCGCTCGCGGCGGGCAAGCCGGGCGTGCTGCACGGCAATCGCACCTATGTGTTGTCCGACGCGAACGGCCAGATCATCGAGACGCATTCGGTCTCCGCCGGCCTGGATTACCCGGGCGTGGGTCCGGAGCATGCCTTCCTCAAGGACGCCGGCCGTGCGGAATACGTCGGCGTGACCGACGACGAGGCGTTGGAAGCCTTCCATCTGCTGGCGCGCACCGAGGGCATCCTCGCCGCGCTGGAATCGAGTCATGCGATCGCCCAGGCGATCAAGCTGGCCCGCGAGCTGCCGAAGGACGGCCTGGTCCTCGCCAACCTTTCCGGTCGCGGCGACAAGGACGTGCACACCATTGCCGCGCGCGAAGGAATCGAACTCTGATGAGCCGCATCGAACGCCGTTTCGCGGCGCTGAAGGCCGCGGGCCGCACCGGCCTCGTTCCGTTCATCACCGCCGGCGATCCGTCGCCGGATGCCGTGGTGCCGTTGATGCACGGACTGGTCGCCGCGGGTGCCGACGTGATCGAACTGGGCGTGCCGTTTTCCGATCCGATGGCCGATGGCCCGGTGATCCAGCACGCCAGCGAGCGCGCCCTGGCCAAGGGTGTCGGCCTCGGCAACGTACTGGCCTGGGTCGCAGCCTTTCGCGAGACCGACAACGAGACCCCGCTCGTCCTGATGGGTTACCTCAATCCCGTGGAAATGTACGGATACGCGGCGTTCGCCGAAGATGCCGTCGACGCGGGGGTGGATGGCGTGCTGATGGTCGATTGCCCGCTGGAGGAATCGCATGTCCTCGAGCCCCTGCGCAAGGCCGGCCTCGACCAGATCCTGCTCGCCTCGCCGACCACGGCCGAGGGCCGGCTGGCTCGGCTTTGCGAGGCCGCATCCGGCTTCCTGTACTATGTATCGTTCGCCGGCATCACCGGCGCGGCCCAGCTGAGCACCGGCGAGATCGCCGAGCGCGTCGCCGGTATCCGCGCACGGGCGAAGGCTCCGGTGGCCGTGGGCTTCGGCGTTCGTGACGCCGCGAGCGCGAAGGCGATCGGCGAATTCGCCGACGCCGTGGTCATCGGCAGCGCCCTGGTCGACCGCCTCGCCGGCGCGACCTCGGCCGACGATGCCGCCGGCAGGGCACGGGACTTCCTCGCGCCGATCCGCGCCGCGCTCGACGCGCGCTGACGGTCGGTGCGGTAGTACAGATACTCGGAGAGACACGATGAACTGGCTGCAGAAAATCATGACGCCGAAGACCCGCGCACCCAGCGCGGCCGGTGGCAAGGGCAAGGTGCCCGAGGGTGTGTGGGAGAAGTGCGCCGGTTGCGGCACCGTGCTCTACAAGCCGGAGCTCGAAAAGTCGCTGATGGTCTGCCCGAAGTGCGGCCATCACCACGCGATCTCCGCGCGCGCGCGCCTCGCCGCCTTCTTCGACGAAGGCAGCACCACCGAACTGTGGCCGAAGATGGAAGCGGTCGACGCGCTGAAGTTCAAGGACCAGAAGAAGTACAAGGACCGCGTCGCCGCCGCGCAGAAGAACACCGGTGAGAAGGACGCGCTGATCGCGATGTCCGGACGCCTGCTGGAGCGTCCGCTCGTCGCGGTGGCCTTCGAGTTCTCCTTCATGGGTGGCTCGATGGGTTCGGTGGTGGGCGAGAAGTTCGCGCGCGCCGCCGAGAAGGCGCTCGCCGAAAAGAGCGGCCTCGTGTGCTTCTCCGCCACGGGCGGTGCACGCATGCAGGAAGGCCTGTTCTCGCTGATGCAGATGGCGAAGACCTCGGCCGCCCTCGCACGCATGCGCGACGCGGGCGTTCCCTATATCTCGGTGCTCACCCATCCCACCACCGGTGGCGTATCGGCGAGCCTGGGCATGCTGGGCGATCTCAACGTGGCCGAGCCGAAGGCACTGATCGGCTTCGCCGGTCCGCGCGTCATCGAGCAGACGGTGCGCGAGACCTTGCCGGAAGGTTTCCAGCGCTCGGAATTCCTCGTCGACCATGGCGCGGTGGACGTGATCGTCGATCGTCGCGAGATGCGCGACAAGCTCGGTTCGATTCTCGGCATCCTGCAGAAGGCGCCGCGCGCCGCCGCTTGATGGTTGGTTGATCCCCGGGGATCAGACCAGCACGCGCTCCGCCCACAGCGACAACGTGCCCAGTCCACCGCCGATGGCGGTGGCTGCGAGCACGTCGCTGGGGTAGTGCAGGCCGAGCACGACGCGCGATGCGCCGACGAGGGCGGCGAAACCGATCAGGAACGGCGCCAGCACGGGGTAATGCGCCACCGCCACGACGGTGAACGACACCGCTTGCAGCGTGTGTCCCGAAGGAAAGCTGAACTCGTCCAGCGGCGGCACGTGAGCGATCACGCCGGGGCAGGTGCGGAAGGGACGCGGACGTCGCGTCCAGCGCTTCAGCACGCGATAGAGCATCAGCGCCGTGAGGCCGGTGATCGCCATCTGCACCGCCACGGCCACGCCATGCCAGCCGCCCACGAGGGCGATGACGCTCATCAGCGCATACCAGAACACGCCATCGCCCAGGCGGCTGATGGCGCCGAAGAAGATGCCGATCGCCCGGCGCGCGCCCCAACGGTTGGCGGCGAGGCACATGCGGCGGTCCAGGTTCGCCCTACGCGGCGACGGCGGTGCTGCGTTCATGGACGTGCTCCTCGGCGAGGGATTGCATGATCGATTCGAACTCGGCCACGACCGACTCCGGCGAGAGGCCGGCCACCGAATTGCGCGCGGCGACGCCCATGGCGGCGCGCACCGTGGCATCGGCGCCCAGCGCGGCGGCACGTTCGACTAGCCCGCCTTCGTTGCCCGGCGCGACACGAATGCCGTTCTGGCCGTTGCGGATGAACTCACGCGCGGCGGCTTCCGCATAGGCGACCACCGGAACGCCCGAGGCCATCGCCTCGAGTACGACGTTGCCGAAGGTCTCGGTCAGGCTCGGGAAGACGAAGAGGTCGGCGCTGGCGTAGTAGGCGGCCAGTTCGTCGCCACGGCGGGTGCCGGCGAAGACGATGTCGGGATTGGCGGCTTCGAGCGCCGCGCGGCCGGGACCGTCGCCGACGATCACGCAGCGTGCTCCGGGTGTGCGGCGGGCGAGGGCGCGGAAGGCATCGATCACCACGTGCAGGTTCTTCTCCGGCGCGATGCGTCCGACGCTGAGCAGTACCGGCGCATCGGCCGACGCACCCCAGGAGGCGCGCAGGCTTTCGTCGCGGCGTTCCGGGTGGAATCGCTGGGTGTCGACGGCGCGTCGCAGCACGCGCACGTCGTGCACGCCGAGGTCGTTGAGTTCACCGGCGAGTTGGCCGGTCGGCACCAGGGTGGTCTGGGCGCGACGGTGGAAGCGGGCGAGGTAGTGGCGCACCAGCGGCGTCAACGCGCCGAAGCCGTAGTGGCCGACATAGAAGTCGAAGCGGGTATGAAAGCCGGTGGCCACCGGGATGCCGAGGCGGCGTGCGGCGCTGACGGCGCTCCAGCCCAGGGGGCCTTCCGTGGCCACATAGATGGCATCCGGCCTGTCGGAGCGCCAGCGGCGCTCGATGCGAAAGCGGGAGGGCAGGCCGAAGCGCAGGCCGGCATAGCGAGGCACCGCGGCGCCTTCCACGGCCAGTACGTCCATCCCGGCATCGGCCAACGGCGGGGTCGCCGGGTGGATCGGGCGGACGAGGTCGACGGAGTGGCCGCGGCGGACGAGACCGCGGGCGAGCGACTGGACGGTCAGGGCGACACCGTTGACGTCCGGTGCATAGGTCTCGGTGACGATGCCGACGCGCATGGCGGTGCCCCTACTGGCCTGGTTGGCTCATGCTGGCCTTCCGCCGTGTCGCGCCGGTTATGACGGCATGACCGGCAGATGACAGCGACCGGCGTGGAAACGGGCCGTATCGGTTAAAATCGCCCGCTTGTCCGCCCGATGACCCCCACGATGACCGTCCGCACCCGTTTCGCTCCCAGTCCCACCGGCTACCTTCATATCGGCGGCGCGCGCACCGCGTTGTACTGCTGGCTGGAAGCCCGCCGTCGCGGCGGCGAGTTCGTGCTGCGCATCGAGGACACCGATCGCGAGCGTTCCACGCAGGAAGCCGTGCAGGCGATCCTCGACGGCATGTCCTGGCTCGGCCTGACGCACGACGAAGGCCCGTACTACCAGACGCTGCGTATGGACCGTTACCGCGAAGTGGCCGACCAGCTGCTGCGCGAGGGCAAGGCGTATTACGCCTACGAGTCGAAGGAAGAGATCGAGGAGATGCGCAACGCGGCGATGGCCGCCGGCGTGAAGCCGCGTTACAACGGCTACTACCGCGATCGCAACGAGCCGTTGCGCGACGATCCCAATCGCGTCATCCGCTTCAAGAACCCGACCTCGGGCAGCGTCGTCTTCGACGACAAGGTGAAGGGTCGCATCGAGTGGTCGAACGAAGAGCTGGACGACCTGGTGATCTTCCGTTCGGACGGCTTTCCCACCTACAACTTCGCGGTGGTCGTCGACGACATCGACATGGGCATCACCGAGGTGATCCGTGGCGACGACCACGTCAACAATACGCCGCGGCAGATCAACATCTACAAGGCGCTGGGCGCACCCGTACCGGAGTTCGCGCACCTGCCGATGATCCTCGGGCCGGACGGCCAGAAGCTGTCCAAGCGCCATGGCGCGGTCAGCGTGATGCAATACCGCGACGATGGTTTCCTGCCGCACGCGCTGCTCAACTACCTCGTGCGGCTGGGCTGGTCGCACGGCGACCAGGAGATCTTCTCGGTGGAGGAGATGACGGCGCTGTTCGACATCGCCGACGTCAACAAGGCCGCGTCGCGTTTCGACGTGACCAAGCTCTCCTGGCTCAACCAGCATTACCTGAAGACCGACGATCCGGCATCGCTCGGGCCCGAGCTCGCGTGGCATCTGGCGAAGATCGGCATCGACGCCACGCAGGGTCCGAATCCCGCCGACGTGGTCGTGGCGCTGCGCGACCGCGTGCAGACGTTCAAGGAAATGGCCGAGCGCGCCAAGATCTGGTACGGCCCGATCGTCGAGTGGGACGACAAGGCCGTGGAGAAGCACCTGCGCACCGACACCGCGCCGGCCGCGCTCGACGCCGCCAAGAAGGAGCTGTCGGCACTGCCGGAATGGACGCCGGAAGCCGTGCATGGCGCGGTCGAACGCGTCGCCGCCTCGCTGGAACTGGGCATGGGCAAGGTCGCCGCGCCATTGCGCGTGGCGATGACGGGCACCCAGGTATCGCCGTCGATCGAGCACACCATCTATCTCGCCGGTCGCGAGGGTGCGCTCTCGCGTATCGACGATGCGCTGGCGCGTGCCGCGGCCTGAATCCCGGCGGACGAGCGGGGGTGAGCGGTGAACGAACTGCTCGCCCGCGCCATGCAAGGCGTCGACCCGGACGATCCGGGCGCCTTCCTGCAGATATTCATGAACCTCATGGCCCTGGTTCCCTGGGGCCAGCTGATCCTCTGGCAGGTCGTTTTCGTGGTGGTCGGCGGCCTGCTGGGCTGGTGGCGGGGCCGGACCATGGCGGGCGTGGTCGCCGCGCTGATCCTGGGGCCGTTCGGCTGGGTGGTGCCGTTCCTGCCACGGCGCACGCCGCCGCCACTGCCAGGGTCGAAAAAACGCTGACCTGCCCTCATGTTACGATGACGGCCATGAGGATATGCCTGTGACGAACCACGCCGCCCACCGACACGAGCACGACCACCACGACGACGCCCGCGGCTTCGTCGCGGCGGTGGAGCATGCTTCCACGGAGCGTGGCTTGCGGCTGACGCCGCTGCGTCGCGAGGTGCTCGAACTGGTCGCTGGCGCGGGCAAGCCCGTGAAGGCCTACGACCTGCTCGACCGCTTGCGCGAGAAACACGGCAACGCGGCACCGCCCACCGTGTACCGTGCCCTCGACTTCCTGCTCGAGAACGGCTTCATCCACAAGCTTGAATCGATCAACGCCTACGTCTCCTGCCACCATCCGGCCGAAGCGCACCAGGTGCCGTTCCTGATCTGCGACAAGTGCCAGTGCGCGCAGGAAGTGTGCGACGAGCGCGTCGCCGAGTTGATCGAGGCGCAGGCGAAAGCCCTCGGCTTCCGGCCGCAGGCGCAGACGCTGGAAGTGCACGGGATCTGCAAGAATTGCCGGTGAGTTTGCGCGCCGCGATTAACCGGTGGCGCGCAACAAGATCGCCGTGATGTTGTCGCGCGCACTGCCGCCCAGCGCTTCCAGGATCAGGTGATCCACGCATTCCTGCGCGGCGATGTCGGTTCGCGAAACGATCTCGCCGATACGCTTGTCCTCGACTTCGTCGGTCAAGCCATCGGTGCACAGCAATAGCCGCGCTCCCGACGAGAGCTCTCCACGGGCCAGGCCGATGTGCAGTTGCTCGGGCGAGGTGATGCCGAGCGCCTGGGTCAGCACGCTGCGCTGGGGATGCGTCCGCGCTTGGGCCTCGGTCAGTTCGCCCGCCTCGACCAGCGCTTCCACGATCGAATGGTCATGAGAAAGGCGGGCTAACGCCCCGTCCCAGCGGTAGATTCGGCTGTCGCCCACCCAGGCGGCCTCGTAGGACCGGCCGACGATACGCACGGCGGCGATGGTCGTGCCCATGGGGCGGGAATCAGCCATGCCGCTCGAACGGGCGATCAGCGCCTCGTTCACCCGCTGGATCGCATCGACCAGCGATTGCCCGGCGGCGACCTGGGCCACGACCCCGTCACGGGCGGTCGCCGAAGCCACCTCGCCATGCTGGTGGCCGCCCATGCCGTCCACGACCAGGAACAATCCCAGGCCCGCGTCGGCGTAATAGGTGTCCTCGTTGCGCGTACGGCGGAGCCCCGTATGCGTGCCGTGTCCGAACTCGATCATGGAGACCTTGGAGAGCGAAGGGAGGGCGCCAATGCACCCGTTGCCCGGGCAGGATGCCCCATCAAAAGCCTGTTGTCACGGCAGAACAGACCCACTATCATTGCGGGCCCGGCAGGGCTCAACCCCTGCCGTCGACCGTTCACGGAGAGGTGGCAGAGTGGTCGAATGTACCTGACTCGAAATCAGGCGTACGTGTAAGCGTACCGTGGGTTCGAATCCCACCCTCTCCGCCAGTTCACAGAAAAGCCCGCCAAAAGCGGGCTTTTTTGTTGGTTCTTCATGCAAGTCCGGGGAGCCGGACGCTCGAGAATGTTCTGGTGGGAGCCGACCTTGTCGGCGATCCCGCGGCAGCGGGCCAGGTCGAGGCAAGCCCCATCGCCGACAGGGTCGGCTCCCACCGGACTTCCGCGCTACCCGTGGCGCCACGCAGGGAACTATCCTCCCGGCAACCATCCGGCGCGAAGGTCATGCAATGCTCGCTGATATCACCGAATCCAAAGCCGCCTGTCACTGCGGCACCGTCCGCTTTTCGGTCAAACTCACCGACGGGCTCCGAACCGCGCGACGCTGCAACTGTTCGTACTGCCGCATGCGTGGTGCCGTTGCAGTGTCGGCCGAGCTCGATGGCATCACCATCGAGCAAGGCGAAGATGCACTCAGCGTCTACCAGTTCAACTCTGGCACCGCGAAACACTACTTTTGTTCGAAGTGCGGCATTTATACCTTCCACCGGCGTCGTTCCAACAACGCCCAGTACGGTGTCAATGTGGCCTGCCTCGAAGGCATCAGTCCGTTCGACTTCGACGACGTCCCTGTTCTCGACGGTGTGAACCATCCCGCCGACAGCGGTCGAAGTGCGGGCACCCCCATCGGCCATCTCCGCTACATGCCCGTCGACTGACTCCTCAACGGATGAGATCCAAGTCGGTGCCCGTATTGCCGTGCGAACAGGTTTGATCTTGGCCGGCCGGAGTGTCCCCGATATCAAAGCGCACCACCTTCCCACCCTCCACCCGAAACACATGCATCACCGTCTTGTCCTTCAATCCATGGGTCTGCCCCTTCAGCGGCTGGCCGTCGAGATCGAACACGGACTGGATCACCTCGACCGAGACGACACCATCGTCTGTTTCATGAAACGCCACAGGCTCGACGTGTGGACTGACGACTGACCATTGTCGCGTCCAATAGTCTCGTAAAGCCTCATGCCCATGAACATGGCCGCCATCCATGCCGTTGGCCCAGGCAACATCATCGGCAAGCGCTATGAGCACGCCATCGATGTCCCTCGCGTTGAAGCGGTCATACAGACGCTCGATAAGTTTCGCGTGGTTTTCCGGCATGCAAAGTCCTCAAGGTGGGCGACGGTCAGTGAGCGGATAAGCCGCACTTGCCAACTCGTCCGTCAATATATATACGTACATATATAGTTGATCGTCAAGCAGGGCAGAGGATGAGTGGAATGAAAAATGACGTGCTTTCAACGCCAGGACACCTCATCAGCCTGGCGGCACGAGGATTCGCTCGCCTGAGCGAGGCACGTCTCAAGCCCTTGGGGTTCGGCGTCGGTCAGTTGCCGGTACTGATCGCGTTGCGGGATGGGAAGGCAAGCACGCAACGGGAGTTGGCGCGTTTCGCCAAGGTCGAACAACCACCGATGGCGCAAATGCTCGCTCGCATGGAGCGTGATGGATGGATTCGTCGAACGCCCCATCCAGAAGATGGCCGAAGCAGCCGTATCGTCCTCACAAAGGCGGCGCAGAACCGCATGCCTGACGCCGTCGAAACCCTGTTCAAAGGGAATCGTGATGCGTTGAATGGCTTCACCGAAGACGAAGCAAGCCAATTCGTAAACTTGCTTACCCGGCTGATCGCGAACCTCGATCAGATTACTGGCGCGACGTCGTCACCAGACAACTCATAGGGTTCAAGCGGACCACTCAGCACGCACGCAGACCGGTCGTAAGTACGCCCGCATGCTGCGCACCAAGCGCATGCAGATCCGGTGCAAACGGGCTGTCCGGAAACGTCTCCCGAAAAAGAACCCCCATCAGCATCGGCCCCATCACGGAAAACAGCATCAAGGCCGGATCGCCTGCGCGAATGCTTCCCGCTTTCTGACCACGTTCGATGGCTCCTGTCAGAACACTGGCCACCCTGGTGATGACCTCGTCGTGCCATACGCTGGCAAGGTCCGGAAAGGCACGGCTCTCAAGCAAGACCATTCGCACGATGCCCGGCAATCTGGCGTCACTCATCTTCCCGGCCACGTGCCCCAACAGCATGGGGAGAAGGGTCAGGGCGTCGACATCGGCGGCACCGGGTGTGTTCTGGATGGCCTTGAGGTTTTCGGAGGCAAGATGCCGCGCCACGGCACGGAAAAGGTCCGCCTTGGTTTCGAAATACCGGTAGATCGTTCCCTTGACCACGCCGGCCCGCCTCGCCACGTCGGTCAGTTTGGTATGGGCATAGCCCTTGGCGACGAATTCATCGATGGCGGCCTCGATGATTTCCTGGGGACGGGCGTCCTTGCGCCGGGTCCACTTCGGTTCTCTTTCAGTCACGGACGCCGCCTTGTTCCTTTCCAATCTGGTAAGAGCGCGATGTGAAGTAGGCGTCCAGCGTATCGGCCGAACCCTCGGGATCGGCCAACGCTACCCATGTATCGGGGCGAAGCAGATAGACGGCGTCTTGTTTCAAGCCCGCTTCGCCATGATCTTCGGCCCATGCAAACTGCCGCAACGTTACGCCGTTCTGGACACACCAGGCTCTTACTTCAGCGGTGGCCGTACCGTAGACATGCACCTGCCAGCCGATGACGGGCAGGGGCTCGAAATTGTCTTGCCCGTTGACGTTCACCCAGGGAAGCCGCTCGCCTCCTTGGACTTCACCGGCGCGGCCCTCGCTCAAGGCGCTGTCTTTGTACGCCAGGCCTGTCTGCGACACCATCTTGAAGAGCATCTCTCGTGTACTGCCGATCTTGAACGCCGCACCGGCGATCAATGGCACGCCGTAGCTCCGCATCAGATTGGCGAATTCGCCGTCAGCGGTGATCAAGCTGAAGACCCGGTCGGTCGTCTTCACGAGTTCGTGGGCGAACGCCTGACGTTCGGTGGCATAGGTATCGAGCAGGGCGTCGGGCGCCTGCCCGTGAATGACGGCCTCCAGCTTCCAGGCGAGATTGATGGCATCGAGAATGCCCGTGTTCATGCCTTGCCCGCCGACGGGACTGTGGACATGTGCCGCGTCGCCCATCAAGAACACGCGGCCCTGACGGAAGTGGTCGGCAACACGGTGATGCACCCGGTAGTGGGAGAACCAGTTGACCTTGTCCACGTGGATGCCGACGCTCGCCATGGCCTCGTGGCCGACGTCATCGAAGGTCAGTTTTTCCGGATGATCCGCCCGTTCGTCACGAACCGTTCCGATGAGCCTGGCCTTGCCGCTGCTGTCGTAAAACAACACCACAACGAAATCCTCGCCATTCAAGGCGACATGCGCCTCACCTGTGTTGTCGAGGCCGGAGAGATCCACGTCCGCCACATAAAACACATGCTGGTAGGTGCCGCCCTCGAAACCGATGCCGAGTTGCTTGCGAACGGTCGAGCTTGCCCCGTCACAGGCCGCCAGATACCGGGCAGAGGTGATTTCTTCCGTGCCGTCGGCATGGCGGAGGCGGGCTTCGACGTGCTCACCCTTGTCTTCAAGGGATAACAGTTCCGTGTTGCGCTCCACCTCGATACCGAAGGATTGGAGCTTCGCCACGAGCGTCTTCTCGTGGAAATCCTGGGGATACACGAGGATGTATGGGTGCGGCGAGATACCAGTGCCGATCTCTTGCAAGGGGACCCTGAGCCGATGCTTGCCCCGTGCCCACATATTCATGGCCGGGGTGCGGAAGCCAGCGGACACCACTTCGTCGGTGAGTCCTAGCTGGCGGTAGAGCTCCAGCGTTCTTGATTGCACGGCCATCGCGCGGGACGTGGTTCCCGGGCCTTCGGTCTTGTCGATGATGCGGACGTTGACGCCCTGGGCGTGCAGCCAGAGGGCGTGGACGAGGCCGGTGGGGCCTGCGCCGACTACGAGTACGTCAAGCATGGTGCACCCTCCGTCATCGTTAATGACTTGTGGGTCATTTTGGCAGGAAAGAGGGTGGCGTCAAGGGCCCGGCATAAACGAGGCGGCGACACGGCATTTACCGGCTCGGGTGTATCGGTGTGCTCTCCCCGAACAGGCATCGCCATGCATCACGTCACCGGCACCTTCCCCAACCAATTCTCCGCCGCCGCCATCGTCGACAAGATGCTCGACCGTGGCGTGCCTCGCGATCGCATCGTCGTCGCCACCGATGAAAGCATCGGCGATTCACCGGCTAGCTCAAACGCGCCGTCCAATGTCCTCTCCGATGTCAGTCACCTCGGACGCAATAGGCAGCGGCGTTCAGGCGGGCGTGGCCTCGGTTCAGACCGGTCGGTTACACCGGATGCGCCCGAAGCACTCGGAAGGTCCGTGGTGACCGTCATCACGGGCGGCGAGTGGAGCGAGACGGTGCTGCGGGAGTTGATGGAAACCGCTGGTGCGGAAGATGTGGCGATCGGAAATGATGACGTTCCGCGGGAAAACGACAGAGTCTGGCCGTCGCCTCGCGAAGGCGATGCCGTCGACGTGGAACGTGCTATCGAAGCGTCACGTCGCGGTGCGTCGGATGCGGCCTCATCAAAGCCATAGATGAGCCGCACGCCATGGCGGAATGCATGGATGTCCGGCAGTAGATGCGTAGCCGCTGGTCATTAAACAAATCGCAGCGAGAACTTCCTTTCTCATGATCGTTTCCTCACCGGCAACGGCTGTTTAAAAAAATGTCGGCTTCGGCGTCTGCATGCATGACTTCAGACGGTGAAATCTGGCTCGCCACCGCTACGCGCTCATCCAGGGAGATCAATCCCGGATACAGCACGATGAGTTCGCGCTGCAGAAGATTGGCTCCCGGTATGTCCTTGCCGAAAAGGTCGCCTCCCGAGATTTTTTGCCGGTAGATCGCGTCCATGGCGTCGACATTGCATCGCCCGGCAAGCGTGGTGAGGTAGGTGAGCGCGCGCGATCGGTAGTCGAATCGCGCCGACTTGCTACGTGCGGTGATATCGATCGTCCGCAGTTCCTGGGCGCCGGCGATAGAGAAAACATACATCGCTCGTTCATCACCTTTGTCAGCTGCCGTGGAGAGCCAAGCGCCTGCATCGGCGATGTCGCTTTCCGGCACGCCAGAGCAGTACTCGATCGCGGTCTCCTCCGGCCCGTATGCGCGTAGGGCCCTGCATCTGGATAAGCCTGCATACACCGAGGCATAGGCAGCGGGATCGCCTGCCCGAGCTTGCTTCTTCAACTTGGGAAGTATCGTGGCGAGCGGACCTTCAGGTACGGTCATCCCGCCGTAATGGCCGGCCTTGGGAAAGATGTTCGATGCGACGCCTGCGGGCGCTTGCGGCGATGAATGAACGGTTGTGCTTATGACGATGGCTATCGCCGCCGATGCCATGTGGAATTTCATGATTAAGTCCCTTTGTTGGCCATGCGCTGCGCATGCCCCCCTCAGTTCATCACCTCATCGAGGCGAGATATGTAGGGGAGGTGATAACGACCGTGAGGGCGTGACGCGCGACCGCCGAATGTGAGCACGTCCATGACGTAAAGACCACGTTCCACCAAACCGCTTCCCGCGACGCTGTCGGCATGCCGGTCATCCGACCGGCCGCCTAGCCGTCCAGGAGCGCCTCGTGAAAGACGAATCCCGCAAACACCGACCGCAATCGGCCGACCGCAATGACGATTACGTCGCCAAGCTCGACAAGCCCGCCCAAGAGAAGCGTGACAAGAAGGCGGCGGAGGGCGAGAAGAAGATGGATGAACTCAGCAAGCGTGATGAAGGCATTCGCTGACCGGGGAGCGTTTGCATGGGTAAGGCCCTGGGCGGGTTGAAACGCACGATCCTGTCCGCCGTCGACGGATTCAGCGATGACGAACTGATGACCCGTGCGGCGGCCCTTTCGTTCTACGCGGCCTTGTCGTTCGCGCCCCTGTTGCTCCTGCTGGTCTGGGCCGTCTCCGTCCTGAACCCGGCGTGGCAGGGTGAGTTGTCGGACGCCTTGGCCAGCGTGGTGGGTACGCGCGCGGCGGAGGCCTTGAACAGCGTGATAGCGAGCGCGAAGTCGCATCCACGGATCGGCGACCTGGCAGGGATCGTCAGCATCGGCGTGACGGTGTTCGGTGCATCCGCGGTATTCGCCCAATTGCAGGCCACGCTTGACCGCGTCTGGCGCGTGAAGGCGAAGCCGGGCGAGGCGGTAGGAGCATGGTTGCGTGCGCGTGCCCGGGCTTTCGCCTTGCTGTGCGGCATGGCCTTCATGCTGATCGTTTCATTCATCGTCAGCGCCTTGATCCAGGCCCTTATCCGCGGCGACGACACAACCTGGAAAGCCATCGAGTACACGGTATCCGTGCTGGTGTTCGTCGCCGCCTTCGGCGCGATGTACAAGGTGCTTCCGGACGCCGTGATCGACTGGAGCGAGGCCTTGATCGGTGCCGTGCTCACCACGGTGCTGTTCCTCGCCGGCAAATACGCCATCGGGCTCTACATCCAGTACGCGAACGTCGGCGGTGCCTATGGCCCCGCCGGTGCCATCATCGTGCTGCTCACCTGGACCTATTACTCGTCGATCATCGTGCTGATGGGCGCGGAACTCACCCGTGGCGTGGCCGATGCGCGCGGCAAGCCGATCCGTCCCAGCGAACACGCGGTGGAGATCGAGGCGGCCCCGGCCGAAGTGCCGTCGTCGCCTTCGAACAAGCCGGCGGCGCGGCTGTAGTATGGTGATGGCAAGCGGCGAAAACGCCGCCACCGCGGAGCACTGAGCATGCTTCAGAAGGCCACGCCCGAGCGGCCTGAAGAACCGGCCATGCGCGAGGTGCTCGACGGGCACCGGCGCGGGCTCTCCGCCCTGTTGCCTTTCGCCGGCCCCGCCGTGGTCGTGTCGGTCGCGTATATCGACCCGGGAAACTTCGCCACGAACATCCAGGCCGGTGCGCGCTACGGTTATGCGTTGCTCTGGGTGGTGTTGCTGGCGAACCTCGTGGCCATGCTGTTCCAGAGCCTGTCGGCGCGGCTGGGCATCGTCACCGGGTACAGCCTGGCGGAGCTCTGCCGCGCGTACCTGCCCAAGCCACTGGTCTACGTCATGTGGGTGGTCAGCGAGCTGGCCGCGATGGCGACCGATCTCGCGGAGTTCCTCGGTGGCGCGATCGGCCTCGCGCTGCTGTTCGACTTGCCGCTGCTGGTGGGCATGGGCATCACCGCGATCGTCACGTATGCGCTCTTGCTCCTGGAGGGCAAGGGTTACCGGCGCCTCGAACTGACCATCGGCGCGCTCGTGGGCGTGGTCGGATTGGCCTATCTGGCCGAATTGTTCATCGCGCCGATCGGATGGCGCTCACTCGGCCAGCAGATCTTCGTGCCCAGCCTTCCCGATGGCGCGGCGGTGGCGATCGCCGTGGGCATCATCGGTGCGACGGTGATGCCGCATGCGCTGTTCCTGCACTCTGGCCTGACCGAGCGGCGCGCGCGCCCGAAGACCACGGACGAACGGCGGCGCATCATCGGCCTGTCGAACCTGGAGGTGATCCTCGCCTTGTCGGTGGCGGGGCTGATCAACCTGGCCATGGTGGTGATGGCGGCCGGTGCCTTCCATGGAAGCCACCCGGACGTCGCGAAGATCGAGACGGCTTACCAGACCCTGGTGCCACTGCTCGGCGGCGCGGCGGCGACGATCTTCCTCATCTCGCTGATCGCCTCGGGCTTCTCGAGCTCGGTGGTGGGCACGATGGCGGGGCAGATGATCATGCAGGGCTTCGTCAACTTCCGCATTCCGCTCTGGCTGCGCCGGGCGGTCACGATGTTGCCGAGCTTCGCCGTGGTCATCGCCGGCGTGGACGCCACGCGAGCGCTGGTGATGAGCCAGGTGGCCCTGAGCATCGCCTTGCCGTTCCCGATGATCGCCCTGGTCTGGTTCACCAGCCGCCGCCACATCATGGGCGTGTTCACGAACCGCCCGACGGTCACCATCGCTGCGATCGCCGCCTCGCTCGTCGTGCTCAGCCTCAACATCGTCCTGCTGCTCGACGCCTTCGGCCTCGTCTCCCTTTGACCGCAAAGCTGGTAACCTCCCGCGCCTGACCGACCGGAGAATTCCATGAGCCTCATCCAGACCCCCGTTTCCTACGGTGAACTGATCGACAAGATGACGATCCTCCAGATCAAGTTGCAGGAGATCAAGGACGAGGCGAAGCTGGCCAACGTGCGCAACGAGCTCGAACTGCTCGAAGCCACGTGGAAGAACGACAAGGCCTCCGAAACGGATATCGCCGAAGAAACGTCGCGCCTGCTGGCGGTCAACCAGCGCCTGTGGAAGATCGAGGACGATATCCGCATGAAGGAGCGCGCCCAGGCCTTCGACGACGAGTTCATCCGGCTCGCCCGGTCCGTGTACATCGAGAACGACGAGCGCGCGGCGATCAAGCGCGAGATCAACCTGAAGCTCGGTTCCACCCTGGTCGAAGAGAAGTCTTACCAGGATTACCGCGCACCCCAGGCCTGATCAGCCCAGGCCCGACTAGCCGACAAGCGGCAGGTGGAGGTGTCTGGCGCAGGCTTCGAAGCGGTCGACCATCTCGTCGACCTGGACGAGGTCCATGACGCCTTCCTTCTCGATCTTCGTTCCCCAGGGGATCTCCGAGGCGGGTTTGCCGAGGAATTTCCGCGAGGCGGCGTCGTACTTGTCCACGCACCAGCGGCGGTCCGAGTAAGGCCCTGAGCGGTGCGGATTGCTGGCGGCGTGAAGCCCCAGCACCTTCACGCCGGCCGCGTTGGCCATGTGCATCGGCCCGGAATCGGGCGTGAGGATCATCGCGCTGCGGGCGAGCAGGGCCATGAATCGCTTCAGCGTGTCCTTGCCGGTCAGGTCCAGCGGCGCCTGCCGGACCGCGCCCAGGATGGCGTCCGCCAGCCCGCGCTCGGCCTCGGAGGGACCGCCGACCAGGGCCACGCGCATGCCACGCGCCATGGCGTGGTCGATCAGCGCGGCGTAGCGCTCCACGCGCCAGTTGCGCACCGTATGGCTCGACATCGGGCTCACCAGCAGGGTCGGCGTATTGCCCGGCAGCTGTTCCGCGGCCCATTCGTGGGCATCGTCCGGCACGGGGATGTCCCAGCGCACCTCGGTCTGTTTCAGGCCCAGCGGCTCGATGAAGCTGGCCATCGCATCCAGCACGTGTTCACCGGTGCGCGCCTCGATCCGTTCGTTCACGAACAGCCCGTGCAGGTCCTTGGAACGGGCCCGGTCGTAGCCGACGCGCCGGTCGGCCTTCACCGCCAGGCTGAGCAGGTTGGAGCGCAGGGCCACCTGCATGTGAAGCAGGGCGTCGAACCGTCGGCCGGCCAGCGCCTGCCGCACCTCGCGCACGCCTTCACGCCCCTTGCCCTTGTCGAAGATGACGAATTCCACGCCGGGCAGGTCGCCGACCAGGCGCCGTTCCAGCTTGCCGACGATCCAGGTGAGGCGGGTGGCCGGCGCCTGGGCCTGCAGCGTGCGTACCAGCGGAACGACGTGGGTCACGTCGCCGATGGCCGAGGTGCGCAGGATGCAGAGGCTGGAATCTCCCGGCGGGAGTGGACGGCTTGGTAGACTGGACACGGATCGGGTTACCGGATGAGTGGCCGCGGAAGGCGGCCGGGCAAATGACAGAGCAACGAGTGGAGGAGGGCGCGGGCGGCACGATTCTGTTCGACGCGGCCCGTGTACCTCAAGTCGACGATGGCTGGTTCTCGCCCCACCGCTGGCGAGAACGCGGTGCGTTGCGCGCGCAAGCCGGGGGCCGGGGCGGCGTGGCGATCATCGATACGCCCGCCGGCGAGGCCGTGCTCCGGCATTATCGCCGGGGTGGCATGGCGCGTCTCCTCGGCGACCGTTACCTGTTCACCGGCGCCCAGCGTACACGCAGCGCGCGCGAATTCCGCCTCCTGGTCGAACTCGCACGGCGTGGCCTTCCCGTGCCTCCGGCCCTGGCTTCGCGCTATGTCCGTCACGGCCTACGTTATTCGGCCGACCTCATCACCTTGCGCATTCCCGACGCCGCCACGCTGGCGGAACGTCTCGCCGATGGCGCCTTCAATGCCGGTTTGGCCGGCCGGGTGGGCGAGCTCATCGCCCGCTTCCATCGCGAAGGCGCCTGGCATGCAGACCTCAACGCGCACAACATCCTGGTCAATGGCGACGGGCTCTTCCTGATCGATTTCGATCGCGGACGCCTGCGCGAGCCCTCCGCCGGATGGCAGAAGGCGAACCTCGCCCGCCTGAAACGCTCGCTGGTGAAGCTGGGCGCGCGTGACGCCGCCGGCGATACCTTCGATGCCGAATGGTGGCCGGCCCTGATCGAGCAGTACGAACGGAGCCTGCGCGCATGACCTGGGACCTGCGTTTCCTCGGCACCGGCGCGGCGCATGCCGTCGAGCTCGGATCGTCGGCGGTGGTGCTCGAGCGCGACCGCCAGCCGTTGCTCCTGGTGGATTGCGGCCCCGACACGCTCGACCGTTACGTGGACACCTACGGAGTGCCGCCACCGGCCCTGTATGTCACCCACGTGCACATGGACCACGTGGCCGGCATGGAGCGGCTGTTCTTCCGGCTATGGTTCGACGAGGCGCTGCGTGGCCGCACCAAGGTTTTCCTGCATGCGGCGCTGTTGCCCTGGTTGCAGGGCAGGGTGGCCGACTATCCCGGCGCGCTGGCCGAGGGTGGCGTGAACTACTGGGAGGCCTTCCATCTCGTGCCGTGCACGCGCGGGTTCTGGCACGAGGGCCTGTGGTTCGACGTGTTTCCCACGCGCCACCACGTGCAGGGCACCTCGTATGGCCTGGCGTTGCGCGGCAGCTTCGTCTACACCGGCGATACACGCCCGGTGCCCGAGGCACTGGCGATCCACGCGGCCAACGGTGAACTGGTGGCCCACGATTGCGGCGTGATCGGCAATCCCTCGCACACGGGCGTGGACGACCTGGAACGGGAATATCCGGCCGAGGTTCGTGAGCGCATGGCCTTGTATCACTACGGTGGCGTCGAGGATGGCGAGACGCTGGTCTCGCGCGGATACCGGATCGCGCGGCCTGGTGAGTCGCTTGCGCTGCCTGAGCCGCATTTGCCGCGTCCTACGGCGGGTTAGGTCTCGCTTCGGCCGATCGCGCGCCAGCGCGCTTCCCACCTTGGAGCGGATCCGGCCCCTCGCCGCTTGCCCCGCCGGAGCGCTGACGTTATCCTTCCGCTTCTTTGCCGGACAGGAAGCCGGGGAAGAGGTTGTACAAGTGCGGAGAGGTGTCCGAGTGGTTTAAGGAGCACGCCTGGAAAGTGTGTATACGTTAATAGCGTATCGCGGGTTCGAATCCCGCCCTCTCCGCCAGTTTCACCTATCTCTCTTATGGTGGCCCTGTCGGTCCCCCCGCGACGATAGTCCGTAAACTCCGCCAGGTCCGGAAGGAAGCAACGGTAGCGGGCGATTCGGGTGCCGGGGTGTGGCTGGCAGGGTCATCGCCTTTTCGGGGGCACGCTTTCGCGACCCTCCGGTCCTTGGCACAATCCACTGTCGTCCCAAGGTACTACGCATGTCCTATCAGGTCCTCGCACGCAAGTGGCGCCCGCGCAAGTTCGCCGAACTCGTGGGTCAGGAGCACGTGGTCCGCGCGCTGACCAATGCGCTCGACTCCGGGCGCATGCACCATGCCTATCTCTTCACCGGCACCCGTGGCGTGGGCAAGACCACGATCGCGCGCATCTTCGCCAAGTCACTCAACTGCGAGCGCGGTGAATCGGCCGATCCCTGTGGCGAATGCGCCGTCTGCACGGCGGTGGACGCCGGCCGCTTCGTCGACCTGCTCGAGATCGATGCGGCCAGCAACACCGGCGTGGACGACGTGCGAGAGGTGATCGAGAACGCGCAGTACGCGCCCTCGCGCGGACGCTTCAAGGTGTACCTGGTCGACGAGGTGCACATGCTTTCCAAGCCGGCCTTCAACGCCTTGCTGAAGACGCTGGAAGAGCCGCCGCCGCACGTGAAGTTCCTGCTCGCCACCACCGATCCGCAGAAGCTGCCGGTGACGGTGTTGTCGCGCTGTCTCAAGTTCAACCTCAAGCGCCTGCTGCCGGAGCAGATCTCCGGACAGATGCGGCACATCCTCGGCGCGGAAGGCATCGAATACGAAGACGAGGCCATCGGCGAACTCGCGCATGGTGCCGACGGTTCGCTTCGCGACGGTCTTTCGCTGCTCGACCAGGCGATCGCCTACGGCGGCGGCTCGCTGCGCGCGGCCGATGTCCGCGCCATGCTCGGCAGCGTCGAGCGTGGCCAGGTGCTGGGCGTGCTCGAGGCGCTCGCCGCTGGTGACGGCGAGGCGCTGATGGCCGAATCGGATCGCATCGCGTCGTTCTCGCCCGATTTCGCCGGCGTGCTCGACGACCTGGCCACCGTGCTGCACCGCGTCCAGCTGCTCCAGCTGGTGCCGGGCTATCGCGGCGAGGAAAGCGATACCGGGCTGGCTTCGCTCGCCGAACGCATGGCGCCGGAAGACGTTCAGCTCTACTACCAGATCGCCACCAATGGCCGTCGTGAGCTGCCGATGGCGCCCGATGCCCGTATCGGTTTCGAAATGGTGCTGTTGCGCATGTACGCGTTCCGTCCGGCCGAAGCCGGGCAGGGTGTCGCGCCGTCGCGGGCACCCGCCGCACCGTCGCCAGCCGTCCAGCCGCAGGCAGCACCGCCGCCACGTCCGGCGGCGTCCGCTCCGGCATCTCGTCCGCAGGCCGCACCCGCACCCACGTCTCGTGCGCCTGCCGCACCCGCCGCGGCTCCGGCACCTGCGCCGCCTGCCACCCAGGCGCCGCCCGCGCCATCGCGCCCGATCACCGTCGACGCCAATGGTCTCCCTGACTGGCACGAGGTCGTCGAGCGCGCCAACTTGCGTGGGCCGATCGGCCAGCTGGCGCAGAACTGCTCGCTACGCGCCGTGGAGGGCGAGAGCATGGTGCTGGCCTTGATGCCCTCGCACATGCATCTGGCGGTGGAACCGCTCACCAGCCAGATGGAAGAAAAGGTCTCGCAGGCACTCGGTCGTCGCATTCGCTTCCGCTTCGTCGCCGACCACGGCAACCTCGGCACACCGGCGGAGCGCCGGGCGCAGGCACTCAGCCAGGCACAGGCCAACGCGGAGGCCTCGATGGAGGCCGACCCGCTCGTACAGACGCTCAAGCGCGAATTCGACGCGCGCGTCATCCCGCAATCGATCAAACCCGTGGAGCCAGGAACGTGAAAGGTCAAATCGGTCAACTGATGCAGCAAGCCCAGCGCATGCAAGACGAAATGAAGCGTGCGCAGGACGAACTCGCCAAGACGGAAATCACCGGCAGCGCCGGTGGCGGCCTGGTCACCGTGACGATGACCGGCGGTCATGAGGTGCGTTCCGTGCACATCGATCGCCAGGCTTTCGCCGACGATCCGGAGATGGCCGAGGACCTGGTCGCCGCCGCTGTCAACGACGCGGTGAACAAGATCGCCGAACTCAGCCGCAACCGCCTCGGCGGCGTCACCGCCGGGCTCAACCTGCCGCCCGGCTTCAAGATGCCGTTCTGACGGATAGCCGCCCAGACCATGAGTAACGGTTCCCGCCTGCTTGGCGAGTTGATCGACGCCCTGCGTTGCCTGCCGGGCGTGGGTGCGAAAAGCGCGCAGCGCATGGCGTTCCACCTGCTCGAACGCGAGCGGCAGGGCGGGCTGCGTCTGGCTTCGGCACTGGAATCGGCGATGCGCGACGTGGGCAACTGCACGCGTTGCCGCAATTTCAGCGAGACGCCGGTCTGTTCGCTATGCGCGAGCCCCAGCCGGGACAAGCACGTGCTTTGCGTGGTGGAATCGCCTTCCGATCTTGCCGCGATCGAGCAGGCCACGGGCTATCGCGGCCACTATTTCGTGCTGCTCGGCAGGCTGTCGCCGCTGGACGGACTCGGTCCGGACGAGCTGGGCCTGCCCCTGCTGGCCGAGCGCCTCGGCGAAGGCGAGGTCGACGAGATGATCATCGCGACGAACCCCACCGTCGAAGGCGAGGCCACCGCGCACTATATCGGCCAGTTGGCGAAGGCCGCGGGTATCCGCGCCACGCGCCTCGCGCATGGCGTGCCCCTGGGCGGCGAGCTGGAGTTCGTCGACCGCGGCACGCTGGCCCACGCATTCGGCAGCCGCCAATCGCTCGGCTGATCCACAAGGAAACGACGCATGTCCGACACCATCTTCGCCAAGATCGTCCGCCGCGAAATTCCCGCCGATATCGTCTACGAGGATGACGACGTGCTCGCGTTCCGCGACCTCAATCCGCAGGCGCCCGTGCACGTGTTGTTCATTCCCAAGCGCGCGATCGCGACGCTCGACGATGCCACGCCGGCCGATGCCGAGTTGCTCGGCAAATTGCTGCTGGCGACGGCTTCGTATGCGCGTGCGCAGGGCTTGGCGGAAAAGGGTTATCGCACCGTGATCAATACCAACACGCACGGTGGTCAAACCGTATTCCACATCCATGTGCACCTGCTCGCGGGCCGCCAGATGACCTGGCCGCCGGGCTGAGAATTGCCCTTCCCACCCGGGTGAGGGAGCTTGCCCTGCCACCCCTGACGCGAGGGCAAAGCCGAGCCGTAAAAAAGCCGGCTTTCGCCGGCTTTTTCGTTTCTACCTTCAGCGCGCGCGCGGCGGCGGGTGCGGGACCGGGCGCGGCACGATGATCGTGCGCGGGCGGTACCAGAACGGGTCGCCCCACGGACCATAACCGTACGGACCCCAACCCGGACCCCAGCCCGGGCCCCAGAACGGGTCGTAGAAGCCTGGCGGGTAACGAGTCACCGGAACGCGCTTGGGCCACAGGTAGACGACATCGGCCTCGACGCGAGGGTAGGCGTAGTCGAAATCGCCGACCTTCTGCGTGACCGCGCCGTGCAGGGTGCCGGTGACGGTGATCTCGCGTCCGCGGGTGAAGACCTCCGGATCGTAGAAGCCGTCGCGGCAGGCCACGAAGCGGCCCTGGCTGTCGGTCTTGCTGGCAGTCGGGCGGGCCTCGCTGTCCAGCGGCTCGGACAGGACGAAGAAGCAGGTCTGCTGCGGGCCCGGCTCGGTCTTGATGATCTCGCCGCCCCAGCGCACCTTGGCGCCCGGCGCGCCGCCTTGCTGGGCGCCGGCCGTGGATACGTCGTTGAACTGGCCCTGCAACGGCTGCGGCACCGTGGCGCATGCGCCAAGGGCCAGCGTCGCGGCGGCGATGACCAGCGGTTTGTACATGGACATGTCACATCTCCTGGAGGCACCGGGCACGGCCGATACCATGCCTGTTATTTGACCACGCGGCGCGCCTTTAATTCCTTCACCGCACGACCGAATTCGCTCACCGATTCAGGCGGCGGTTCGTCATACCCGTAGCGCAACCGCAAGTAAAGCTCGCTCAACCTTTCCAATGCATTTCTTTGCGCGGGCAGCGCGCGTGCGGCGCGCGCGAGGAAATGCTTGGGTCCTTCGCCGGCCCGTCGCGAAACACCTGCCTTCGCAAGCTTTCGCTGTAGCCGTCGCATGCACGCATCCAGTGCATCGCCTTCACGACGCTGGAACAACGCCCAGCCCAGCGCGGCCGCCACCAGCAAGGCACAGCCGACCGCAAAGACCAGCGCAAGATCGGTGACCTCGGCATGGGCGATGCCGAACGGCTGCAGCAGTCCCTGCTGGCGCAACGCGTCGAAACCGATAACGCCGCGGTTCCACCATTGGTTGACGACATCCCAGCGGTCGCGCAGGTTGCGCAACCAGGGCATGTCGAACAGTCCTTCCTCGCCGCCATGTCCCGCCGCGGCCGCGGCAGCACCCAACTGCACGCGCTCGGGCCTGACCGACGCGGTGGGGTCGAAACGCACCCATCCGCGGCCTTCCAGCCAGAGCTCCGACCATGCGTGCGCATCCGACCGGCGTACCAGCAGGTAGCTGCCCGTGGTGTTCCAGTAGCCACCCTGGTAACCCGTGACCACGCGGGCGGGAATGCCCGCCGCACGCATGAGGAAGGTGAAGGTCGAGGCGAAGTGTTCGCAGTAGCCTTCGCGCGTCTGGAACAGGAAGTCGTCGATCCGGTCCCTGCCCAGCGGGGCGGGGGCGAGCGTGTACGAGAAGTCGGCATGGAACATCGCCAGGGCGGCGCGCGCGATGGCCGCGTGGTCGGCGCCATAACGTTGCGCCCAGGATGCGGCCAGCTCGCGTGCCTTCGGCCCGGCACCCATCGGCAGTTGCAGGTTGTCGCGGCGCACACCCTCGTCCAGGACCGGTTCGAACCGGTAGCTGGTGGCGGCGAGCGCGGAGAAGGTCAGCACCTCGTCGATGCGCCGGTTGGCCAGCACCGTATGGTCCGGCCGCAGGACGGTGTCGGGCGGTGCCATCGTCGCCAGGTCGAGCATCGGCACGACGCGGTCATGGGTCGGTTCGAGCGACGCCTGGTACGCGATACGCTTGCCGTATTCGGCGTCCGACGGTGGGCGCCGCGTGCTGCGCGAGCCCGGACTCCATCCCTGGCCGTCGAACTGTTGCATCGTGTATGCGCGGAAATAACGGGCGGTATTCGGTGGCGGCGGGCCGTCGAAGCTGACGCGCAGGGCCGGCGTGTCGTCCGTCATCAGGTCGAGCATGTCGCCGGGCGACAGGCGGTTCGACAAGCCCGTGACCGCCTGGCTGTTCTGCGGCGTGCCCCACAGCGGCGTGCTGAGCCGGGGTACGAACAGGAACGCGAAGAGCGACAACGGTACGGCCGCGAGCAACACCAGCAGTACCGGCGTGAACTCGCGTGACCATGGCGTCGCTTGCGGTTCCACTTCCTCCAGCGAGCGCAACGTGGCCAGTGCCGGTACCAGTCCCAGGCTCACGAAGAGGCTGGCGACCAGGCCCTGGTCGAAGAGCAGGGCGCTCATCAAGGCGAAGCAGGCGAACGCGATGCCGACGCGTGCATCGCGCCGGTGCTCGCTCTCCAGCAGCTTGAGCACGAGCAGGCCGACGGCGAAGGCACTGCCGGGTTCGCGTCCGAACAAGGTGCCGTTCTGCAGGATGACGGCGGCCAGCAGCAGCCCGATCAAGGGCAGCTTGATCCAGAAGGGCGCGTTCCGGCCACCGCGGCGGCGCTGCTGCCAACGGGCGACGAGCACGATACCCAGGGCGGTGGTCAACCACCATGGCAGGTGCGCCGCGTGGACCAGCAGCACGAAGCCCATGGTGAGGCAGAGCAGGTCGAACGATCGTGCGTGGAGCACGGGCTCGCTGGTCGGCCGGCGGCGCAGTGACGGACGGACGCCGGTCATGGCCGCAGCGCCAGGGCGGTCATGCAACGGTGGTAGTGCTCGTCGCCCTGGGCTACGTCGAAATACCCGTCCGGCAGTTTCAGGCTCCAGCGCCTGCCGGTTTCCCTCGCCTCGTCGATCCAGCGGGCGAGGCGCGCGATGCGCGATTCGTCGTCGAGGCCATGCATGCCGTCCCAATCCAGCCGCCAGTCTTCCTGCGGGGCGGGTTGCTCGAGATCCTTCACCAACAGGCCGTGATGACGCGCGCTCAATTTCCAGGCGATCTGCCGGCGCGGATCGCCCGGCCGGTATTCGCGCAGCGAGGCCAGTTCGTCGCCGGGGCGTGGCCGTCCGCGGTCGGCGTCGCCACGTGGTTCGAAGGGTTTGGGGCCGAGCGCCTCCGGGCGTGGATAGACGAGCACGGCGCGATCGGGATTGAGCCAACTCCATACGCGGAACATGCCCAGGGGCCAGCGGCTGTGCAGACGCATGCGGGGCAGGGCCAGCCAACCGCGAAATTCCGTGGGAAGGTCGAATTCCGCGGTCGTGGCGCCGCCGGCGGGTACGACGAAAACGTGCTCCCGCCCCTGGATATCCAGACGCACGGCCATGCGTTCGCGCTGGCTTGCGCCGATGTCGAGCGATACCCGGATGGATTCGCCGGCCCGCGCGGTTCCGGCGCGAAGGCCGCCGATGGTCAGGCCGTTGAGTACACGAAAGGCCACGAGCATGCTGCCGGCGGTAGCGGCGCCAAGCAGGCAGGTGAGCATCAACGCCGCGTTGTTGGCGTAGTTGAGCGAACCCACCAGCATCACGCCGAGCAGCACCGAGAAGCCCACGCCGAAACCGGTCGGCACGATGTAGATGCGCCGGCGGTGCAGCTGGATGGGCAGGGATTCGCGTTGGCGCAACCGGGTCAGCGAAGGCAGGCGGCGTTCCGCCCAGGCGACCAGCCGCTGGGCGCGTGAGGGCATCAGGGCACCGCGGTCTCGGCCAGGATCGATCGCGCGATGGCTTCACGGTGGCTGCCACGGCCGGGGACGAGCCGATGCGCGGCCGCCGGCACGAAGACCGTTTGCAGGTCTTCCGGGATCACGTAGTCGCGACCGCTCAACAAGGCCCACGAACGCGACGCGGCGAGCAAGGCCAGGCCGGCGCGGGGCGAAAGACCGACGCGCACCTCGTTGTGTTTCCGGCTGGCGGCAAGCAGGGCCTGCAGGTAGTCGAGCAGCGCGGGGCTGACTTTCACCGACTGCGCCGCGGCATGCAGCTGTCCGATCGCCGTGACGTCGAGGCGTGGCGTGAGGGACGCCATCATGTCGCGGCGATCCTCGCCGGTGAGCAGGGCGCGTTCCGCCGCGGGGTCGGGATAATCGAGGCTGAGCCGCAGCATGAAGCGATCCAGCTGCGAATCGGGCAGGGGAAAGGTGCCAGCCAGGTCGAGCGGATTCTGCGTGGCCACGACGAAGAAGGGGCGCGGCAGTTCGCGGGTGACGCCGTCGACGGTGACCTGGCCTTCGGCCATCGCTTCCAGCAGGGCGCTCTGCGATTTCGGCGTCGCGCGGTTGATCTCGTCCGCCAGCAACAGGCTGGTGAAGATGGAGCCCGGATGAAAACGGAATTCGCCGGTCTCGCGCTCGTACACGCTGACCCCGATAATGTCCGACGGCAGGAGGTCACTGGTGAACTGGATGCGCTGGAAGTCGAGATCGAACGTAGCGGCCAACGCATGCGCGAGCGTGGTCTTGCCGACCCCGGGCACGTCTTCCAGCAGCAGGTGCCCGCCTGCGATGAGGCAGGTGAAGGCCAGCTTCACTTGGCGAGGCTTGCCCAGCAGCACCCCGTTGACCTGGGCCAGGGCGGCATCCAGGCGATGCCGGAGCATTTCATCGTGGAGTGGATTCGTCGCGGACATGATCGATGCGTCTGCCCCCCGTCCTGGCCATGTCGATGAGTGAGCGTTCGAGTGTAGCGGTGCAGGCGCGATCCTGGCGAGGAATGTTCCTCGTCCTGCTGACCGTGTCCTTCATCGCCAAGCTGGTCATAGCGTGCACGTTGTCGCCCTTCGGTGACGAAGCGTTCTATTGGCAGGAGAGCCTCGCGCCAGCGTGGGGCTATAGCGATCTTCCGCCGCTTACCGCATGGTTGATCGCCCTTTCCGAGGGCGTGCTCGGCCATGGCCTTTTCGCCATGCGCCTGCCGTTCCTGCTTATCGGTGCCTGCGTGCCGTGGCAGGTTGCCGCCATCGCAAGACGCTACGGTGGTGAGGTGGAGCGCTGGCAGGCGGGCACGTTCGCCCTGGTGTTGCCGCTGGTGGGAAGCCTTGGCGTGTTGGCGCTGCCGGACGTGCCGCTCACCTTCGCCATCGTGCTGGCGACACGGGGCCTGCTCGCGGCGTTGGAAACCGACAGGCTCCGCGACTGGGCATGGCTCGGCCTGGGGCTCGCCATCGCATGGGCGACGCATTACCGGGCCGCGATGGCGATGCTTGCCGGGGTGATCTTCCTGCTGGCGATGCCGCGTGGCCGTGCGCAGTGGTCGCGGCCCGGCCTGTGGCTGGCATCGGCGATCGGCTCCATCGGCCTGCTGCCGATCGTCTTCTACAATCTGCGGTCGCAAGGCGCGGGGATCGCGTTCCAGGTCGTCGAAAGGAACCCGTGGCGCTTCCACGCCGATGCGCTGGTGCAGCCGCTCGAGCAGGCGGTCACCTGCACGCCCGTGGCATGGGTGGTGATGTTGTGGGCGTTGTGGCGATCGTGGCGGCGGCGCGACGAGGCACCTTTCGACGCCGTGGCGATCATCGCCGGCACCTTCGTCGTGGCGTACTTCGTGCTCGGCCTCTTCGCGGACGACCTGCGCTTCCGCGTGCACTGGCCCCTGCCGGGATACGTGCTGATCTGCGCCATCCTGCCAGCGCTGCTTCGCGATGCCTCCGCGGCCTGGCGGCGGACGGCGTTCGCGGGATTCGTGCTCGCCGGTCTCGGGCTCGCGGCGGGCCTGGGTTATCTCGGGCTGGCCGCTTCGAACGACGGCGCGGTGCGCCTCGCCGGCGTCAAGGCGTTCCCCTCGAACTTCACCGGCTGGAGCGAAAGCGCGCAGACGGTCCGCAAGCAACTCGCCCTTCGGCCGGGCGCGATCGTCGTGGCCGACAACTTCATGCTCGCGGCGGAACTACGCTTCGCGCTGGGTGGTGCGCGCGAGGTGTACTCGCTGGACAGTCCCTTGAACACCAAGCATGGGCGCGCGCCGCAACTCGCGGCGTGGCGGCTGGACGAGTCGGCGCTCGCGGCGCATGCGGGGCAGCCTCTGCTGCTCGTGGTCGACGAGACGGCGCTGCGGGAACGCGAGAAAAGGGACTGGCTGGGCTCGGTCTGTTCGCGCGTGGAAGTCGCGGCGCCGTTGGAACGGGTGGATCGCTTCGATGGGCGCCGGCGTTTCGCCTTGTACGCGGCCACCGCGCGTGCGATGCGCGGTTCGTCGACCGATCCCGACGCTTGCCTGGTGTGGACTTCGGCCTATCGGGCGTCGCTGGTTCCGTAGCCTTCGCGAAAAGCTACGGAAGCACGACCCCGGCGGCGCGCAGCAATCGTGAGGTGGCGATCAAGGGCAGGCCGATCAGCGCCGTCGGGTCTTCATTGTCGATGCGTTCGAACAAGGCGATGCCCAGGCCCTCGCACTTGAAGCTTCCCGCGCAATCGAGGGGCCGTTCGCGTTCGACATAACGGACGATGTCTTCCGTGCTCAGTTCGCGGAAGCGCACCCGCGTCTCGTCGACATGCGTCGTCGCGTCCCCCCGCGGATCGATCACGCAGACCGCCGTGTGGAAGATCACCTCATGCCCCGAACTGGCCGCCAGTTGCTTGTGTGCCGCGTGCACCGTGACCGGCTTGTCCAGCACGGTGCCATCGAGGTCGGCGACCTGGTCCGAGCCGATCACGACCGCGCCCGGACGTGTCTCCGCCACGGCGCGCGCCTTGGCTTCCGCCAGGCGGGCCGCCCGGGCCCCGGGACGTTCACCGGGCAGGGCGGCTTCATCGGTGCCCGGCGAGGCTTGCTCGAAGTGGTCGAGCAGCCGCCGCAAGAGGCTGGCGCGATAGGGCGAGGTGGAGGCGAGGACGACGGTGGCTTGCGGCGACACGATCAGAACTCCTTGTGGATATGTTCGCGCACGGCGGTATCGAGCGCCGTCTGCGCATCGTCGAGGGCACGCAACCGCGGTTCCAGTTGATGCCGGGCCCGGACCAGGGCATCCACCGCCTCGTCCAGTTCACGTTGGCTGGCATCCGGAGCCCGGTCACGGATCCACAGGCGTTGCTGGAGCAGGGCGCGCAGCCCCGAGTCGACGGCTTGCTGGGCTTCGACCTCGCCCGTGGCGGGCAGGTCGGGGCTGACCGACATGACGGCGTGGGCCCGCTGCAGGCGGTCGCGACAGTCCTTGAGATCGGACTCCAGGCGGTCGGCATTGTCCATGAGATCTTGCAGGGCGCCATGCCGGCGTCGCGAACGCTGGTGCCGTACCGTCCACGCGCACAAGCCCACGGCGACGACGATCACCCCGGCAAGTGCATAATAGGCAAAGGAAAACACGCGACCTCTTCCCCCTGGTGGGCGTGCTGCGGCAAACTGGCCGGAAGGAAGCGAGTCTGCCCGAAAGTCCCGACACTGCGCAAAAGCGTGCCGTTCCTGGATGCCGGAGGCCTAACCGGTTGACTTCAAGGGTGTTGATGCCTACCATTTCACGATTATGTCCGTGACTTTGCCATCGTCCGTGGACGCTTGGCGCGAGGTTCGTGCGCGGCGTTCGTTCCAGGGTCAGCTCCCCGTGTCCGCATTCAAGCGTCTCGGAGAGGTGGTCGCGTCTCCCGACGGGGACGTGACCTACACGCTGGATTTCGGTCGCGACGAATTCGGTACCGCCTATGTGGCCGTGCTTGCGAAAGCCCAACTGACGCTGATCTGCCAGCGTTCCCTGGAGCCTTTCCAACTGCCGGTCGAGGTCGATACCCGTCTCGGACTGATCGTCGAGGAAAGTGAAGAGGCTTCGTTGCCCCCGGGCTACGAGGCGCTGCTGGTCGAACAGGACGGCAAGCTCGACCTGGTCGCGACGATCGAAGATGAACTGCTGTTGGCGCTGCCCCTGGTTCCGGTCAATCCGGACCATGAGTTGCCCGACGATGTAACCGGACCCGGCGAGGACGAAACACCCTCGCAGGAAACATCTGAAAACCCGTTCGCGGCACTCCGCGGACTCATAAAGTAATTTCGCTGGAGATTTGTCATGGCCGTTGCCAAAAGCCGCAAGACCCCGTCCACCCGCGGCATGCGTCGTTCGCACGATGCGCTGAAGACCGTGCAGCTGTCGACCGATCCGACGAGCGGCGAAGTCCACCTGCGTCACCACGTGACCAAGGATGGCTTCTACCGTGGCAAGAAGGTCATCGACACCCGCGGCGCGGTTGAAGTCGAGGACTGATCTCCCTACCTTGGGGAAGATCACAACGCAGGCGGCGCGGTAACGCGCCGTTTTGCGTTTGTGGCATCCAGCTTTTCCGGCCCCGGGACAGACACCGCCCCGGGCGAATCCTCCCTCACATGGGGATACGGTTCTGAAATACGCCCGCATCATCGGTACCGGCAGCGCGCTTCCCGAGAAAGTGCTGACCAATGCCGACCTCGAAAAGATCGTCGACACGAGCGACGAGTGGATCCGCACGCGCACCGGTATCACCGAGCGCCACATCGCGGCGGATGGTGAAACCACCGGCGACCTCGCCTTCCTCGCCGCGCAGCGCGCGCTGGAGGCCGCCGGGGTCAAGGCGTCCGAGATCGACCTCATCGTGCTCGGCACCACCACGCCCGACATCATCTTCCCGTCCACCGCCTGCCTCGTGCAGCACCGGCTGGGCGCCAACGGTTGCGCGGCGTTCGACGTCAACGCGGCATGCTCGGGCTTCGTCTATGCGCTGGGCGTGGCCAACGCCTTCATGCGCAGTGGCCAGTCGAAGAAGGCCCTGGTGATCGGCGCCGAGACGCTCACCCGCATGGTCGACTGGACCGAGCGCGAAACCTGCGTCCTGTTCGGCGACGGTGCCGGCGCCGTGGTGCTGGAGGCCTCGGACGAGCCGGGCATCTTCACCACGCGCATGCGCGCCGATGGTGGATTCAAGCACTTGCTGTTCAATCCGGTGGGCGTGTCCGCCGGGTTCACCGACGAACCCAACCATGGCGTGCGCATCAACATGCTCGGGCGCGAGGTCTTCAAGGTCGCGGTGAAGACGCTGGATTCCCTGGTGGGCGAGACCCTCGAGGACGCCGGCATGAAGGAAGAGGAGATCGACTGGCTGATCCCGCACCAGGCGAACCTGCGCATCATCGAAGCGACGGCCAAGCGCCTGAACATGTCGATGGACCGGGTCATCGTCACGGTGGACAAGCACGCCAACACGTCCTCGGGCTCCGTACCCCTGGCGCTCGATTACGCGGTGCGCTCGGGCAAGGTCCAGCGTGGCCAGAACCTGCTGCTGGAAGCGTTCGGCGGCGGCTTCACCTGGGCTTCGGCGCTGCTGCGCTACTAGGCCATCGGCATCGCCGACAGGGTCGGCTCTCGCCAGAACTCGGCTGAAACGAGTTCTGGTGGGAGCCGCTTCAGCGGCGATCCCGCGGCAGCGGGCCAGGCCGGGCAAGCACCCATCGCCGCTGAAGCGGCTCCCACAGGGTATCCGGCCCCACATATGGGTCTTTTCATGGGTAGGACCCTCCACACGCCCGCGAATGGTGCAATCGCCCATGGGTTGCTGGCACCATGCGCGGTTTGAAGTACCGGAATCGCTTCGCATGACCTCATCCAGTGCATCGCTCGCCTTCGTTTTCCCCGGTCAGGGTTCGCAGTCCGTCGGCATGCTCGCCGACCTGGCCGCGGCGCACGGGGAAGTCCGCGCCACCTTCGAGGAAGCCTCGGTCGGTGCCGGCGTCGATCTTTGGGACATCAGCCAGAACGGCCCCGAGGACACCCTCAACAGCACGGAAAACACGCAGCCGGCCCTGCTGGCCGCCAGCGTCGCCGTCTGGCGCGTGTGGCAGAAGCTGGGCGGGCCGGTGCCGGCCTACCTTTCCGGCCACAGCCTGGGTGAGTACAGCGCCCTGGTGGCCGCTGGGGCGCTCTCGCTGAAGGATGCGGCTGGTCTGGTCGCCCGGCGCGGCCGCCTGATGCAGGCCGCGGTGCCGCCTGGCGTGGGCGCCATGGCCGCCATCCTCGGCGGCGACGACGCGCAGATCGCCCAGGTTTGCGAGGAAGTCGCCCAGGGCCAGGTCGTCGCCCCGGCCAACTACAACTCCCCCGGGCAACTGGTGATCGCCGGCCACGCCGAGGCGGTGGACCGCGCGCTCGCCCGCCTGGCCGAACTCGGCGTGAAGAAGGCGGTGAAGCTGGCCGTGTCCGTGCCCTCGCATTGCATGCTCATGCGCGATGCGGCCGACAAGCTCGGGGAAGCGATGAACGCGCTGGAGTGGCGTCTGCCCTCGATCCCGGTGGTCCAGAACGCCGATGCCCGGGTGCATGCGTCCATCGAGGACATCCGTGGCGCGCTGATGCGCCAGCTCTACCTGCCGGTGCGCTGGACCGAGTGCGTGCAGGCGCTGGCCGCCGCAGGCATCGTCCAGACGATGGAATGCGGCCCGGGTAAGGTCCTTTCCGGCCTCATCAAGCGCATCGACAAGTCGATCGATGGCAAGGCCATCGGCGCCCCGGCCGACCTCGAGGCGGCGCTGTCCCCCGCGTCCGCCTGATCCCTTCAAGTACACAGGACATTCCCATGAGCTCATCCCTGCAGGGTGAAATCGCCCTCGTCACCGGCGCCAGCCGCGGTATCGGCGCGGCGATCGCCGATCGTCTCGCCTCGCTCGGCGCCACCGTGTACGGCACCGCCACCAGCGAAGCCGGCGCCAAGGCCATCGGCGAGCGCCTCGCCGCGCACGGCGGCCATGGCCGCGTGCTCGACGTGACCGACGCCAGCGCGATCGAATCGCTCATCGACGGTATCGGCAAGGAAACCGGCGCCATCTCGATCCTCGTGAACAACGCCGGCATAACGCGCGACCAGCTCCTCATGCGCATGAAGGAAGAGGACTGGAGCGCCATCATCGAAACCAACCTCACCTCGGTGTTCCGCACGTCGAAAGCGGTGATGCGCGGGATGATGAAGGCGCGCAAGGGCCGGATCGTCAGCATCGCCTCGGTGGTCGGCGTCACCGGCAACCCGGGGCAGGCGAACTACGCGGCCGCCAAGGCCGGCATCATCGCGTTCTCGAAATCGCTGGCCCGTGAGATCGGTTCCCGCGGAATCACCGTGAACGTGGTGGCCCCGGGCTTCATCGACACCGACATGACCCGTGCCCTGCCGGAAGAGCAGCGCACCGCGCTGCTTTCGGGCATCGCCCTGGGCCACCTGGGTGAAGCCGGCGATATCGCCGAGGCGGTGGCCTTCCTGGCCTCCCCGGCGGCCAAATACATCACCGGCGAGACGTTGCACGTCAACGGCGGCATGTACATGCCCTGATGGGCCAGGGCCGGAGGCAGTCGCCACCAGCCCGTTTTTGAGAGACAATCGTTATTTCGCGCCCGGCTAAGAAAAACCGGGCGTCACCCACGTGACGGCGGTGTGTTGGCGGGTTCTGTCCTTAGCCACTACAATGCCGCCGGATTTTCCCCTCGGGAGGTAAAGGCAACATGAGCACCATCGAAGAGCGCGTCAAGAAGATCGTCGTTGAACAGCTGGGCGTAAAGGAAGAGGAAGTCACCAACAACGCTTCGTTCGTCGACGATCTGGGCGCCGATTCGCTCGACACCGTTGAGCTCGTGATGGCTCTCGAAGAAGAGTTCGAGTGCGAGATCCCGGACGAAGACGCCGAAAAGATCACGACGGTCCAGCAGGCGATCGATTACGTCAAGGCCCACGTCAAGGCCTGATCGAGCGACTGGCTGTCGATCGGAGGCGCCGCCTCCCGTCGATCTCCGAGCGACACGGAAGCTGCGCCTCATGGCGCAGTTTTCGTTTGCGTCTAACGCAACCTGCGCCCGCGTATGGTTTGCGCGGAACACAGTGAAGGATGAGAACGCATGAGTAAACGACGTGTGGTAGTGACCGGTATGGGCATCGTCTCGCCGGTCGGCAACGATGTCGCCACCGCCTGGAAGAATGTCGTCGAAGGTAACAGTGGCATCGGCCCTGTGACCGCATTCGACGCCAGCGCCTACACCACCCGCATCGCGGGTGAGGTCGATGGTTTCGATGCCGTCGACGCGTACTTCGCCGGCACCGATACGCCGGACGACGAACGGCGCTCCATCGCGAAGGACTTCAAGCGGATGGACCCGTTCATCCACTACGGCATCGTCGCCGGTACGCATGCGTTCCGCCAGTCGGGCCTCGTCGTGACCGACGAGAACGCCGGCCGGATCGGTGTCGCCGCCGGTGCGGGCATCGGTGGCCTGCACACCATCGAGGGCACGGCCCTCGAACTGGCCGAGAAGGGCCCGCGCAAGGTCTCGCCGTTCTATGTGCCGAGTTCGATCATCAACATGGTGGCCGGCAACCTGTCGATCTACCACGGCCTGAAGGGTCCGAACATCGCGCTGGTGTCGGCCTGCACCACGGCCGCGCACAACATCGGCATGGCGATGCGCCTGATCCAGTACGGCGATGCCGATGCGATGCTCGCGGGCGGTGCGGAATTCGCGACCACGCCGACGGCCATGGCCGGTTTCTGCTCGGCCAAGGCGATGTCCACGCGCAACGACGACCCGGCGCATGCCAGCCGTCCGTGGGACATCGGCCGTGACGGCTTCCTGCTGTCCAACGGCGCGGGCATGTTGATGCTCGAGGAATACGAGTTCGCCAAGGCGCGCGGCGCGAACATCCTCGCCGAGCTCATCGGTTTCGGCATGAGCGGCGACGCTTACCACATCACCTCGCCCAGTGGCGACGGTGCCGAACTGGCGATGCGCAACGCGCTGCACGACGCGGGCATCCAGCCGTCCGACGTGCGCTACGTCAACGCGCACGGCACGTCCACGCCCGTGGGCGACCTGGGCGAAGCCAAGGCCATCCGCAACGTGTTCGGCGAGCACGCCACGAAGAAGGGCCAGTTCGCGGTCAGCTCCACCAAGTCGGTCACCGGCCATCTGCTCGGTGCGGCGGGCGGCGTGGAAGCGATCTTCTCCATCCAGGCCCTGCGCGAGGGCATCATGCCGCCCACGATGAACCTCGTGGACGTGGACCCGGAAGTCGCGGCACTGGGCATGGACCTCGTGCCGAACAAGGCGGAGAAGGCGGACATCGAGGTGGTCATGTCGAATTCGTTCGGCTTCGGTGGCACCAACGGTACGCTCGTTTTCCGCCGCGTCTGACGCGTTGGCTTTCGTCACGCGAACCCTGGCCGGCCGGCGCGATCTGCTCGCGCCGGCCGCGTCACATCCGGAGCGCTATGTCGCGTTGCTGGCCAGTGCGGTTACCGGTACGCCGCAGTCGCGCTTCGACATCCTTTTCGCGGCGGGCGATGCGTCCCTGACGTTGTCCGTCGATGGGTTTACCCGTGACGCGCAGGGCGCCATCGTGCCCGGCGATTTCCTCGATGCACTCGACGCTGCCTGCGCCGCGCGGCGCAAGCCGCGCGTCGACGACGGGCTTCCGTTCCATGGCGGATGGGCGGTCTACCTCGGTTACGAACTGGTCGGCCAGATCGAGCCGAGCCTGCGTCTTCCATCCACGCGCGGCGCCGCTCCCGTCGCCTTCGCGCTGCGTGTTCCCGCGGCCGTCATCGTCGACCATGTGGAGCAGCGCACGATCCTGCTTGCGGAAGAAGGTGCCGAGGACTGGCTGGACGTGCTCGCCGCCGACGTGGAAGACGCGCTTTCCGACGTGCCGCTGCCGGCGCCACGGAGCGTGGAGGAAGACGAACCGTCGCGGTTCCTCGATGGCGTACATCGCGTGCACGAGCACCTGCGCGCAGGCGACGTCTTCCAGGTGAACCTGTCGCGCCGCTGGACGGCCACGTTCGCCGAACCGCCGGCGCCGGCCCATTTGATGCAGGCACTGCGGCGCGCCAATCCCGCGCCGTTCGCCGGGCTCCTGCAGCAGCCGGGATGGGCCATCGTCAGTTCCTCGCCGGAGCGCCTGGTGGAATCGCGTGACGGCATCCTGCAGACGCGTCCCATCGCCGGCACGCGTCCACGCCTGGCCGGTGACGACGACGCGGCTCGCATCCGCGAACTCACCACCCATCCGAAGGAGCGCGCCGAGCATGTGATGCTGATCGATCTCGAGCGCAACGACCTCGGACGCGTCTGCGTGCCCGGCAGCGTGAAGGTCGATGAACTCATGGTGGTGGAAAGCTACGCGCACGTGCACCACATCGTGTCGAACGTCCGTGGCCGCGCACGCGCGGGCGTGACGCCGGGGCAGGTGATCGCCGCGACCTTTCCGGGCGGCACCATCACCGGATGCCCCAAGGTGCGTTGCATGGAGATCATCGGCGCGATCGAGCAGGAACCCCGCGGTGCGTACACCGGTGCGCTCGGTTATGTCGACGACAACGGCGACATGGACCTCAACATCCTCATCCGCACGCTGGCCGTCGAGGGCGCGCAGGTGTCGCTGCGCGCCGGCGCGGGCATCGTCGTCGATTCGGTGCCCGAGAAGGAACTCGACGAGACCCGGGCCAAGGCACGCGGACTGCTGCGCGTGTTCGGCGCGGCATGAGCACGCGCACCTCCGTCGATTTCATCGACGCCGATCGTGTTTCCGTCACCGATCGTGGCTTCACTTACGGCGATGGATTGTTCGAAACGCTGCGCGTCGCGGACGGTCAGGTTCCGCTGTGGCCGCGCCACGAGGCGCGCCTTCGCCAAGGCTGCGCCCGGTTGCGCATACCCCCGCCGGACACGGATGCGATCCTTGCCGAGATAGGCCGGCTTTCCCGCGGCCTCGCCGATGGCGTCGCCCGGGTGACCCTCTCGCGCGGTGAGGGCGCGCGCGGCTACGCGCCACCCGCTACGCCTCGTCCGACCCTGGTGGTGACGGTTGCGCCGCTGGCGCTGCAAGCGCCGCCGTATGACTCCGGCATGGCCGTTCGCTTGTGCGATACGCGGCTGGCTGCCCAGCCCTTGCTCGCCGGGATGAAGCACCTCAACCGGCTCGAACAGGTCCTGGCGCGCGCGGAGTGGGACGACCCGGCGGTGGACGAGGGATTGATGCTCGACATGGAAGGCAACGTCGTTTGCGCGACGGCCGCCAACCTGTTCGCCGTCTTCGCCGGCCAGTTGGTCACGCCGCTGGTCGATGCCTGTGGCGTGGCGGGCGTGGCACGCGCGGAAATCCTGGCCGTGCGCGACGTGACTCAGGCGCGGATGAACCCCGCTCGACTCGCCGAAGCCGACGAGGTCTTCCTCACTTCCGCCGTTCGCGGCATTCTCCCGGTTCGGGTTTTCGCGACCCGTTCGTGGCAGCCCGGTCCCGTCACCCGCGCCTTGCAGGCGCATTGGCGCGACATCGGCCTGCCGTTGCCCACAGGTTCGAAGGAATCCGATCGATGAAAGTGCGCGGCATCGCCCTCTGGCGAGTCATCCTGCTGGCAGTGCTGCTCGCCCTCATCGCCACGGGTTCCTGGCTTTGGTTCGATTGGGCGCGCTTTGCCCGTACCCCGCTGGCGATTCCCACGGCCGGGCAGAGCATCGACGTGGCGCGCGGCGCGTCGTTCAAGGACATCGTGCGTGACCTGCGCAATCGCAAGGCCAGCCGGGCCTCACCGCTGTACTGGCGATTGCTCGCGATGCAGATGCATGCGTCGGGCCGCCTGCATGCGGGCGAGTACGCCTTGCGTCCCGGCATGACGCCGCGCGACCTCATCGGCGACATGGCCAGCGGCAAGGTCATGCAGCGCAACTTCACCATCGTCGACGGCTGGACCTTCGCCGACCTGCGCCGCGCGCTCGCCTCGGTGGACACGCTCACCCACGACACCGCGAGCATGGACGATGCCGGCATCATGAAGCAGCTGGGTGCCGAGGGTGACAACCCCGAAGGCCGTTTCCTTCCGGAGACCTACGCCTACGTCAAGGGCGATACCGATTCGAGCATCCTCAAGCGCGCGTACGTGGCGATGACGAAGACACTGGACGCGGCATGGCCGGGCAGGGCGCAGGGGCTGCCCCTGGCCTCGCCCTACGAGGCCCTGATCCTCGCCTCGATCGTGGAAAAGGAGACGGGCAGGGCGGACGAGCGCCCGCGCATCGCCGGCGTGTTCGTCCGCCGCCTGCAACAGCGCATCCTGCTGCAGACCGACCCGACGGTGATCTACGGGATGGGTGCCGCCTATGCGGGAAACATCCACAAGAGCGACCTCACGACCGACACCCCTTACAATACGTACATGCGGGTGGGCCTGCCGCCCACGCCGATCGCCCTGCCGGGGCGCGCGGCGATCCAGGCGGCGCTGCATCCCGCCGAGGGCAAGGAGTTGTACTTCGTCGCCCGTGGCGACGGCAGCCACGTCTTCTCGTCCACCCTCGAAGAACACAACCGGGCCGTGGCCTGTTACCAATTGAAGCGATGCCAGTGACCTCTCCCATGCGTGGCCGGTTGATTACCCTCGAAGGTGGCGAAGGCGCCGGCAAGAGCACCTTGCTGCGCGGCCTCGAAGCGCACCTTCGCGAGCGCGGCGTCGATCTCGTGGTCACCCGCGAGCCCGGCGGCACGGTCGTCGGTGAGGCGGTGCGCGGCGTGGTGCTGGATGCCGCCAACAACGAACTCTGCGCCGAGGCCGAACTGCTGCTCATGTTCGCGTCGCGTGCCCAGCTGGTGCGCCAGGTGATCGATCCGGCGCTGGCCGCGGGCCGTTGGGTGTTGTGCGATCGCTTCACGGACGCGAGCTACGCGTACCAGGGCGGTGGTCGTGGCCAGCCGGTCGAGCGCATCGCCGAACTGGAACGCTGGGCAGCGCATGGCCTCACGCCCGACGTGACCCTGTTGCTCGACCTGCCGGTGAGCACGGGCCGCGCGCGCGCCGCGGGCCGCGGCGAGGCGGACCGGATCGAGGTGGAAGGCGACGCCTTCTTCGAGCGCGTGCGCGAGGCGTATCGCGAGCGGGCGTCGGCCGATCCGGCACGCTTCCGCGTGCTGGACGCCAGCGCGGCACCCGGCGACGTGCTCGACCAGGCCATCGCCGGCGTCGCCGGGCTCTTCGCGAAGGCCACTTCATGACGGCCCGTCCCTGGCACGCCGACGCATGGGCGCGCTTGCAGGCGCGGCGCGAGCGTGACGCCCTGCCGCACGCGTTGCTGCTTGCCGGTCCGGCCGGCCTCGGCAAGCGTGATTTCCTCGCCGCCTTCGTCAACGGGCTGCTCTGCCAGCAACCCGTCGCCGGCGTGGCCTGCGGCATCTGCCGTGGTTGCCAGCTGCTCGCGGCCGGTACCCATCCCGACCTCGTCGCCCTGTCGTTCGGCCTGCGCAAGGACGGCGTCACCCGCAGCGAGATCGTGGTCGACCAGGTTCGCGACCTGTCCCAGCGCCTGTCCATGGCGAGCCAGTTCGGTGGCTGGCAGGTCGTCACCATCGATCCCGCCGACGCGATGAACGCGGCCGCGGCCAATGCGCTGCTGAAGACATTGGAAGAGCCCACGCCCTCGACCCTGCTCGTCCTCGTGGCCGACGAGCCGGCGCGCCTGCCGGCGACGATCCGCAGCCGCTGCCAGCGGATCGACTTCCTCGTTCCCTCGCGGGAAACCGCCCTCGACTGGCTGCGCGCCGAGGGCGTACAGGATGCCCCCGCCGCGCTCGAGGCGGCGGGTGGCAATCCGGGCATGGCCCGCGCCTGGGCCTCCGATGGCGCCTTGAAACAGCGCGGCGAGGTCCGACACGACCTCAAGGCGCTCGCCGCGGGGCGGGGCGACGCCATGGAGGTCGTCAAGCGCTGGCAGGCGGCCGATCCCTCGCGCTATCTCTGGTTCGCCGCCCAGGCGGCCACCGACGAACTGCGCGCACGCGCGTCCGGCAAGGCCGCGCCGCTGGACAGCCAACTCGACGACGAGGCGCTCGACGGCTGGTACGGCAAGGCCAACCGCGCGCGCGACGCCTTGCGCGGGCCGCTGCGTGTCGACCTCATCCTCATCGAATTACTCGCGGCGTGGCGTTGACGCGCTCTTATCGCGCGTTCGGTCTTAATCGATCCGACGTTTCCGAGCCGTAAGGAGAGCCACGTGTCACGCCATCCGGTCATCGACGGCAGCACCCGCCTCCTGGTGGTCGCGCCGCACCCCGACGACGAATCCCTGGCGGCCGGCATGCTGATCCAGCGGACGCTGGCCGCGGGCGGCCGTGCCGATGTCCTGCTGCTGACCGATGGCGACGACAATCCTTGGCCGCAGCGCTGGATGGAACGGCGCCTCGTCATCGACGAGGCCGGCCGCGCCCGCTGGGGCGCCCGGCGTCGCGGCGAGGTGGCCTCGGCGCTGGCCCGCCTCGGCGTCGGTCCCGATCATCTTCACGCGCTGGGCTGGCACGACATGCGGGTGACCGAGGAACTGCGGCTGCGCCACACCGCGGCGGTGGGTGCCATCCGCCGGGTGATGGAGCGGACGCGTCCCAGCCTGGTCGTCATTCCCGACCTGGGTGACACCCACCCCGATCATGGCTCGGCCCACGTGCTCGCGCGCCTGGCCCTGGCGGCGGCGGGGTCGCGGGCCGACGTGCTCACCTACATGGTGCATGGCACGGAGCGGTCCGCGCCGGAAGACCTGCTGGTGCTGGATGTGGACCCGGAGCGGCAGGCGACCAAGATCGAGGCCGTGCTGGAGCATGCCACCCAGATGGCCCTGAGCCGCAAGCGGATGCTCGCCGTGGCCGCGCGTCCCGAACGGTTCGACCGCCCGCCGCCCGCGCCCGGCAGCGGATCGCTGCGTTTGCCCTGGCGGCCGGGTCCGCTGGCCCGTACCCGCCTGCGCCTGGTGCTGGCCGACGGGCAGGGCGTGGCCATATGGCCCTGGCGCAAGGCGCCCCTGGAGCGGGCGGGCGATGGCTGGGTGCTGCCCCTGCGCGACGCTCCCGGCCCGGCCTTCGTCAAGCTGACCGCCGACCTTTCCACGCCCTGGATCTACGATCGCTACGGCTGGACAGGGCAGGACCCCGAGCCGTTCGGGCTTGTGGCCCGGCCCGTAGCCTAGCTAGGATGCCGCTCAGCCAAGGGGATTCCACGCCATGACCGCCACCAGCTCCTCGCCGCGACAGGGCATTCTTTCCCTGAAGATCAAGGACGTGAATTCCCTGTACATCTCGTACATGCCCTATCTGAAGACGGGCGGGCTGTTCGCGCCCACCGCACAGCGCTACAGCCTGGGCGACGAAGTAGCCCTGCTGGTCACCCTCATCGACGAGAACGAGCGACTGTCGGTCGCCGGCCGGGTCGTCTGGATCACGCCGGTGGGCGCGCAGGGCAATCGCACGGCCGGCGTGGGCATCCAGTTCAACGAGTCGCCCGAGAGCGAGGCCGCACGGCAACGCATCGAGGGGCTGCTGGCCGGCACCCTCGCCTCAGAGCGTCCCACCCAGACGATGTGACTCCCGATTGCACCATCGCGATGCAGTTTTTCCCGTATTAAGGCTTGTCGTAATACCTGCACGCACTGGTACAATAGATCGGTTCCCCAACGTGAGATTGTGGATATCCGGAGTCGTTGGCGCGCCCGCCGCGCCGGCACGGGTCGTTCCGTTTGGATCGATTCGAAAAAAGCTCCGGCGACACTAGCCGGACCGCTCGTCCCCGTCGACGGTCACTGATGCGCCCAGCGAGGCGCGGAGGTACGCAGCATCGTGCTTGCCCAATATTGGCCCGTCCTGTTGTTCATCGCCGTCGCCATCGGCCTTGGCAGCGTCCTTCTGGTGGTCGGCATACTCGCCGGGCCGCGGCGTCCGGAATCGGAGAAGCTGTCGCCCTACGAGTGCGGCTTCGAAGCCTTCGAGGACGCGCGCATGAAGTTCGACGTGCGCTATTACCTCATCGCCATCCTCTTCATCATCTTCGACCTCGAAATCGCCTTCCTTTTTCCGTGGGCGGTGGTGTTCGACAAGATCGGCGCCATCGCGCTGATCGAAATGGCGCTGTTCCTCGCGCTGCTCGTGGTCGGTTTCGCTTACGTCTGGAAGAAGGGAGCGCTCGAATGGGAGTGATGACCAGCATCGACCGGGTGATGCACAACCCGGAACCGCTGAACCTCGTCGACGACATCCTCCGTCCGAACGGCGACGCGCCGGTCGTGAACCGTGGTTTCGGCGTCACCAGCATCGACGCCTTGATGAACTGGGCGCGCACCGGCTCGATGTGGCCGATGACCTTCGGCCTGGCCTGCTGCGCCGTCGAGATGATGCACGCGGGTGCCGCGCGCCTCGACCTCGACCGTTACGGCGTCATCTTCCGTCCCAGCCCGCGCCAGTCCGACGTGATGATCGTCGCCGGCACGCTGGTCAACAAGATGGCCCCGGCGCTGCGCAAGGTCTACGACCAGATGCCCGATCCGAAGTGGGTCATCTCGATGGGCTCCTGCGCCAACGGCGGTGGCTATTACCACTATTCCTATTCGGTCGTGCGTGGCTGCGATCGCATCGTTCCGGTCGATATCTACGTGCCGGGTTGCCCGCCGACGGCCGAAGCGCTGATCCACGGCATCCTGCAGTTGCAGAAGAAGATCCGCCGCACCCACACGATCGCGCGTTAACAGGGCATCGCACATGAGCGTTACTAACGAGACCTCGCTGGTCGAACGGCTCGCCGCGCGCTTCGGCGACATGCTGGCGGTGAAGGTCGAGCGCAACGAGGTCACCGCCGAGGTGGCACCGCGCGACCTCATCTCCGTCGCCACGGCGCTGCGCGACGAGGCCGGCTTCCGTTTCACCACCGTCATCGACGTCTGCGGTGTGGATTACCTCAGCTACGGCCAGACCGAATGGGACACCGACACCGCGCAGGGCGAGAGCTTCTCGCGCGGCGTGGAAGGACAGTCGGCCGGCCGCTTCACCTGGGCCGAGCGTCCGCGTGCCGTCGAGCTGCCGCGCCGCTACGCCGCCGTCATCCACCTGCTGTCGATCGAACTCAACCAGCGCATCCGCCTGCGCGCGTTCTGCGAGGACGACGCGTTTCCCGTCGTGCCGTCGATCACGCCGGTGTGGCCGGGCGCGGACTGGTTCGAGCGCGAGACGTTCGACCTGTTCGGCATCATCTTCGACGGCCATCCCGATCTTCGCCGCATCCTCACCGACTACGGCTTCGTGGGCCATCCGTTCCGCAAGGATTTCCCGCTGATCGGCAATGTCGAGGTCCGCTACGACCCCGAGCAGAAGCGTGTCGTCTACGAACCGGTCTCGATCGAGCCGCGCGTGCTGGTGCCGCGCACGATCCGCAACGACGCCGACCTCGATCAGGCCAGGGCGGAATCCGCCGATCACTGGCGGGAGAATTAAGCCGTGGAAGAAATCCGCAATTACACGATGAACTTCGGCCCGCAGCATCCCGCTGCGCATGGCGTGCTGCGCCTGGTGCTGGAGATGGACGGCGAGACGATCGTCCGTGCCGACCCGCATATCGGCCTGCTGCACCGTGGCACCGAGAAGCTGGCCGAATCCAAGCCGTTCAACCAGTCGATCGGCTACATGGACCGTCTCGACTACGTGTCGATGATGTGCAACGAGCACGCCTACGTGCGCGCCATCGAAAACCTGCTCGGTATCGAGGCGCCGGTCCGCGCGCAGTACATCCGCACGATGTTCGACGAGATCACGCGCATCCTGAACCACCTGATGTGGGTCGGTTCCAACGCGCTCGATCTCGGCGCCATGGCCGTGTTCCTCTACGCGTTCCGCGAGCGTGAGGAACTGATGGACGTCTACGAGGCGGTGTCGGGCGCGCGCATGCACGCCACGTACTACCGCCCCGGCGGCGTCTACCGCGACCTGCCCGAGCAGATGTCGAAGTACCGCGAGTCGCCGTGGCACAAGGGCAGCGATCTCAAGCGCCTGAACGCCTGGCGCGAGGGCTCGATGCTGGATTACCTCACCGAGTTCACCAACGATTTCCCGGCCCGCGTCGACGAATACGAGTCGCTGCTGACCAACAACCGCATCTGGAAGCAGCGCACGGTCGGCATCGGTGTCATCCCGCCCGAGAAGGCCCAGGCCTGGGGCATGACCGGTGCGATGTTGCGTGGCTCGGGCATTGCCTGGGACCTGCGCAAGAAGCAGCCGTACGCGGCCTACGCCGACATGGATTTCGACATCCCGGTGGGCGTCAACGGCGATTGCTACGACCGCTACCTGGTTCGCGTCGAGGAAATGCGCCAGTCGAACAACATCATCAAGCAGTGCGTGGCGTGGCTGAAGGCCAACCCGGGCCCGGTTATGACGCAGAACTACAAGGTCGCGCCGCCCAGTCGTGAAGAAATGAAAAGCGACATGGAAGCGCTCATCCACCACTTCAAGCTCTTCACCGAGGGCTATGGCGTGCCGGCGGGTGAGACCTACGCCGCGGTCGAGGCACCCAAGGGTGAATTCGGCTGCTACCTCGTGTCCGACGGTGCGAACAAGCCTTTCCGCGTGCACCTGCGCGCGCCGGGCTTCGCGCACCTGTCTTCCATGGACGCGATCGTTAGGGGCCACATGCTCGCCGACGTCGTCGCGATGATCGGCACCTACGATCTCGTCTTCGGCGAAGTCGACCGCTAAGTCGACGGAGTGAACTGAATCATGAAAGCCACCGGTCATTTCGAGCAGGTGAAGGACGTCGATCCTCTCGTCGTGCTCAACGATCACACCCGTGCCCATATCGATCACTGGGTGTCGAAGTTCCCGCCGGACCGCAAGCGTTCGGCGCTGATCCAGTCGCTGATGGGCGCGCAGGAACAGAACCAGGGTTACCTCACGGACGAACTGATCACCGCGGTCGCGAAGTACCTCGACCTGCCGGCGATCTGGGCCTACGAAGTGGCGAGCTTCTACTCGATGTTCGAGACCTCGCCCGTCGGCCGCAACAACGTCGCCATCTGCACCAACATCTCCTGCTGGTTGAACGGTGCCGAAGGCCTCGTTCGTCATTGCGAGAAGAAACTCGGCATCAAGACCGGCGAGAGCACGGCCGACGGCCGTATCTATCTCAAGCAGGAAGAGGAATGCCTGGCCGCATGCGCCGGCGCCCCGATGATGGTCGTCAACGGTCACTACCACGAGAAGCTGACGGCCGAATCGGTCGACGCCATTCTCGACGGTCTGAAGTGAGGTAAGGGCAATGGCTAGCAGCACTGGTCCGGTCGGACCCGCACCGCAGGAACACCAGGTCGTCTACACGACCCTGCATTTCGAAAAGCCCTGGGCCCTCGATAGCTACGAGAAGGTCGATGGTTACAAGGCGTGGCGCAAGATCCTGGCAGAGAAGCCCGATCCGGCCGCGCTGATCGAAGAAATCAAGAAGAGCGCGCTGCGCGGTCGCGGCGGCGCCGGCTTCCCCACGGGCCTGAAGTGGTCGTTTATGCCGCGCACGGCGCCCGGCCAGAAGTACATCCTGTGCAACTCCGACGAATCCGAGCCGGGTACCTGCAAGGACCGTGACATCCTGCGCTTCAACCCGCATGCCGTCATCGAAGGCCTGGCGATCGCCTGCTACTGCACCGGTTCCACCGTCGCCTACAACTACCTGCGTGGCGAGTTCCATCACGAGCCGTTCGAACACATCGAAGAGGCGTTGAAGGAAGCCTACGCGGCGGGCCTGCTCGGCAAGGACATCGCCGGTTCGGGCATCGACGTGGATATCTATAACGCCCTCGGCGCCGGCGCCTACATCTGCGGCGAAGAGACCGCGCTGATGGAATCGCTGGAAGGCAAGAAGGGCCAGCCGCGCTTCAAGCCGCCGTTCCCGGCCGGTTTCGGCCTGTACGGCCGTCCGACCACGATCAACAACACCGAAACCTACGCCTCGGTGCCGGCGATCCTGCGCAACGGCGCGGAGTGGTTCCTCAACATCGGCAAGCCGAACAACGGTGGTCCGAAGATCTTCTCGGTGTCCGGCCACGTGGCCAATCCGGGTAACTTCGAGATCAAGCTCGGCACGCCGTTCTCCGAACTTCTGCAGATGGCCGGCGGTATCCGCGGCGGCAAGAAGCTCAAGGCATGCATTCCCGGCGGTTCCTCGATGAAGGTGCTGCCGGCCGAGAAGGTCATGGAATGCACCATGGACTACGACTCGCTGCAGAAGGCGGGGTCGGGCCTGGGTTCGGGCGCCGTGATCGTGATGGACGAGACCACCTGCATGGTCCGCGCCTGCCACCGCATCGCTCGCTTCTACAAGGCCGAGTCGTGTGGCCAGTGCACGCCGTGCCGCGAAGGCACCGGCTGGATGTACCGCGTGCTGTCGCGCATCGTCGAAGGCAAGGGCACGCAGGACGACCTGCATCGCCTGAAGGCCGTCGCCGGCCAGATCGAAGGGCACACCATCTGCGCCTTCGGCGAAGCCGCCGCGTGGCCGGTGCAGGGTTTCCTGTACCACTTCTGGCACGAATTCGAATACTACGTGGAGCATGGCCGTTCGATCGTCGACGGTCCGGCTGACACGGTCACCACTGGAGTCGCTGCATGAGTGCGCAGCCCGTAGCCAATGCCGCGCCGGACCTCGTCAACATCGAGATCGACGGCGTTCCGGTGCAGGTAGCCAAGGGGTCGATGATCATCCAGGCGGCCGATGCCGTCGGTATCCCCATCCCGCGCTTCTGCTATCACCGCAAGCTCGCGATCGCCGCCAACTGCCGCATGTGCCTGGTGGAAATCGAGAAGATGCCGAAGCCGGCGCCGGCCTGCGCCACGCCGGTGGGCGAGGGCATGAAGGTCTTCACGCGTTCGGACAAGGCGCTCAAGTCGCAGCGCAACGTGATGGAGTTCCTGCTCATCAACCATCCGCTCGACTGCCCGATCTGCGACCAGGGCGGCGAGTGCGAACTGCAGGACGTCTCCCTCGGCTACGGCCGCTCGGTGTCGCGCTTCAACGAGCGCAAGCGCACCGTGGCCGACGAGAACCTCGGCCCGCTGATCGCCACCGAGATGACCCGCTGCATCCAGTGCACGCGCTGCGTCCGCTTCACCAGCGAGATCGCCGGCACGTACGAACTCGGCGGCATGAGCCGCGGCGAGAACCTGGAGATCGGCACCTATATCGGCAAGACGATCGAGAGCGAACTGTCGGGCAACATCATCGACGTCTGCCCGGTCGGCGCGCTGACCAATAAGCCGTTCCAGTTCCAGGCGCGCGCCTGGGAACTGATCGCGCGCCCGTCCATCGGTTACCACGATGCGCTGGGCTCGAACCTGTGGATGCACACGCGCCGCGGCGAAGTGCTGCGCAACGTGCCACGCGACAACGAGACGATCAACGAGTGCTGGCTCTCCGACCGTGACCGCTACAGCCACCAGGGCCTGTACGCGGCGGATCGCGTGAAGTCGCCGATGGTCAAGCGCAACGGCCAGTGGTCGGCGACGACGTGGGACGACGCGCTGTCCGTCGCCCGCGAGTCGCTGAAGAGCGTTCCCGGTTCCGACCTCGGCGTGCTCGTGCACGGCGCCACCTCGAACGAGGAAGGCGAGTTGCTCGTCCGCCTCGCCCGCGGCCTGGGCAGCGCCCATGTCGATCACCGCCTGCGCCAGCTCGACTTCGCCGACAACGCCTTCGCCAAGCCGTTCGCCTCGTCCATCGCTTCGTTCGAGAAGGTGAAGGCCGCGCTGCTGGTCGGTTCGGACCTGCGCCACGAAGTGCCGCTGCTCAACCACCGCATCCGCCAGGCGGTGAAGAAGGGCGCCAAGGTGTACGCGGTCAATCCGGCCCACTTCAACTTCAATTACCCGCTGGCCGGCGAGTCCGTCGCCGCGCCGCACGCGCTGGTGAACGAACTGCTGGTGCTGGCCAAGGCCGCCGCCGAGGGTGGCGCCAGCGTGCCGGAGGCGATCGCGCCGGCACTGAACGGCGTGGAGACCACCGACGCGCATCGCGACGCGTTCAAGGCGCTGTCGGACGAAGCCGTGGTGATCCTCGGCCATGCCGCCGCGACGCATCCGGAAGCCTCCTGGCTGCGTGCGATCGCGCGCTTCATCGCGCAGGCCGCGGGTGCCGCGTTCAACGAGATCCCGCTCGCCGCCAACGCGATCGGCCTGTCCTCGGTGGGCGTGCTGCCGACCGCCGGTGGGCTCGATGCGCGCGCCATGCTGGCCCAGCCACGCAAGGGCTACGTGCTCTACAACGTCGAGCCGCCGCACGATTTCGCCGACGGCGCGCTCGCCTTGCAGGCGATGCATTCGGCGCAGACCGTGGTGGCCTTCGCCGCCTACGCCAGCGATGCGCTGAAGGACTCGGCGGACGTCATCCTGCCGATCGGCCTCACGCCGGAAGTCGACGCGAGCCTGGTCAACGTGGAAGGCAACACCCAGACGATGCTCGCCGGCGCCAAGGCACCGGGCGACGCCCGTCCGGGCTGGAAGGTCCTGCGTGCCCTCGGCGGCCTGCTCGGCCTGCCGGGCTTCGAGTTCGACGACCTGGCCGGACTCCGCGACGGGCTCACCGAGCGCGCGTCGGAGGTTCGCCACGCGCTTGCGCCGCGTTCGTCGGGCGTGACTTTCTCGCGCCTGGCCACCACGCCGATCTACCGCGTGGACGCCGTGCTCCGCCGCGCGGGTGCCCTTAACGCGCATCCGCTGAACCGCCCGGCCGCCATCCGCATCAACGCGGACGAGGCCGGCAAGCTGGGCCTGGCCGAGGGGGGCAACGCCCGCATCGGCGATGCCGTGCTGCCGGTGGCGATCGATGCCGCCGTGCCCGCGGGCGCCGCGTGGATCGAAGCCGCGCATTCCGAAACCGCCATGCTGCCCCCGTACGGCGCGGCCATCACTTTGAGCAAGGCATAAACCATGGGTCAGCAACTCTGGGACCACCTGTTGATGCCCGTGCTGTTCATCGTGGCGATCGTCCTGCCGCTGATTATCGCGGTGGCGATGTTCGTCTACTGGGAACGCAAGGTCATCGGTTGGATGCACGTTCGCATGGGGCCGAACAAGGTCGGCCCGCTCGGCCTGCTGCAGGCCTTCGCGGACGTGGTCAAGCTCCTGATCAAGGAAGTGATCCTTCCGACCAACGCGAACAAGTTCCTCTACTACCTGGCACCGATGCTGGCCCTGGTGCCCGCGCTGGCCGCCTGGGCGGTGGTGCCGTTCGGTCCGGAGACCGTGCTCGCCAACGTCAACGCCGGCGTGCTGTACCTGCTCGCGATGACCTCGATGGGCGTGTACGGCATCATCCTGGCCGGCTGGTCGTCGAACTCGCGCTACGCGATGCTCGGCGCCATGCGCGCTGCGGCGCAGGTCATCTCGTACGAACTGGCGATGGGCATGTCCATCGTCTGCGTGCTGGTGCTGACCGGCAGCCTCAACCTCACGGCGATCGTCAACGGGCAGTCGGGCAACTTCTTCGACTGGTACTGGCTGCCGTTGCTGCCGGTGTTCGTCATCTACTTCGTCTCGGGCGTGGCCGAAACCAACCGCGCGCCGTTCGACGTCGCGGAAGGCGAATCGGAAATCGTCGCGGGCTTCCACGTCGAATACTCCGGTTCCGCGTTCGCCATCTTCTTCCTGGCCGAATACGCCAACATGATCCTGGTGAGCTTCCTCACCTCGATCCTGTTCATGGGCGGCTGGCTGTCGCCGTTCCCCGAGTCGTGGGGCGTGGTCGGCCACGGTGGCTTCCACTGGCTGTTCATCAAGGCCTTCATCTTCGCCTTCCTGTTCCTGTGGTTCCGCGCCAGCTTCCCGCGCTACCGCTATGACCAGATCATGCGCCTCGGCTGGAAGGTCTTCATCCCCATCACCATCGTCTGGGTCCTTGTCGCCGGCTGCATGAAGTATTTCGGCTGGGTCCACATCGGCACGGGAGCCTGAAAGCCATGACCCGCGTTACCCACTATTTCAAGAGCCTGCTGCTCATCGAGCTGTTCCAGGGCATGGCGCTGACCATGCGCTACATGTTCAAGCCGAAGTACACGATGCGCTACCCGATGGAGCACATCCCCAAGTCGAACCGCTTCCGCGGCCTGCACGCCTTGCGCCGTTACGCCAACGGTGAAGAGCGCTGCATCGCGTGCAAGCTGTGCGAGGCGGTATGCCCGGCACTGGCGATCACGATCGATTCGGCGCCGCGCGCGGAAGACGGCCAGCGCCGCACCACGCGCTACGACATCGACCTGTTCAAGTGCATCTTCTGTGGTTTCTGCGAAGAGAGCTGCCCGGTGGATTCGATCGTCGAGACGCACGTGCACGAGTATCACTTCGAGCATCGTGGCGAGAACGTGGTGACCAAGGGCCAGCTGCTGGCCATCGGTGACCGTTTCGAGCAGGACATCGCTGCCGCCCGCGCTCAGGACGCGGCTTACCGCTGAGCGCCGAAGAGACCTATGCGATGAATAACGATCTGCTCCAACTCATCTGTTTCTACCTCTTCGCGGCCGTATCTGTCATCGGCGCGCTGATGGTCATCACCGTGAGGAACTCGGTCCACGCCGTGCTCTCGCTGGTGCTGACCTTCTTCAGCATGGCCTGCGTCTGGCTGCTGGCCGAAGCGGAGTTCCTCGCCATCGCCCTCGTCGTGGTCTACGTCGGCGCGGTGATGGTGCTGTTCCTCTTCGTCGTCATGATGCTCGACATCAAGCAGGAGCAGGTCCGCGAGGGCTTCATCCGCTACCTGCCGGTGGGCATCGTCGTGGCCCTGGTCATGCTGGTCGAAATGCTGGCGATGATCGGCGTCAAGGCCATGCACGCCCATACGCTCGGTCCCAACCCGGCCGGTGAGTCGAACGTCGCGTGGCTGGGCCAGGCCCTGTACACCGAGTTCCTGCTGCCGTTCGAGATCGCCGCGCTGATCCTCACCGTGGGTATCGTGGCCGCCGTGGCCCTGACCCTGCGCCAGCGCGCGGGTGTACGCCATCAGACCGCCGCGCAGCAGGTGGCCGTCAACGCCGTCGACCGCGTCCGCGTGGTCAAGGTGGCCAGCGAACAGATGGCTTCCGTCAGCCCGGCCCCGGTCGTCGTGCCGCCGCAGGAGAACACCCCGTGATCACGCTTTCCCATTACATCGTCCTCGGCGCGATCCTCTTCTGTATCGCCGTCGCCGGCTTGTTCATCAACCGCAAGAACGTGATCGTGCTGCTCATGGCGATCGAGTTGATGCTCCTGGCGGTGAACACCAACTTCGTGGCCTTCTCGCGCTTCTTCGGCGACGTGGGCGGCCAGGTGTTCGTGTTCTTCATCCTCACCGTGGCCGCGGCGGAATCCGCCATCGGCCTGGCGATCCTGGTCCTGCTGTTCCGTAACCGCAGCACGATCAATGTCGCCGAAATCGACAGCATGAAGGGTTGATCCGATGAGTCTCTCGCTTTCAATCCTGCTGACGATCGCCCTCGCGCCGCTGGTGGGTTCGATCCTGGCCGGCCTGTTCGGCAAGGTGATCGGCCGGGCAGGGGCGCACACCGCCACGCTGCTCGGCGTGGCGATCGCCTGCGGCCTGTCGTTCTACGTGCTCTACCAGCTGGTCTGGGGCGGCGCGCAGAACTTCAACCAGGACATCTACACCTGGTTCCAGATCGGCCAGTACCACGCCTCGGTGGGCTTCATGGTCGACCGCCTCACCGCCATGATGATGGTGGTGGTGACCTTCGTCTCGCTGCTGGTGCACCTGTACACCATCGGTTACATGGCGGACGACCCGGGCTACCAGCGCTTCTTCAGCTACATTTCCCTGTTCACCTTCTCCATGTTGATGCTCGTCATGAGCAACAACTTCATGCAGCTGTTCTTTGGCTGGGAAGCGGTGGGCCTGGTCTCGTACCTGCTGATCGGCTTCTGGTACAAGCGCCCGACGGCGATCTTCGCCAACCTCAAGGCCTTCCTGGTCAACCGCGTGGGCGACTTCGGTTTCCTGCTCGGCATCTCGGCGATCTTGTATTTCATGGGCACGCTGGACTACCAGACGGCCTTCGACCACGCTCCGGAGCTGGTCGGCAAGACCTTGCAGATCACGCAGAACCACGCGTGGGACGCCGCCACGGTGATCGGCATCCTGCTGTTCATCGGTGCCATGGGCAAGTCGGCCCAGGTGCCGCTGCACGTGTGGCTGCCGGACTCGATGGAAGGCCCCACGCCGATCTCGGCGCTGATCCACGCGGCCACCATGGTGACCGCGGGTATCTTCATGGTCGCCCGCATGTCGCCGCTGTTCGAGCTGACCGACGCCGCGCTGTCCTTCATTCTGGTGATCGGTTCGACCACGGCCCTGTTCACCGGCCTGATCGGTATCGTGCAGAACGACATCAAGCGCGTGATCGCGTACTCGACGCTCTCGCAGCTGGGCTACATGACCGTCGCGCTGGGCGTGTCCGCGTATAGCGGCGCCGTTTTCCACCTGATGACCCACGCCTTCTTCAAGGCGCTGCTGTTCCTCGGCGCCGGCTCGGTCATCATCGGCATGCACCACGAGCAGGACATGCGCTACATGGGCGGCCTGCGCAAGTACATGCCGGTCACCTGGATCACGATGTGGATCGGCTCGCTGGCCCTGGCCGGCACGCCGTTCTTCTCGGGTTTCTATTCGAAGGACGCCATCATCGAGGCCGTCGGCGAGTCGCATCGCTGGGGCGCGGGCTACGCTTACTTCTGCGTGCTGGCCGGCGTGTTCGTCACCTCGCTGTACAGCTTCCGCTTGCTCTACATGACCTTCCACGGCAAGGAGCGCTTCACGGTCGCCCATGGCCACGCCCATCACGATGCGCATGCGTCGCACGACGACGCGCATGGCGATACGCACAAGGAAGACCCGCATCACGAGCCAGGCATCCTGGAACATGCGCCGCACGAATCGCCGTGGGTCGTCACCGTGCCGCTCGTGCTGCTGGCCATCCCCTCGATCCTGATCGGCTTCTTCACCGTCGGCCCGATGCTGTTCGGCGACTGGTTCGGCAAGGCGATCCACGTGAACGAGGCGAACAACGTCCTCGGCGAACTCGCGCATGAATTCCACGGCGCGCTGAACATGGCGTTCCACGGTTTCACGGCCGCGCCGTTCTGGCTGGCCTTCGCGGGCTTCGCCGTGGCCACCTACGTCTACCTGTTCAACCCGTCCGTCGCCGACAAGGCGAAGAGCGCGCTGAAGCCGGTGTACGAGCTGCTCAACCACAAGTACTGGATCGATGAACTCTACTTCGCGGTGTTCGCGAAGGGTGGCGTGAAGCTGGGTGAAGGCCTGTCGAAGGTGGGCGATGCCGCCATCATCGACGGCGCCATCGTGAACGGCTCGGCCGGCCTCGTGCAGCGCATCGCCAGCGGCACCCGCCGCCTGCAATCCGGATTCCTCTTCCACTACGCGTTCGCCATGATCCTCGGTCTTATCCTGCTCCTCGGCGGGTACTGGCTGATCGGGCAATAAGGGAAACGAGCTCTATGTCGAATCACTTGCTCAGCCTGCTGATCTGGCTCCCGGTCGTCGGCGCCATCCCGGTGCTGCTGGCCGGCTCCGGTCGCCCAGGCCTCGCCCGCTGGATCTCGCTGCTGGTCGCGGTCGCCACCTTCGCCGCCAGCCTGGCCCTCCTGCCTGCCTACGATGCCTCCACGGGTACCCTCCAGCTCGGCGAATCGATGAGCTGGATTCCGTCGCTGGGCATCAACTACTCGCTGGCGGTCGACGGTATCTCCGTCGCCCTGATCATCCTCACCACCTTCGTCCAGATCCTCGTGATCGTGGGTGCGTGGGAGATCATCCAGAACAAGCCGCACCAGTACATGGCGGCGATGCTGATCCTCGAAGGCATGATGATCGGCGTGTTCTGCGCCACGGACGCGTTGCTGTTCTACGTGTTCTTCGAGGCCATGCTGATCCCGATGTTCGTCCTCATCGGTATCTGGGGTGGCCCGCGCCGCGTCTACGCCACGCTGAAGTTCTTCATCTACACGTTCTTCGGCTCGATCTTCATGTTGATCGGCCTGATCTACCTGTATCACAAGACCGGCGGCAGCTTCGCCATCGCCGACATGGCCAACGTCCACCTGACGATGACCGAGCAGAGCTGGCTGTTCTTCGCCTTCCTGCTGGGCTTCGCGATCAAGGTGCCTATGGTGCCGGTGCACACCTGGTTGCCGGATGCCCACGTGGAAGCGCCTACCGGCGGTTCGGTGGTGCTGGCGGCGGTGATGCTGAAGATCGGCGGCTACGGTTTCCTCCGCTTCAGCCTGCCGATCACGCCGGACGCCTCGCATCACTTCGCCTGGCTGGTCATCGTGCTCAGCCTCATCGCGGTCTGCTACATCGGTTACGTGGCGCTGGTCCAGCAGGACATGAAGAAACTGGTGGCGTATTCGTCCATCGCGCACATGGGCTTCGTCACCCTGGGCATCTTCATCGCCTTCCTGCTGGTTCGCGAGACGAACAACCCCGAGGCCGCGCGCCTGGGCATGCAGGGCGCGATGGTGCAGATGATCTCGCACGGCTTCATCTCCGGCGCGATGTTCAGCTGCATCGGCGTGCTCTACGACCGCATGCACACGCGCCAGATCAAGGACTACGGCGGCGTCATCAACGTGATGCCGATCTTCGCCCCGTTCTACGTGCTGTTCGCCATGGCCAACAGCGGCCTGCCGGGCACCAGCGGCTTCGTCGGCGAGTTCATGGTCATCCTGGCTTCGTTCAGCGCCAATCCCTGGATCGCGTTGTTCGCCGCGTTCACCCTGATCATCGGCGCCGCGTACACGCTGTGGATGGTCAAGCGCGTGCTCTGGGGCGATGTCACGAACAAGCACGTCGCGGAACTGACGGACGTCAACGGTCGCGAGATCTTCATGCTGAGCGCGTTCGCCGCCGGTGTGCTGATCCTCGGCATCTGGCCGGAGCCGCTGGTCCACCTGATGGATGCCTCGGTCGCTCGTATCGTCGAGCAACTGGCCATCACCAAAGTCTGAGCGGGAACTATCCATGCCGAGTATCAACGACATCCTGATCCTGCTTCCCGAGGTCTACCTCGTGGTCGCGGCTTGCGTGCTGCTCCTTCTGGACGCGTACCTCAAGCCGGGCCAGAAGGGCACGGTCCATTGGCTTTCCATCCTGGTCCTGCTGATCGGCGCCTACCTCGTCGTCAGCGGCCAGCCCGCGTCGCCGGTCACGGCCTTCAGCGGCATGTTCGTCCGCGACGGCGTGGCCGAGGTCCTGAAGCTGTTCTCGCTGCTGATCACGGCGGTGATCTTCGTCTACGCGCGTCCCTACCTGAAGGAAAGGGCGATTCCGTTCGGCGAGTTCTACACGCTGACGATCTTCGCCACCGTCGGCATCATGTTCCTGGTGTCGGCCGGTAGCCTGGTCACCGTCTACCTCGGCCTCGAACTGCTGACGTTGTCGTCCTACGCGCTGGTGGCGTTGAACCGCGATTCGCAGCTTTCCTCGGAAGCGGCGATCAAGTATTTCGTCCTGGGCGCGCTGGCCTCGGGCATGCTGCTGTACGGCATGTCCATGGTTTACGGCGCCACGCACAGCCTCGACCTGCACACGATCCATGCGGCCATCGTCGGCACGGAGTGGAAGACCCTGCTGCTGTTCGGCCTGGTCTTCATGATCGTCGGCATCGGCTTCAAGCTGGGCGCCGCTCCGTTCCATATGTGGATTCCGGACGTCTACCAGGGCTCGCCGACGGCCGTGACCGTGTTCATCGGTTCGGCGCAGAAGCTGGCCGCGTTCGGCATGGCCTATCGCCTGCTGTCCACGGGCATGGGCGATGCCGCGGGTGGCGCGACCGGCCTGGCCTCGCAGTGGCAGCTGATGCTCGCCGTACTGGCGGTGCTTTCGCTGGCGATCGGTAACCTCGTCGCCATCGTGCAGACCAACCTCAAGCGCCTGCTGGCTTATTCGACCATCTCGCACATGGGCTACCTGCTGCTCGGCCTGGTGAACGCCGGTCCGGAAGGCTATTCCGCATCGATGTTCTACGCGGTGAGCTACGCACTGACCAGCGCCGCGGCCTTCGGCATGATCCTCGTGCTGTCGCGCTCGGGCTTCGAGTGCGAAGAGATCGACGACCTGCGCGGCCTCAACCAGCGTTCGCCGTGGTTCGCCTTCCTGATGCTGCTGGTGATGTTCTCGCTGGCCGGCGTGCCGCCGTTGTTCGGCTTCTTCGGCAAGCTGCTGGTGCTGAAGGCGGCCGTCGACGCGGGCATGCTCTGGCTCGCCCTGGTGGGTGCGGTCTTCGCGATCATCGGCCTGTACTACTACCTGCGCGTGGTGAAGGTCATGTACTTCGACCAGCCCGCCGAAGGCACCGACGTCCGCGCCACCGCCGACGCACCGGCCCGCTGGGTGCTGTCGATCAACGCGCTCGCGCTGCTGGTCCTCGGCTTCACCTGGGCACCGCTGCTGGCATGGTGCCAGCGAGCCTTCGCCGGCTGATCCCGCGGGGCAGGGGAAAGATCGAAGGGCGCCGATAACCCGGCGCCCTTTCTTTTTTGTGGAGGCAGGAGGCTTTGGTGGGAGCCGACCCTGTCGGCGATGCCGCAGGAGCTGTTGTGGGAGCCGACCTTGTCGGCGATGGGTGCTTGCCGAAACTTGGCCCGCTGCCGCGGGATCGCCGACAAGGTCGGCTCCCACAGAACCTTTTTTCACACGAACGTAAGAAAAGGGCTTGCAAGAATCCGGCCACATCCATATACTTGCTGACTCTGATGCGGGGTGGAGCAGTCTGGCAGCTCGTCGGGCTCATAACCCGAAGGTCGTAGGTTCGAATCCTACCCCCGCTACCAGGTTTATCTGAGACGGCGTGATCTTTCCAAGGATCGCGCCGTTTTCTTTTGTGACGTGCACGGATTCGCCGATCAACTCGATCAGAGCCTCCCGTGCCAGGCGCGCGTCGCCGCCGTCCGCTAGATCGGTTGCAAGCCGGCGCCAAGTCTCCCGCGCACGCGGCAATATCTGCGTTGGCTGGAACGCCGTAACGGTCGCGAGGTCAGCGCGTGCTACCTCGACTTCCCTTTCCGCCCGGACAAGTTCTTCTCGTGTGCTCTGGGTGAGAACCCCGGCTTTTATCGCGGCCATGATGTTCGCCTGAATCTTTTCGACCTCAGCGAGCCGACGCTTCGCGCCCTCGGTATCCGGCGCCGCCCGCTTTAGCTCGGCGATGACCGCCGCGGCGAATCGCTTGTACGCTTCCTCGGTAAGCAGCTCCGCTTGCACGGCGGCTAACAGGGCGCGTTCTGCAGGCTCACGTGGCACTTTGAGCGTGCTTGAGCATGCCGAGGCCCCTCGGTCCTTGGCAACCGAGCAGCCGTAGCGGTAGCGGTCCACGATAACCATCGGGGCACCGCACTGCCCGCAGCGTAGGATGCCGCTAAGCAAGTGGCGCATAGGGCGGCCCGGCCCTCCTTGCCGCATCCCAGGCTTAGGTCCGCGGGGAGCTGCTCGAGACGCACGAGCTTGGGCGGCGTCCCAAATAGCGGAATCGACGATCGCCAGGTCGGGGCGTTCCGTGATTACCCATTCCGTCTCGGGGCGAGACTGGCGCAAGCGGCGGCCACTGTCGGGGTGCTTCACGAAGTGGCTGCGGTTCCATATCTGTCGGCCTGCGTAGATGGGGTTCGCGAGGATGCCTATGCCGCGCTTTCGGTCGGGGAAGACAGCCGACACGTACCAGTCGCCGCCGCGGGAGGAGGGGATCTTGTCGCGGTTGAGCCCGGTGACGATCTCCCGCGGGCTGGCGCCCGCGATGTACTCGGCGTATATGCGGCGGACGACGGCTGCCTGGTCCTCGTCAATCGCCCTTTGGCCCACGGCGGTGACCCGATAACCGTACGGCAGGCCGCCCGCGCTCGCGCCCGAGAGCGCGCGCCCCGTGAGCCCGCGGTGGACCTTGTCGGCGAGATCGTCCAGGTACATTTCCGACATCAGTCCGCGCAGGCCGACGTCAGCCTTGTGGGACTTCCGCTGCGTGTCTACGCCATCGCTTACGCCGATTAGCCTGACGCCCGCGAAGGTTAGGCGCCGGATGGTCATGGTCAGCTCGGCACTGTCCCGGCCGAACCGGGAGAGATCGTCGACCAGCAGCACGTCGAAGCGGTGGGCATCGGCCAGCAGGCGCTGGTAGGCCTCCCGATCAAGCCGCGCGCCACTGACCGCGGCGTCTGTGTAGACGACTGGTTCGGGCCAGCCCATGCGCGCGCAATAGGCTCGGCAGTTGCGCAACTGGTCTTCCAGGCTAGCATCGCGCTGGTTATCGCTGCTGTAGCGGGCGTAGGCGGCTGTCTTCATCGAGCGGACTCTAGGAGGCGAAGCGTGGTGACAACAAGAGAGGACGATTTGTCACCACCTCCCCGAAAGCCCGCCGGGCCTCGGCTTGCGCTGTCAGATAATCCTGTACGGCACGCCGGGCAAGCGCTTCGATCAAGGCGACGAGGGCAGGACAAAGGGGGGCGGCCATCAGCTGTCACCCCAAAGCAGCCCGGGGGTGCCGTGGAAGTCCTCGAAGGCTTTACGCACATCAGCGAGCGGCGGGAAAATCCGGGCCCTCGGCCGACCTTCTCCCGCAAGGCGCACTTTGGGAAACTCCCCCTTGATGATTTCAGTGAGCACCTGCCAGAACTTCGACTCCTGCACCGGACGGTATTCCCGCATTTCCTTCGCGTAGGTGCTGTACGCAATGTAGGCTTCTGAGTTCTGTACGCGAACAGGCTCGTCATCCCAGCTGTGACCGGCAAGCCATCCGTTGCACAGGGCAGAGTAAAGCCAGCGCGACGGCCCCTTCAGACTGGATATTTTCTGATCAGCCGTGGCGGCGGTTTGCGGGAACTTGACCGGGCGAAACTCAGAAATATCCCTGCGCAGAAGGTCGTGCAGCATTCCCGCCGTACCCCCGGCCTCCCTCATCTGGGCGAAGATCGGATCGAAATAGAGGGCGTCGTTCTTATACCTGTCTGACACGTCGATTACGCAGTATCGGCGCTGGTCGTGTGATGCCGGCACGATCCAGTCATCGTTACTAGCCATGATGACGTGCGCACAGTTGCGAATCTGGACGGCATCGAAACCCTTTGCTTCCATGAGGAAGGTTTCTTCGGTCAGCATGGCCTTTAGTGCTGGCTCAGCTTCGCGATCACCCACGAAGAAGGCTTCATCCGCATAGACCAGCACTTTGCACGCTAGATGGCTATTGAATTTGCCGGTCAAGTGATCGCCCTTTTGCAAGGGCAAATAGTGCTCGCCGAACATATCGCCCAGAATCTTGGCGAACACACCCTTGCCCGATCCCTGTCGACCGCGCAGGATGATCGCGACGCCCGGCGGCTGATGCGGCTTCTGAACTAGGTGCGCGAGCCAGTTCATTACGTACTCGTCGACGGCGGAATCACCGCCGCAGACGTTGTCCCGGATGTGCGTCCGGAATAGGGACCAGTCGCCCGGTTCATCTCGAACTGCGAAACCGCCCCAGAGGTTTAGCACGCCGTCGGCAACAGACTGCCCCGGCGCAAATTCGAGTCCACGATTGTACTCACGGCGTAGCGGCCACTCCTTCCACTCCTTGGAGAGAGGCTTGCCGTCGAGCTTTTTCGACTGCAAGGCCAGCTCGAAACTCCCCGCCTTCATTGGGAAATAGCAGTGTTGGCCGTTGTCCTGCACTTGCTCACGGTAAATGTTCACCTGGCCGCGGTGGCTGACGAGTGCGTAGTGGCGATTGAGTTCGTGGAGCGGGGGGAGCTTCCGCGCGTCGTCATGGGAATCATCGATCTCAACGGGTTCAAACTGTGCTTCCGGCGCTTTACAGCCGTGTTCGTTATGACCGTGTCGGTATGCATTTCCGACGATCGTCTCGAGCTCCTCGACAGTCCAGCCGCAGCCGTCGTGCCACTCCTCGGTCATCAGCTCGGCCGCGACCTCCGGCGTCACGCCGAGATCCTTGAGCTCGGCCGCGACAAAGAATGTCGTGTTGTTGCCGCCAGCGCCGCTAATGGCCTCGGGGGCTTCGAAACGCAGCCAATCTCTGGCGCGTTTGCGCGCTCGGTCGACGTCGACTCGAGGATTTACCCCGCGGTATTTTGACCTTGCACGCACTTCGCCGCACTTGGCGACGATCCATTCTGGCGCGATCTGCGGCCGGCTAGGACGATCCACGAAGTACTTGCCCGCAAAGGTGCCGGTGGCTTCATCCTCAACTGTTACCGAGCCTGGCGCGACGATGTACCCTCCATGACTTCGGATGTCAATGGATGGTCCCAGGACGTCAACGCCTTGGCGGACAGGACGATCAACGCGATAAACCAGGTGACGACCACCGGACGGCGTGACGCATTCGAGAGTGTTCGGGAAATCGAACCCGTCCAGCTCCAAGGCCAGGACAGAGTGGTTGCCGTGCTTGGCCCTCTTGCCGAATCGCTCCGGCTTAATGTCCACGTCAACCACGATGAGCGCGGCATCGTCGCCGTACTTGCCTGTGAAAATGCCCCAATTGCAGCCAGCATGCTGGGCGGCCCAGCGCTTGATCTTCGCAGGATCGCGTGACGCCAGCCGTTGCCACGCGCGGATGGCTGGCGTCTTGGCGCCCGGGGAAAGCGGAAACATGTGAAAACCCTGACGTGCGAGCGCAAGGACGTCGCTGATGTCCGTCATTCCTGTTCCACTCCTCGATACTGCACTGTGATTTCCACCCAATCGCCGAACTCGAAACCGCGCATGCCGTCGAGCCAGGTGACGTTCTCCTTCCCGTTGGGCCAATCTTCCCTGGCCTCGGCCCGATCGCACGCCCGGACTGCGTAAGCGTCTTCGCGAATCAATTGGCGGCGGCGTTGCGCGAGCTGCTGGCGAAGCTCGCCAAGATCGTACGCGTCGTACTCGCGATAATAGGATTCGTCAGCATTGAGGCCGTGATGCTCGCAGGCTTCAACGAGACGACTGAAGTTCGACTTTCGCGAGAGGGATTGAGGTTCGACGATCTCAATGAAATACCGAAGGTCACAGTCTTCGCGTTCCTCCGTCATGCAGAAGATACGGTGGCCTTCCGGCATGCATTCTTGCTTGCCGCTCTTGGTGACGTATTCACGTGGGAGTAGATCGAGCCGCACGCCGGCGCGCCCGTCCGGTTCCTCGAGCACGTCAAAGAACAGGCGGACCGCGTAGAGCATGCCGGGCTTATCTGATATGCGAGTCGGGCCGCCGTCGCTCCAAGCGTGGACGCCGGGTGCGGCCTCAATCAGTCGAGCCAGCAGGACCGTGCTCATTCGCGCACCTCGGCGGGAGGCGTGTTCCGGGAAGCGATGCGCTTGTTAAGGTATTCCACGAGCTCGCCGTGGAGCCAAGCGCAGGTCCTCGAGGAGAGCATAAAGCGCCTCGGGAACTCGCCACGGCGCTCAAGATCGAGAATGTGCCAGCGGCTGAAGGGGATTCCGTAATCCCGCTTAAGTGCTGGGAACGTGACCGGGCGGTCGAACTGCACGAGGGAGGGCGGAGCTTGGTGGGTCATGGTCGGCACCTTGAGTGGGGCAGGTGACCGATTGATCCAGGCGGGGAACGCCTCGATCAATCGGCCGAAGGAGAAACAAACCAACGATCACCCCGTCCGGACATCGAACGGGACAACGGTTTGCTGTTTGGATATCTCAGTCGGTTAACGATTGATCGAGGCGACTACTGCTTCGACTTAGGAGGCGGTGACCCCGCGGGCCGCACGATTAAAGCCTCGGTCGTTCAGCAGACACCCGCGAGTAGAAAAGAAGATGGCCGCGGGGCCGGATAGCGAGGACATTATATCACCAGTTCCCGCGTTCACCACCCAAAAACGCGGGGTGTATCCGGGAATAGACGTCCACACGCAGGCTAGGTATGCGTCAACCCGGCGGGTTGGGAGTCCGGCCACCCGTGGACGGGTGGGACTTCGAACGATCCCGCGTCCCGTTGTGCCGCAAGGGCTGGCCGGGAGGTCCAGGGGGGCCGCCGTGTTTTGGCATTCGCCGCAGCAGTGTTGGCCGGCAGTCTCCGCAAGGTCCTCGCTCAAGCCAGCGCAGAGTGAGTCCGGCTTTCATCCCATAACTTTATTTTAGGGTGGACCTCCTGGACCTCCTGGACTAAGTGTTGTGCGCCAATGGGTCTAGCCAGTCCACTCTATACGCCTCGGTCCACGCACATCCGGACCCCCATCTAACGAGGTGAGAAAATGTCACCGGAAAGGCTTTTAAGGAAGGCGTTTTGTTGATATTTCAGGGGGCTTGTGGTCACCGGGATGTCAACACTAGCTTGTACCTGCGGACCACTCCGCGTACCGAGGGATACCGTCATGTACACGCTCACCATCAACCTCACTAAAACGCTAGTCGCTGATTGGGCATTCTCCAATCAGAGTGATTTCGAACGCGCAGGTACTGCCGCGCGCGTCGCCCTTACCGCCCGTCCAATGGTCGACGTCGGCGATCTCCAGGCGCTGATGGACGCGACGCTCGCTCCCTTCGACGAGGAGCCGGCAGCTGGCGAAATCACTTTCGACCTACACGGCCTTCCCGTAATGGCTTCTGCGGTAGCTGTATGAGCAAGGAGCTTTACTACACCACCAAGGAAGCGGCGGCGATGCTGAAGCTGTCGCCGCACACCCTGGAGAAATGGCGCAACCTGCGGCAAGGCCCGACCTTCCTTAAGTTCGGCTCGCGCGTGTTGTACTCGTCGGAGGCGTTGTCGGCCTTCGCGGCGGCCAACACGATCAGGTGTGTGTCGTGAGTGCAGTCATGTATTACAACACCAAAGAGGTCGCCGACATGCTCCGGATCTCGCCACGCACCTTAGAGAACTGGCGGAATCTTCGGCAAGGGCCGGCGTTCACCAAGTTCGGCAGCCGCGTGCTGTACTCGTCGGAAGCACTTGCCGAGTACACGGCAAAGCACACGATCGGCGCAACGCGGGCGCGATATTAAAAACGGTGCGGATACCCAGCTAACTACCGACCCCTCGTGCGCGCACGAGGGCTTCGGTGCGCACGGCGATCGAAGCATGATGCCTTAAAAAGCCTGTATAATCATAGTCATACCGACATGTACCGACCTGCAAGTATCGGTGGTTATCGGTGAGTAACCAAGGTTATTGGGTGACTATGCCGCGTGATTTGAACCCCAAGCAGCGCAAATTTATTGCCGCACTCGTGTCCGGGAAGCCTGGAACCGAGGCGGCCATCGCGGCTGGATACCCCGCAAGGTCCGCGAAGCACGCCGCCTACCAGCTCACCCACGAGAACCAGGCGGTGCGCGCCGAGCTACAGCGCATCGCTGCAGCGTTGTGCCAGGAAGCCGATTACGGGGCGCGTACAGCAGTTGTGGAGCTTGACGCAAAGATTGTGGCGGCTGAGGGCGTAAAGCAGTTCGGCGCGGTGGCTAAGTTCCTCGAGCTGAAGATGCGTGTGTTCGGCCTACTGCGCGACAAGCTGGACATCACCGTGGAGCGCGTGGACATCAATGGTGCGCTCACCGATGCACGCAATCGCGTCTCGCAGCGACCCATGCGCGACCTACCCATCACGATCGAAGCCGATGCCGTTGGCGCACAAGCGCTGCGCATCGTTGGGCCCATTGATAACAAATCAATCGACCCTTCCGGGCACACGTATCAAGGCCCTTTCGGCGCGTTGAACATGAACGAGTGACGCAGTTTTTCCGCAGTCGTGGGTCCCCTTTTCGGGAGGGGGAGGGGTGCCAGGCGGGGGTGGGGTCGGCGATTGGCCGCGCCTGTTCCACCCGGGGCCAGCTCAGAAACAAACGCTGAAATTTTTTGAATTGAATTTTCCAGATCGCGGGCCTTGCCAACGGAGCCACACATGTTCGAAAGCCTGACCAATTCCTCGAAGACCCTTCCCGACGCGCTGCGGGCAAAGCTCGCAACGCTGACCGAGGAGGAAGACAAGCTGACCCGCGAGTATCAGGATCTCGCCGTGGCCGCTGCCGATGGCTCGCGCCCGCAGTCCGACGCCGACAAGGCTCACGCGGCGCTAGTGAAACACCGTGACGTCGTGCAGCGCGCCGAGCTGGCGTTGGACGGCATCCTGCGCCGCGACGCCAAGGCTCAAGAAGACCTGGCACGTGGTGTCGCGGACACAGCCTGGCGCCACTGTATCGAAGCCTCCAAGGCGCGCGAGTCGGTGGCTCTCAAGCTCGAGAACAAGCTCGCCGAACTCGGCCCGCTCTATGCGCAGCTGTGCGCCGCGACCGCGGAAGTATGCCGCCTGATCCCGCCCGGGTACCCGCGGCACGATACCGCCGCGGCGTTCGCGATCGGCGAGAAGGTCGCTGCCGACCTCGTGAAACACGGATATTCCCGCAACGGCCTCCCCGGCGGCCCGCCCCTGACGTATAGCGAAAGCCCGATCACCATCGGGAAGCGCTATGCAGATTCGACTGCCTGCATTATCCAGGCGCGTGACACCGTGCTTGTTACCGGTGGCAACGCATGAGCGAGCAGGCGTACGCCTCCACCGAAAGCATCATGGCGGAGGCCCTGGCCGCCAAAGGTGTTCCCGTTACCCCCGATGCTCCGGCGAATACCAGCGGCCTGATGGGCGCGCCGGCCCCGACTGAAGCGGAAGGAATGGTCCGCAGCGGCGCATACAGCAGCTCTCTTACCGAGGACATCATGGCATCGGCGCTGGCTGACGCCGGAAAACTGCCGTCGACGGACGGCGCAACGGAAGCGACGCCTTCGCCGATCGAGGTGAACCCGGGACGCACCGCGCAGGAAGCCGAGGCCTTCGCCGTTGGGGCTGGCATTGAACCGGGCCTCGCCAAGTTCTACAGCGGGCGCATTGAGAAAGCACTCCGCGAGCCGGCGATGGCACCCGATGCGCAACGCCAAGCAACGGCAGACACGCACGCCGCCATGGTGCGTGAATTCGGGGACGACGCCGAAGGATATGGCCGCGTGGCGCGCCGCGAGTTCGCCCTCCTCGCCCGTGACCACCCGAACCTGCCGGCGATTCTCGAGCGGACGAACCTGGGCAACGACATGCACCTCATCAAATCGCTGATCGCGCGCGCCGCCGATCGCGAGCTGAAGGCGCGGGGGTACAAGAAATGAGCGGCTACGATCGTCGATCCAACGGCGAGCGTATCGCCACCTTCGCCGCCGTGCGCGCGAGCCTGACACCGCTCGGGTACCAACGCGTCTCAATCGGCACTGGCGCGCCCTCCGGCCTGACGCCACCTGTCGGAGCACGCCTCGCGACCATCCAAGCCGAGGGCGCAAATATTCGCTATCGCGACTTTGGCGGCGCGCCCACCGCATCTATCGGCATGAGGCTCCTGAGCACCAGCACAACTCAGGAATACGTCGGAACGCTATCCGCCGTGCAGTTCATCGCGGAAGGCGCTGGCGCGTTCCTCAACATCGCGTACTACGGCTAAGGACTACTCATGACCGTCAACACCACTACGTCCACCGCCAGTTACGCAGGGAATGGAGCCACCCAGGTGTTCCCAATCCCGTTCTATTTCCTCCTAGACACGGATCTGAAGGTTTCCTACAAAGTCGCGGCGACGGGCGTGACATCAGTTCTCACCTTGAACTCACAGTACACCGTCAGCGGCGCGGGCAACCAGCTTGGCGGCACGCTCAACATGAGCACGCCCCCTGCGAGCGATGACCAGCTGTACATCGAGCGAAACCTCGCATTCATCCAGCAAACCGCATATCCCGAGAACAACCGATTTCCCTCGGCGAGCCACGAGAAAGCACTCGATCGCAACGCGATGGGGTTGCAGCAGTTGGACACGAGGCTCGGCCGCGCGCTCGTGCGAGACGCGCTGGGCATCTCATTCGACCTTGCGGGAAACCGGCTCGTCAACGCTGGCGCGGCAGTAAACGGGACAGACATGCCTACCCTCGACCAAGTGTCGACGATCGCCGCGGGCGTGTCGTCCGGGCTGGCCCCGGACGCACTGGTCACGAAAACGAATCTCGCGAGCACGTCCCCGGGGACAGGTGCCGCCTTGATCGGGTGGCCGGCCGGATACGGTGTCAGCCAGGCACCCACCAATCAATTCTTCGCGCAAAACGGCGCCGGAATTCATCGCTTCAACGACCGAGTGTTAATTGCGGGTGCGACGAAGGTCGACGGCCGGTTCCCGCAGGTGAGCAACGACTGGTTTTCCGACTTCCAGAACGCGAATGGCTACACGGGTGCGACACTCAACGGCAACCTGGTCGTCCTGAATAATGACAACTCTAACGCGGGCATTTCGTTCATCACTGGCGCCCGCAGCAAGAACTTCACCAACGCCGGAACCTCGGCCATCGGTGGGTTCTCTATTGCGGTCAACGATAATCCGACGCTGTCGACCCTCGCCTGGGGCCATTACGTCGAAGCCCACCGCATGGGTGCCAACAACTCGGGCACCTACGGCATCGAAATTGATGTGCGTACGCTGGCCTCCGATCTTGCCTCGCCCAATCCCTACCAGCAGCCGATCGTAAACGGCCTTCAGATCGCATGCGGCGCCGAGATGCCAGCTGCCGGACAGTTTGATGCTGGCGCGGCGATCAACATTCAATCGAACCCCAAGTCGTTCAAACTCGGCCTGAACTTCGGTGCGACCTCCATCGTCGGCACCAACGGAGTGACCGGAGCGGGCACGGCCATCGCCTTCGCACGCGGGCATCGGATGGTTTGGTACAACTCCGCTGGCAACATCACCTCAGTGATCGACGGAAGCGTGTCTACGGCTTCGCTGGGCACGCAGCTGCGCTTTACGGACAGCGGCGCCTCCCTCGCGGACGTCAACGGAAATCCCATCATCCAGGCCGGCTCGGGCGTCAGCGCGACGGCGAACTTTCTGTATGTCCTCGGGAGCACTTCGGGTCAGGGCAAGGTGCAGCTCTCCGGCGCTGGCTCCGATACGAATATCGACATCAAGCTCACGCCGAAAGGTACGGGCCGTGTGCAATTCGATTACGCCGTCGCAACTGCGACAACGCCATCGGCTTTCTCGGCGACGCGAATTTTGGCAATCAAGGATTCGAGCGGCAACCAATTTTACGTTCCCTGCGCCACCTCCGGCTGGTAAGCCGATCACCAAGGAGTCCCAATGACCTTCGACAAGCCCGAACACCAAGACATCGTCGCGCAGCTGATTCAGCACGCGTCATTTCCCGGACACGTCATCGAACTGGCGGTCGAGCTGAAAGCGGCCGTCACTAACGCGAACATTTCGGGGTCCACCGACCTGTCGGGTCGTCAGTGATGGAGGTCGACGCGGTGGAAGTCAGCTCAGTCTCTCATCCTTCTCGGCTCGCGACGTCGCTCGGCGATCGTCTCGACCAGCTCGAGCGCAAAGTGGGTGACGCTCGCCGGAGCATCGGGATGCTTCGCCTCGCGACATCGAACGGCGCGGATTTCGCCCTTGCGGAAGTCCGGCGCGCACTCTCGAAGTTGGCCGACCTCGCTGACGATGTGTATCGCTTCGCCCGCACCGGCGGTGCCGCATGAAGCCGGCATGCGCGCAGGCGATTGAACAGGCCCTTGGCCGTAAGCCGACCAAGGGTGAATTGGATTCTATTGAGACGCGGATTTTCTCGTCTATGCAGGAATTGCAGGCTAAGGACCCCGGCCGCTGGCGCATGCTGTCTCGCGATCAGCGCCTGCAGGAGGGCGCCAAGCTCGCCCGACAGAAGACGCTGGAGGACGTGACGCGCGCTCAGTCGAACACGATCCGGGACATGGAGATCAAGGCCGACCAATTGCGCCGGCTGGAATCGTTCAAGCCCGGAACCGGCAAGGGGGAGGGACAACTCGCGGCATTGCGTCAGCGCGCGGTGTACGACGCGGAGGCGCGCGGAGGCGACCTCTCCGTGGAGACGAAGCGTAAGGCGGTATTCCGCGACCTCGTGCGCCGTCTGGAAGACATCGGCGGTCGCGGCAAGTTTTGGGGCATGGTGCAAGATCCGTTGGAACAGCGCGACCTGATGAAGGCGATCCGTGACGAACCGACAGGCAAGCCGCAGGTCGACCAGGCGGGAGCCACGGTGCGCAAAGTGCTGGACGAAGCGCTGCAGCAGATGCAGGATGCTGGCATCAACATCAACCGCCTGGATGACTGGCATACGCCGCAGCCGTGGGCGTGGGAAAAGGTAGGCGCTGACCGCGAGCAGTTCGTCAAAGACGCCCTGGACGCGATCGATCCTGACCGCTATATCAATCAGGATGGCTCGCCGATGGCGGCCGCCGAGCGCGAGAAGCTGGTCCGCGCCTCGGCTGAAACCCTCGGTACGAACGGCGCCAATAAGCGCGCCGAGAAGCAAGGCACCGGGTTCTCCGGCACAGTAGGCGGCAGCCGAAATGCTCCGCGCCAGCTGTTCTTCAAAAGCGCCGAAGCCTATTCGTCGATGATGGATAAGTACGGTTCGGCCGATAACGTGCACGCCATGCTGCTGCATCACCTCAACGGTGTGTCTCGCGACATTGCGGCGGTGCGCTCGTTCGGTCGGGACGCCGACAACTTCTTCCCCCAAATGGTCGAGAAGGCGTTCGCCAATGATGCCAAGGCCGTGAAGGGCGCGACGCCGGAGAAGCGCGAGAAGGCGCTACAGAAGCTGGAGAAACTGAAGAAGCGCACCCTCAAGGAATGGCAGGCCATGCGCCAGCCCGACCATCCAGGCTCGATGCCCGGCTGGGTGAAGGTGTCGCAGGCGATTCGCGGGTTGGCGGGCTCGACTCTGTTGGGCTCATCTACCTTGTCCGCGATCCCCGATTTGCAGATGGCGGTGGGCTACAGCCGGCTGCAAGGCGTGGCCCGGTCCAAGGTGCTCGGCAATATCGGTGAGGGCCTGAACCCGGCAAATCGCAAGACAATTTCCCGCCTCGGCATCGTGGTCGACGGGCTGGAGTCGGCAGCCAACCGCTTCGGCAGCGAGGAACTGGGACCGCACGGCATCCGGTTCCTGAACCACGTTGTGCACGTCGGCTCCGGCCTGCGAATGTGGGACCGTGGCATGGCGCACGGCGTCAGCGCCAGCATCATGGACATGCTGGGCGATCACGTCAGTAAGACCGACTACGCGGCGCTGGACCCGAAGACCGCGCAATACGTGCAGAAGCGCGGCATCACATCCGACATCTGGAACACCTGGAAGCTGGCCGACCTCGACACCGGGGAAAGTGGCAACCACACGATGCTGACGCCAGATGCGATTTACGACATCCCCGACGCGAAGCTTCGATCCCTGGCCGAGCAGCGCACCAGCGGCATCAACAAGCAGTTCGAGGCCGATGCCGCCGCGCGCGACGCCCGTACCCAGCAGGAAATCGAATGGGTGCGGGGCAAGACGGAGAAGTTCGACGCCCTGAAACAGAAGACCAAAGAAACGTTAGATGCCATGAAGGCGCGCGCGTCGGTGAAGGACGGCCACGCGCAGGGCGTCCTCGATGCTCGAGCTGAACAGGTTCGGGCACAGGTAGCCCGCGCTGAGGTGCACACGGACATCGCGCGTTACCTGTCGACGGCGGATACGCAGATCCGCGCCCGGGACTTTCTCGAAGCGGTGCAGGAAGGTGCCGACATTGAGCGCGGCGTCATCAAGCAGCGAACGCACCCAGATCGCAAGTCAGATTCCGTCGTCGAGAACTTTGCTGCGACACCAGGCGTCGGCGAGAAAATGGACCGTCTCGTCCAGCGGTATGGCCGCGGCGTGGCGGACAAGGCCGAAGCCCTCGGCCGCCGGCAGGCTGCGGCTGAGGCTCGGATCGAAGCGGCACAGAAGACCGCAGACCTCGCCGCAAAGGAACGCCAAGGGGCTATCGACGATAAGTCCAAGACGTTTGCCAAGCGCCTGGACGATCACCTCACGGCGCTGGACGAATTCAGCGTGCAGATGCGTGAGAACGCCGGCAAGCGCCGCGAGTTGAACGATGCGTTTCAAGATCGCTATGGACAGGAAGTGCAGCGCGAGATCCGCAACCTCCGCGCCGAAGCTGCCCAGCACCTGATCGGCACGGCGCTGCACGAGGTGCAGGCTGGCGCCCGCGGCGGCGCTGGCGCGACCGTGGCGGATCAGGTAGGCATGGGGCTCGACCCGAGCGACCGCGGCACCCTGCGCCACGAGTTGTTCTCGTGGCTCCTGTTCCTGAAGCAGACGCCGCTGGGCATCTTCAAGACCCACATGTTCGACGTGCCGCGCGGTCTGGACGACTGGAAATCAGCAATGGCCTACCGGGCCAAGTTCATGGCGGGCTCGGCGGCGTTGGGCGCGCTGTCCCTGGAAGTGAAGAACATCGTCAACGGACAAGACCCCGAGGACCTGGTGACCCGCAAGGGGCTGGGCAAGATCCTCGTGGCGTCCGGCGGCCTGGGTATGTACGGCGATTTCATGTTCGGCGACAAGGGCGATCACCAGAACGGCGCACTCGCCAAGCTGCTTGGGCCGGGCGCGACGATGATCGAAGACGCGATAAATATCTTCCACAATGGCATCTCGACCGCATCCGGTGCGGCCGGCCTGGAAGCGGAGCCGGGCGAGCAGACCGTACGTCCTGACCAGTTCGGTGCCCAGGGCCTGCGTTTCACCCGGAACTACATGGCCCCCTTGACGCGCATCTGGTACGCCAAGGCCGCATTCAACCACCTCGTCTATAACAACATCATGGAAAATCTATCGCCCGGTTATCGCGATCGCGTGCAGCAGCGCATGGCTCAGCGGAACCAGTCGAGTTGGTGGAGTCCCACCGAGAATACCCCCGGCCGTGCGCCTGATTTCTCCGCGGTGTTCGGCGGTCAGTAGCCCTGAAGGCCTACTGATCGCAGTTCCGCCCCCGTGGCCGGTCATCCTCGGGAGCGTTGGCGGCGTCGGCATTCTTGGAGCCGGCGCCGCCTTTTTACAGTGGGTCGAATCCGATTTTGTCGAGTTCGCCCGCCACCCTAAGCATGCCCACGCCGTATCCGTCTCGCGGGGTACTGCCCATCGGCCCCAGGCGGTCCATTGTGTAGGCGGCGGCCAGGACAACGTCCAGGTATCCAGCTGCGTCGGCCTTCGCGACGATCAGCTGGACACGGAACCGAGCCTCGTCGAAGTCGCCGGCGAGCGCGGCTTCGTTCATAGCGGCCGAGTCGCGCACGATTTCGGCAACAGTAAGGATCGTTTCATCACGATTCCTCATCTGATTTCGTAATCATTGTTCGTAGTGCGTCGACATTAAACTTTGCTGCATCTACAAGGGCGTTGTGCATTGTCAAGAATGCAGCAGAATCGAATTTGTGGCCGAGTTCCTCTCGCATGGCCCCTATCACTTCCGTCCAGCAGCCCCCCGAGCTTTGCAGCTTTTTCATTAAAGATTCGCCGGCGAGCAATACCAGTTCTCGTACCTTCAAACGCCCAGTTTGCGCTTTGTCAACAAAATGCTGTCGCTGCCCCTCTTGAAACTTGAGATTGTTCGAAAGGACTTCCCATCGCCGCGCATCATTCGTACCTTCCACGTTGTAGCGAGTGCGCTCAGCCAGGATAGCGTCGATTTCCGGATTGATTCGCGCGAGCATCATCTCGGCTGCCATGATCTGTGCCTCCCAGGGCGTCATGGCCATCCGGTAGGACATGGCCTCTGCTTGTGTCTTGCTCAGCAACTCACCCATGTTCATGATGGCCTTGGAGAGACGCGAGCCAGCCACTACGTGTGCCTTCACCGGCGCGTCCGCCGTCTCTACGAATTGGGCAGTTGCCTCGTGCATCGGGACGTTCGGGTCAATGAAGGTCGCGATTACGCGGATGCCTTTCGAGAAGGCAACGGCGACGTCCATGTAAATATCGCGCTTCGTCTGAAGCCAATGCATGCGACGACTGACAATGTATGCACCAAAGCCCGCAATAATTGCCGCTATGAGCGTACCGAGGAAAGGTACATAAATCGCTTGCATTGAGTCAGTACCTCTGCCAGCCATTCGTCGGGTCGTACGATGGCCGGACCCTCGACGTGAGGATGCCAATCCAACCAGAGCGGGCATCGCCGGGCAAGGTCTCGGCTAACACACCCGAGTATTCGAAAGCCCTCCACGTCGCCATGTCACCACTGGAGAGCGGGCTTCCAAGATCGGAGAGAATCACGGCGAAAGCGGTGAAAGGACCGTCTTCGTCGGCGATCAGGACCTTGTAGAAACGCTCTTGCGCTTCGTCTCCGGGTTCAACGATCAGCGCTAGATGCTGGGTTCCCACCTGTACGCGGGTACCGGTGTACTTGCACTCCATTTCGAAAGCAGCTTTATTCGAGCGGAAATGCAGGGGACCTCCTGCGGAGGATAGTTCAGCCTTTTTGCCGAATATGTGCCGTAGCATAAACTTTGCCCCTGACAGTAGTAGGGGGCAGGGTAAAAGAGTTTGCGACCGGCAGCTACGAATTGGGCGCCCCGTCGAGAGGAATACGTAGTGATTCTGTCAGATAAAGCCCGAATCCTACCCCCGCTACCAGTTTTCCAAAGGCGCGAACTCCGGTTCGCGCCTTTTCTTTTGCTTGTTCGTCTAGGTATTCCGACACTTATCCCACCGGCTTTTCGCGATTACGTTTCACACCAAGTCACCAAAGGAGCAAGGCATGAGAGCGATAGGAAACGTGTTGTGGTTCGTGATGGGCGGGTTCGTCATGGGCCTGGGATGGTGGGTGGCGGGGATTCTCTGCTTCCTGACCATCGTCGGTATCCCGTGGGGCCGCGCTTGCTTCGTGATCGGGCAGTTCGCCTTCCTGCCGTTCGGCCGTGAAGCGATCAGCCGCCGCGAGCTTTCGGGACGCGGCGACATCGGTACGAGCGGCCTCGGCACGATCGGCAATATCGTCTGGTTCGTCTTCGCCGGCATCTGGCTGGCTATCGGCCACGTGTGTTCGGCGATCGCCTGCTTCGTGACGATCATCGGCATTCCCTTCGGCATCCAGCACCTCAAGTTGGCCGGCATCGCGCTGGCACCGATCGGCAAGACCATCGTCAGCAAGGAAGTGGCGGAAGCCTCGCGCCGCATGGGCGCGGAAGCGGCCGTGTTGAAGGCTCGCGGAGCGATCTGATTCAGCCGGGTTCGAGGGCTTCGCTACCCGAGACGTAGCGGTTACGTCCGGAACCCTTCGCGGCATACAGGGCCTGGTCCGCCTCGCGTACCAGGTTCTGCACACCTGGTGGCCATCCCGTTGCCACCCCGATACTGACCGTCACCCGGCCGTCGATGCCATGCGCGTGCTCGAGTTGGGCGTCGTAGATGGCGCGATTCATCCGGCGTGCGACGACTTGTGCTCCGAGCCGGTCGGCACCTGGCAGCAGGGCGACGAATTCCTCGCCGCCATAACGGGCGATGAAATCCGTTGGGCGCCTCAGCGTACCGGCGAGCAGGCGCGCCACGGCGCGGAGCGCCACATCCCCCTCGGGGTGACCACGCGTGTCGTTGAACGTCTTGAACAGATCCACGTCGATCATCAGCGCGCTCACTGGCTTGCCTTCTCGTGCCGCTTCCTTCGTGCGCTCGACGAAGGCCTGATCGAAGGCGCGACGGTTGGGAATGCCGGTCAATTCGTCCAGTAGCGATACGCGTTCCACCGCTGCCAGGGCTTCGGACAACATGTCGCGTGTGCGCGCAAACCAGAACTGGGTCTGCGTCACGCGGACGACATAGGCAAGCATCGCCAACGCAAGCACGACGCGGCCGAATGTTCCCTGGGTCTCTCTGATGCCGAGGCTCAGCGCGAAGATCGCCGCGAGCAGCAGGCCCGGCGCGAGACTCATCGACAACTGACGTGCCCAGCGGTGTCGCGTCGGTTCGAAGGGGCGGCCATGGCGCTGCGCATGCAACAGGCAGACGAGCGCCATGAAGGGTACGGTGGGCAACACGTCCGCCAGTTGCTGGAAGACGGGAAGGTTGGGATGGAGCTCGTCGTGGTTATGGATGCCGGCGGCGAGCGCATAGAGAGCCAGGAAGACCGTGGTCAGCCTGAAGAATCGGTGCTCCCGCTCCTCCGTGGCCGTCAGGCTGCGAACCAGGAAGGTGAGAAACAGGAAGACGTTTTCGACGTCGAAGGCGATGACCACCCAGACCATGTCTTCGTTCTTGAGGAAACCATTGGCATCGCGCAGGTCACGCACACCCAGGTAGCAGAGGATGACCAGCAGGACGAGCAATGAGCCGTCGACGATCCTCCGTGAGAGCATGGACGGTTCGTCGCGGGTCGAGACGGCGGCATAGAGCAAAGGCACGCCGTAACTGACGAACAGTACGTACGTGGATATCAGGTTTTCGTCGGTTCCCGAGCGGGCGATGGCATAGGCCATGCCTACGAACCAGCAGGCCAGGCCCAGGGCCAGGCAAACCATGGTACGACGCTCGTAGGTAGGTACACGCAGGCAGACGAGTGCGGCCAGGCATGCCGCGCCGGATGCGAACAGCATGAGGTAGTAGGCGAGCTCCGGCAGTTCGCGCCCGGCGAGTGCCGGGACGACGATCTGCGCGACGGGCAGCGCGAAGCAGGCCGCCATGTAACCGAGATAACGCCCCGCCTTCTCCATGCCGCGCTTCCTCCCCCGAAAGCCATGCGTGCCGAGGCCATCCTGCCACGCCTGGAGTACGGCGGCTATGTCATTCCGGTCACTTCGGGGCGCTGCCGAAAGCAGGGTCCGCGAGCCCGGCGATCGCATGCGTGCCCCCGGGCTGCATCTCGAGGACGACGATGTCGTTGCGTCCTTCGTGCAGCCATGACGGTGGCACGTAGAGCGTCTGCTGGGGCCCGATGTTCCAGAAACGCCCGAGGTGATGTCCGTTCACCCAGGCGTTGCCCTTGTTCCAGCCGCGCATGTCGAGGAAGGTGCCCGCGACCTTGCTTACGTTGAAGCTGCCGTGCCAGAACGCGGGCCCTTGCGACGGCGTGCCTGCCTTGAACGTCAGGCCCGAGAGATCCTCGAGGGGCAGGGGATAGACGGTCCAGTTCGTGAGGTCGTTTCCGGCGACCTGCACGGACAAGGTGATGCCCTTGTAGTCCTCTTCCATGCCGGTGCCGATGTTGATCCGGCCCATGTTCTCCACGACGAGGTCGAGGGTGTCGCCGGTCTTCAGGTCCACGGGCAATTCGTGTTCGAGCTTGCGCCGGTCGAGCGTGCCGGTGGGGCGGCCATCGACCAGGATCGTCGCATAGTCGTGCACGTCGTTGACGTCGAGCTTGCCCTTGGCGTCGGCATCGAGCTTCTTGCGATAGAGGATCAGGCCATAGTCCTGGCCATAGGTTTCCATGCCGTGCGGCGTCAGGCTCGTTTGTGCCTTCGACAACAGGGGCAGGGCGTCGAGCAGGCTCACCGATTCGTTCAACTCGAAGCGAGGAATGGCGACGGTCGGCGACGACGGGGGTACCTTGGGCAACGACTCGCCCTTGGGAAGGTGGGCGGCGATGACCTTGCGCAGCGCCTGGTATTTGGGCGTGATCCGGCCGGCTTCGTCGATCGGCGAATCGTAGTCGTAGCTGGTGGTGACGGGCAGGTACTTGCCGTCCTCGTTGTTCGCGCCGTTCATCCAGCCGAAGTTCGTGCCGCCATCGACCATGTAGAGGTTGAACGAGATGCCGTGATCGAGCATCCAGCCGACGGCACCGGCCACTTCGTTGGCCGTGCGCGTGTTGTGCGGCTCGCTCCAGCGGTCGTACCAACCACTCCAGTACTCGCCGGCCATCCTGGGCATGCCTTGCATGAGAGGCTCGGAACGATGGAACGCGCGTTCGGTCTTCGCCGCGTCGCCGGTGAAGTTGATGACCGATAGCATGCCGGGCAACGTTCCCCGCGCCATCCAGGTGGGGCCCGGACCATTCGACATGAATAGCGGCAGGTCGAAACCGGCATCGATCATCTGCCGGCGGATCGCTTCCATGTAGTCGCGATCGTTACCGACGTAACCGTATTCGTTCTCCACCTGCATCATGAGGATAGGGCCGCCATGGGTGCTCATCAGCGGCGCGAGTTCCTTCCCAAGGCGCTTGAACCATGCCGCGCTCGCCTGCAGGAAGCGCGGGTCCAGGGAGCGGACACGCAGCCCCGGTGTTCGCAGCAACCAGGCGGGGAATCCACCGAACTCCCATTCCGCACATACGAAGGGACCGGGGCGCACGATCACGTTGAGCCCTTCTTCCTGCGCGGTACGCACGAAGGCCGCGATGTCGTTGTCGCCGCTGAAATTGAACTTGCCCGGCTCCGGCTCGCTGGCGTTCCAGAACGCATAGGTGGTGATGGTGTTCAGACCCATCGCCCGCGCCTTGCGCAGGCGGTCGCGCCATTCGGTGTGGGGAATGCGCGGGTAATGCATCTCGCCGGAGCGGATGACGTAGGGCTTGCCATCGAGCAGGAAGTGGTCGCCTTCGATGGCGAAATGCGGCGGCGTGGCGGCCAGGGCGGAGGAGGACAGGGCCGCCGAAGCGACGAGGCAGGTCGAGAGGAACAGGCTCAGACGCTTCACGGAGGGCCTCCATCTTGGGAATCGCCCGACGTTACACAGCACGTCGTTCCCGCGGCAAGGGACGGGGTCACATTCCCGATGGGGGCCTTGAGCAAGGTTCGTTCGGTCGTCCGCAATTCTCACGAGTCCCCTCACGCGGTGTGCCACCGTGTGCCTCGTGGGTTCAACGGAGAAGGCGATGATGGGTACCAGGGAAGGCAACGAGCTGGTGAAGGCTTTTTGCCTCGACGTGGCGTGTGCGGCGCCCATGGAGCGGATCGACCGGGTACGCCGCGGTATCGCACCGGTGTGGGTGAGCCGCCTGGCCAGGGCCATGCGTATCGCGGACGAGCATCTCGTGCTGTACCTCGGCCTGGATCGACGGGCGATGGCAAGGCGGATGGCCGGGGGCGAGCGCCTTGATCCTCACGACTCCGAAGCCATCGTGGCGACGGCGAAACTCCTGGGCGATACCTTCGTGGCGCTGGCCGCGGGTGGCCAGGCCGTGCAGGAAGTCCACATCGCCCGGCAACTCGGCATGTGGTTGCGCACCCCCACGCCGGACCTGGATCACCAGGCGCCGATCCAGTACCTCGACGTGACCGAGGGGCGTGAGCTGGTCGCCCGCTTGTGGATCGGGCGCTACACCTCCGCCGGCCATGGCAAGTCCGTCGAGCCGGCGGCCTGACGATTTTTTCCGCAGCAAATTACGAACAGCCGCCGCTAGGACGGGCAGGTCGTCGCGCATGCACCCGACGTGTCGTGGCCTCGTTTCTCATCCCATTCTGTGGGTCACGTCACGGACAGGCCTGTCCGTGACGCCTGCCGGGGCGCGTGGAAAGCCTGACGAAAGCTCCTTCACCCCATTGCTCGACCCCGCAGGGGGAGTAACGGGCGGGACGGTGGGGGAATTCGCGATTTCCTGCGATGCACGCAGCAGGGGTCCGTCGGACCGGCGGGGAAGGTGCCGCTTAGCCATAACGCCAGCAGTGTCAGGGCTTCCGCCATGGCGGAAGCAATCTACGGGCTAATGGAAGGATCAATCATGAAGATCGATGCATTTGCTTCAGGGATCACGCGCAAGACGGTACTGACGATGGCGATCGCGCTGGCGATGTCGTCCCTTTCCGCGCATGCGGAGGACGCGTGGGTATCCACGCATACGAGGGCGGCGATGCTGCCGGCGGCGGCGTCATCGACGGCGGCCACCGGTTACTCACTCAACATGACGGGGTCTCCGCATATCGATGGCGCGGCGGTGACGGCGATGGCGGCCGACCAGCCGTTGCACGTCACGGTCAGCCTCAAGTTGCGTAATCCCGATCAGCTGCAGACTTTCCTGGCCGGCGTCACCACGCCGGGCAACCCGCTGTATGGCAAGTTCCTCACGCCGGATCAGTTCAAGGCGCGTTTCGCGCCGACCCAGGCGCAGGTCGACGCGGTCGTCGCGCACCTGCGGCAGGCCGGCTTCACCAACATCGATGTCGCCCCCAACAACCTGCTGGTCTCCGCCGACGGCACCGCGGGTACGGCGGCCAATGGCTTCCATACGTCGATCAAGCGCTTCAACGCGAAAGGACGTGAGTTCTTCGCCAACGACACACCCGCGCTGGTTCCCGCCGCGCTCGGCGATTCGGTCGATGCCGTGCTGGGCTTGCAGAACGTGTCGGTCAAACACACGCTGCACCACGTGTACAAGCCCGAGAACGTGACGGTGCCCGGACCGGCAACCAGCACGCTGGCCACCGCGGCCGTCACTTCCCACAACCCGCAGGACTTCGCCGCCATCTACGGCGGTTCCAGCGTGCCGGCGGCGACCAACACCGCCGTGGGCATCATCACCTGGGGTTCGATCACGCAGACGGTCGCCGATCTCAACAGCTTCACGTCCAGTGCTGGCCTCGCCACGGTGAACTCCACCATCACCAAGGTCGGCAGCGGCACGTTCGCCAACGATCCCGATTCGAACGGCGAATGGTCGCTCGACAGCCAGGACATCGTCGGCATCGCCGGTGGCGTGAAACAGTTGATCTTCTATACCTCGGCCAACGGTGACTCGAGTTCCAGCGGCATCACGAACGCGGGCATCACGGCGACGTTCAACCGTGCCGTGACCGACAACATCGCGAAGCTGATCAACGTCTCGCTCGGCGAAGACGAAACGGCCGCGGAGCAATCGGGTACGCAGGCCGCCGACGATGCCATCTTCCAGCAGGCCGTGGCACAGGGGCAGACGTTCTCGGTGGCGGCCGGCGATGCGGGCGTATACCAGTGGTCGTCCGACCCCGTGTCGGGTTCCCCGGGTTACGTGGCCAATTCCGCGGGCACCGTGAAGATCGACCTCACCCATTACTCGGTGAGCGAGCCGGCCAGTTCGCCCTATGTGATCCAGGTGGGCGGCACGCAGCTGTCCACCAGCGGCACGACGTGGAGCGGCGAAACGGTGTGGAACGAAGGCCTGTCCGCCATCGCGCCGAGCCAGGGCGACAACAACCAGCGCCTGTGGGCGACCGGTGGTGGCACCAGCCTGTTCGAGACGGCGCCGTCGTGGCAGTCCTCGGTCACCAGCTCGACCAAGCGTGTCGGTCCCGACATATCGTTCGACGCGGCGTCGTCCTCCGGTGCGTTGATCGTCGTGAACGGGTCGACGGAGCAGGTGGGCGGCACCAGCCTTGCCTCGCCGTTGTTCGTCGGTGCGTTCGCGCGCATCGAATCGGTGGCGAACAACGCCATCGGCTTCCCGGCCTCGAAGTTCTACCAGGCCTTCCCGACGCAGACCTCGTTGTTGCACGACGTGACTTCCGGTAACAACGGCTACCAGAGCCATGGTTATACCGCGGCCACCGGCTTCGACGAGGCGACCGGCTTCGGCAGCTTCGACATCGGCAAGCTGAACACCTACGCCCAGGCCAATTGGGTGAGCGGTGGCGGGACGACTCCGCCGCCCACCAACGTGTTGCAGAACGGCGTGGCGGTGACGGGCCTGGCGGCGGCGCAGAACGGCAAGCTCAACTTCACCGTGGCGATTCCCTCGGGCGCGACCAACCTGAAGATCGCGATCTCGGGCGGCACGGGCGACGCCGACCTGTACGTGAAGTTCGGCTCGGCACCCACCACGTCGAGCTACAACTGCCGCCCGTACGTCACGGGCAACACGGAAAGCTGCTCGTTCGCCTCGCCGCAAACCGGCACCTACTACGTGATGCTCAACGGCTACGCCGCGTTCTCGGGCGTGACGTTGAAGGCGACGTGGACGAACTGATCGACGTGTAGTCGACGCTGTGAAGCAGGCGCCCGCTCGAAAGAGCGGGCGCTTTTTTGTGGAGGGTTTTCTTCGCCGCTTCCCACCCGGTTACCTGGTATGGCGTGAATTGTCCGGTGCGTGTCCGCGCTTGGCCTGTCGGGCTGGTTCGGCGGAGCGGAAACTGGCGTTCTCTTCCCGAAGGAATGCCGCCATGTCCGTTACCGACGCCGCCTTGATCGTCATCGACGCGCAGGAGTCCTTTCGACAGCGCCCGTACTGGCGCGATGAGGATGTAGCTGATTATATTGAGAGGCAACAGGCCCTCGTCGATGGGGCGAAGCGAAATGGGATTCCCGTCGTGCAGATTTTCCATGTGGAAGAGAGCGGGGTGTTTTCCGAAGCGTCGGGTTTCGTGACCACCCTGGCGCCGCTTCGTGTCCAGGCCGACGCCACGTTCCGCAAGCGCCGCCACAGCGCGTTGGTGGGTTCGGGCCTCGATGTGTGGCTGACGATGCACGGTATCCGGCGAGTGATCGTTTCCGGCGTGCGCACCGAACAATGCTGCGAGACCACTACCCGTCATGCTTCCGACCTCGGTTACGACGTCGACTACGTGGGTGAAGCGACGCTCACGTTTCCGATGGTCGACGTGGAGGGTCGCGAGTGGAGCGCGGCGGAGATCCGGGCTCGTACGGAACTGGTGCTTGCCGATCGGTTCGCCCGGATCGCCACGGTGGACGAGGCGTTGGCGGGGCCGCCGCGTGTGATGTCCTGATGCCGAAGGCTTCGCCGCGATCGATACCGGTTTACGTGGTGGTCCCGCCACGAGTGCTGTTGCTCGATGTCGCGGGACCGATCGAAGTGTTGCGCAGGGCGAATGTGGAACAGGCGCTCGTTCGCTTCGATGTCGTCTACCTCGGCCCGATGCGAAAGGTCGGCAGTTCGGTCGGCCTGGACGTCGCGGGAATCTTGCCCTTGCCCGCTCGCATTCCGGAAGGAGCCATCATCCTGGTTCCTGGGGCGGCCGATGTTCCGCTGGGTATGGCCCGGACGACGGCGGCCGAGGACGATGCGGGTGAGGTCGCGATCGTCGCCTGGCTGCGCAAGGTGGTGCGACCGGGCATGCGCGTGATCTCGATCTGTTCCGGCGCCTTGCTGGTCGCCCGCGCGGGCTTGCTCGACGGCTACGAGTGCACGACGCATCACGGCTGCACCGCGCAACTGACGCGGGCCGCGCCGGCCGCACGGGTGCGGGAGAACCGTCTGTATGTAGAGGATGGCGAGCGTCTCACCAGCGCGGGGATCACAGCGGGGGTCGACCTCATGTTGCATCTGGTGGCCACTCTCGTGGGGCCGCCGGTGGCGCTCGCCGTCGCCCGTTTCCTGGTGGTCTATCTGCGCAGGGCGGGTGGCGATCCCCAGCTGTCGCCGTGGTTGGAGGGACGCAATCATATGCATGCCGCGGTCCATCGCGCGCAGGACGCGGTGGCGGCCGATCCGGCACGTGACTGGTCGGTCGGCTCGCTGGCGCGCGTGGCGGCGTCGAGTCCGCGAAACCTCTCGCGTCTTTTCAACGAACACACGGGCATGAGCGTCACCGACTACGTGAACCGCATGCGGGTCGCCCTTGCCCGCGAGTTGCTCACGGGGTCGCGCCTGGATGTCGAGACCGTGGCGGAGCGTTCCGGTTTCGGCTCGTCCCGTCAGTTGCGTCGCGCATGGGCGCGCGTGAACGACCTGCCGCCAAGCCGGATGCGCGAGGCCGAGGTATAAAATGCATCCATGAGCCGCACCTTGCTTGCGCTGATGGTCCCTGAGGCCGAACCCCTGGTTGGCGACCTGCGCGCACATCACGCTCGTCTATCCGTTTGTCGATAGCGAGGCCATCGATGAAGTGGCGATCGAACGGTTGCACGAGGTGGCGCGAGCCCATGCTCCGCCCTCGTTCCGCCTGGACTCGGTGCAGGCGTTTCCCTCCACCGTCTGGCTGAAACCATCGCCCGGCGATGCCATCGTGGCGCTTGCCGCGGCCCTGGAGACCGCATTTCCCGAGCGGCCGCGCGACGGCAGGGCGTTTCCCGACTATGTGCCGCATCTGTCGGTGGCCAGGAATGTTCGCGGCGACCGTGCCGTCATCGTGACGACCTTGGAAGACCGTTTGCATGCGAGCGGGCCGATTCCATGCACGTGCCACCACGTCCACGTCATGGAGCGTGCCGCGCGTGCATGGCGCAGTTTGCTGTCGGTTCCCCTCGGACCATCCTGACCGCCGCTGCGGTCACGCCATCTCGACGCGGTTGCGGCCGGCGTTCTTCGCCCGGTAAAGCGCTTCGTCCGCCGCCTGGATCAACTGGTGCACGCGCGTGTCGCTGGAGGCGCACACGCCCACGCTGGTGGTGAAGGCGATGCTTGCATCGAAGTATGGCGCGGGGGCATCGGCCACGCGCAGCCGTAGCGTTTCGGCGAGGCCGGCGGCGTCACCGGGATCCATGCCGGGAACCAGCAGCAGGAACTCCTCGCCGCCGTAGCGCGAGAAAAGCGCATGCGCGGGCAGCCCACCCGAGCGGATGATCTCGGCGAAATGCTTCAGCACCGCGTCGCCGCCGGCGTGGCCCCAGTGGTCGTTGATGGCCTTGAAGTTGTCCAGGTCGAAAAGCAGTGCGGCATTCGGATAGCCCCGGGCCGATTCCAGTTGCCGGCTGGATTCCTTGAGCAGGGCGGAGCGATTCAGCAGCCCGGTCAGTCCATCGACCTCCGCGGCGCGGCGCAGGTCGTGGACCAGACGCTGGGCCAGCATCAAGGTGAACCCGGTGCTGAGCAGGAAGGTGCAGAGGATGCCGAAGAGGTAGTTCGAGGTGGTCAGCACGGTCGCGAGGAGGGCGTGGGAATCCATGTCCGGGTGCAATGAAACCGCACCGCGTGCCAGGTAGAAGAGCGAATCGATGATGAAGATCATCGCGGTGAACGCCGCGCTGGTACGCAATTCCCGCGGCGCGCGGAAGAGCAGCAGCCAGACCATCCATGCATCCCATACGATGCTCTTGGCACCGAACACAGCCGCCTCCACCGCCTGTGGCGGGGGTGCCAGGAGGAAGCCGACCTGGACAGCCAGGAAGAGGAGGATGACCAGTGCCGGCCAGCGCCAGCGCAGCGGCTGCCCGATATGAATGGCTATGCCAAGCACCATCGCACCGTTGGCAAGGGCGATCAGGACACTGCCGACGATGGCGGACAGGAAGGTCGACTTCTCGTCGTAGCCCTCGGCAAGGCCCGCCGCGGTGAGCATCCAGAAAGCCGCTGCCCAGATATGTAGCGCGAGCATCCCGCGCAGCACCAGGCTGAGCAGGGTGAAACTCAATGCGATGGTCACCCCCACCGCCAAGCCGATGACGCCCAGTGTGTGGACGTCCAGCCCCGATACGTCGTCCATCCCCGATCCCCCGTTCACCCCGCGGCCATTCTAGGCCCAGAAGGCGTCAGCCGCTGTCGTCCCCGAAGAGGCGCCGGTGCTCGCCGTGGTCGTACCAGTGGTTCACGGACGCCGGGACCAGCGAGCGCATGTCGATCCCGGCCGCCTCGAACATGGCCCAGGTATCCAGCAAGGCTTGGCGGAGGCGTACCGCACCCGGATCGCCCGGGGCATTGTGACGGGCCCAGTCGAGCATATCGACGATGCGCAGCGACCAGTCGTGGAGCAGGTCCGCGCGGGTCATGAGATGGGCGCGAAGCCAGGGCCGCAGGCCTTCCTGCAACGCCAGGCCTTCCTCCGTCGCGATGCGCCGTAGCAGGCCGGCCACCTCGGGGTGGGCTCCCCGATACCACTCCGTATGTCCGCCCGCCGTGGCCGGCACCACCAGCGGGGCCATGGCGTGATAGTCCGTGAAGGCATCGATCAGGCTGCGCTCGATCCGCCGCGCGGCTGCGACACGCTCGGTATCCACCAGCAGGCCCCGGTCGAGGTCGAAGAACTCGAAGAAGCGCCGGTGCAGGGTGCTGAACCGGGTGAAGGGATCGCGCGAGAAGCCCAGCTTGAGCAGGTCCTCGTCTCGGCACGGGACCACATAGACGTAGGCGCGGCCTCGGGAGGCGAATCGGGGGTAGGGCGGTTCATCCGTCATCGTGAAAGTATCCCCGGAAGAGGGGTAGGCCAACTTGCATGAACGGACAAAAATGCGATAGAATTCGTGAATCTTAAGTGGCGTTGACGGCGGTTTCGGCCTTTCGTCGAGCGACGCTTCAAGGAACTTTCTTTTTACAAGAAAGCCTCCTCGTGAGGCTTTTTTGTTGGGCGCAAGGAGGCTCCCTGCGACACACTGTGAGCGCCGTCAGGGCATCGCGGAGGGCGCTGGAGGAGAGTGTCGGGATACATCGGCGACGAAAGGAATGGGCCGTTCGCGCCCTTTTTTTGTTTCTGGCGACCGGAAAAACCGCAAAAACCGCAGGTAACGTGGATACCAACGCACTTTCACAGCGATTCTCGGACATCGTGGCCGATCTCGGTCTAGAGGTCCTCGGCATCGAATTCATCCCGTCCGGCGGGCAGAGCACCCTGCGCGTCTATCTCGACGTGCCCGGTGGCGAGCGCGAGGTCACCGTGGAGGACTGCGAGGCCGCGAGCCGCGAGTTCTCGGCCTTCCTGGACGTTGAAGATCCGATCCCCGGCAACTATGTACTGGAGGTCTCCTCCCCTGGCATCGACCGCCCCCTGTTCACGGCCGGGCAGTTCGCCCGCGTGGCCGGCCAGGAGGTCAAGGTGCTGCTGAAGGCCCCGATCGAGGGGCGTCGGCGACTCAAGGGCAACGTCGTTGAAGTAAACGGCGAGCAGATTGTGGTCGAGGGCGAGGCCGGCAGATTCGAATTCGAGCATGCGGACGTCGAAAGCGCCCGCGTGGTTCCCGACTGGGTGGCCCTCGGCTATGCGCCGCAGCCGAAGCCCACGCCGGGCGGAAAGAAACCCAAATAACGAAACGACGGGGTGCCGCGGGGCATCCTTACGGGAGTAGCGGCAATGAGCAAAGAACTTTTGCTGGTAGTTGACGCGGTCGCCAACGAAAAGGGCGTACCGCGCGAAGTCATTTTCGAAGCCATGGAAGCGGCGCTGGCCTCGGCTGCCAAGAAGCGCTACCCCGATGAGGATCCCGACATCCGCGTCGAGATCGATCGCAACACGGGCGACTACGAGACCTTCCGTCGCTGGGAGATCATCGCGGACGACGGCGAGATGGAGGACCCGTCCTTCCAGATCCGCCTGATGGACGCGCAGGACGAGGCGGGCGAAGACGAAGTGGCCGAGGTCGGTGGCTGGATCGAGCACCAGATCGAGAACGCCGAGTTCGGCCGCATCGCGGCCCAGGCGGCCAAGCAGGTGATCGTGCAGCGCGTCCGCGAAGCCGAGCGGCAGCAGGTGGTCGACGCCTTCGCCGACCGCGTGGGCGAGCTGGTCACGGGTATCGTCAAGCGCGTCGAGCGCGGCAACGTCTACCTCGACCTGGGCAGCAACGCCGAGGCGTTCATCCCGCGCGACAAGACCATTCCCCGTGAGTCGGCCCGCGTGGGCGACCGCGTGCGTGGTTACCTCTATGAAGTGAAGTCGGAAATCCGCGGTCCGCAGCTGTTCGTTTCGCGCAGCGCGCCGGAATTCATGATCGAACTGTTCAAGCTCGAAGTGCCGGAAGTCGGCCAGGGGCTGGTGGAAATCAAGGGCTGCGCCCGCGATCCGGGCGATCGCGCCAAGATCGCCGTGGTGGCGCACGACAGCCGTACCGATCCCATCGGTGCGTGCATCGGCATGCGTGGTTCGCGCGTGCAGGCCGTGTCGAACGAACTCAATGGCGAGCGCGTCGACATCATCCTGTGGCACGAGAACCAGGCCCAGTACGTCATCAACGCGATGGCGCCGGCCGAAGTGCAGTCGATCATCATGGATGAAGAGAAGCACTCGATGGACATCGCGGTGGCCGAGGACAAGCTGTCCCAGGCGATCGGCCGCGGTGGCCAGAACGTGCGCCTCGCCAGCAAGCTCACCGGCTGGCAGCTCAACGTGATGACGCAGGACCAAGTCACCGCCAAGAGCGAGGCCGAGCAGGCCGCCGCCCTGGCGCTGTTCCAGGACAAGTTGGAAGTGGACGAGGAAATCGCCAGCATCCTTGTGCAGGAAGGCTTCTCGTCCGTGGAAGAAATCGCGTACGTGCCGAGTGCCGAGTTGCTGGCGGTCGAAGGTTTCGACGAGGACATCGTCGAGGAACTTCGCGCCCGTGCTCGCGACGCCCTGCTGACCGAGGCGCTCGCCGCCGAGGAAGGCGTGGAGGAAAACGCTCCGTCCGAGGAACTGCTCGGAATGGACGGCATGGACGAAGCGACCGCCTTCGCGCTGGCGGATCGTGGTGTGAAGACGCTCGACGACCTGGGCGACCTCGCCGTCGACGAGCTCATCGATATCGAAGGCATGACCGAGGAGCGCGCATCGCAGCTGATCATGGCTGCGCGCGCACCGATGATCGCCCGCCTGGAGAAAGGTGGCTGAGCGCGAGACCGGAAGCGTCCTGGACGGGCGCCTCGAGGGAGGCCATGAGGTCTCCCGCCATGGATGGAGGCAGCCGTACGGGTCATCGTCGGCACGTAGGGTTACGCGCGGGAACGGCGGAGAATAAATAACGATGTCGGACGTCACTATCAAACAACTCGCCCAGCAACTGGGTTTGCCGGTCGACAAGCTGCTTGGGCAGCTTGGCGAAGCCGGAATGAAATTCTCCGATGCGGAGCAAGTCATCAGCAGCACTGAAAAGTTCAAGCTGCTTGGCTTCCTGCGTCGCACGCATGGCAAGAACGACGCCGCTCCTGAAGCGGACGAGTCGGCGCCGCGCCAGATCACGCTCAAGCGCCGCACCGTTGGCGAGCTGAAAGTGAACTCCGGCACGGGCCGTGGCGCTGGTGCCGCCAAGACGGTCAACGTCGAGGTCCGCACCAAGCGCACGTACGTCAAGCGCAGCGCGATCGCGGAAGATGCCGCGCACGAGCCGGAGCGCGAGGAAGCCGCGCGCAAGCTGGCCGAGTCGCACGCCCAGCGCGAGCACGAGGAATCGGCCCGCCGCGAGGAAGCCGAGCGCCGTGAACAGGCCGAGGCGGCCCGTCGCGAAGCCGAGGCCGAAGCGCGTCGCCAGGAAGAGGCCGCCGCGGAAGCGCGTCGCCATGCCGAGGCCGAACAGGCCGCGGCGGAACGTGCACGCGCCGAGCAGGCGCAGGCCCCCGCGGACGCTCCGGCGGCGGTCGAGGCATCCACGCCGGCACCGGCAGTCGCCGCGTCCGGCAACGACGATGGCGTGACCCACCAGACCGGCAAGCTCGATACGCGCTCGCTCGGCATGATCCTGCCGCGCATCCACGAGCCGCGTAAGCGCGAGCGCGTGATCGCCAAGCCGGCACCCGCTCCGGTTCCGCCGCCGGCACCCGCGCCGGCCCCGGCACCCGCACCGGCTCCGGCCGCCGCGCGTCCCGCGGCGTCCGCGCCCGCTTCCCGCCCGGCACCGGGCGCGGTCGCTGCCGCCAACGATTCGCGCGGCAACGCGCGTCCGAAGCAGGGCGGCGGTGGTGGCGGCGGTGGCCGCGATCGCGAGGCGGGTGGCAAGCGTTTTGCCGCCGGCGAACTGCACCTCTCCGACGCCGATCGCGCGCGCCGTTCCAGTGGCAACCGCCGTGGCGGCAAGGCCAAGGGCCGTGCCGAGGCACCGCGTGGCGGCGCTTCGTCGGGCGGTCCGCACGGCTTCACGCGGCCGACCGTCGCCGTGGTTCGTGACGTGGTGATCGGCGATAACAACCTCGTCGCCGAACTGGCGCAGAAGATGGCCGTGAAGGGCGCCGAGGTCGTCAAGGCGCTGTTCAAGATGGGCGTCATGGCGACCATCAACCAGACGATCGATCACGACACCGCGGCGCTCGTCGTCGAGGAACTGGGCCACAACCCGGTCCGCGCGACCGAGAACGACGCGGAAGCCGCGCTGGCCTCGCACACCCAGAGCGTCGAGCTCGAGGGCGAGAAGGTCACGCGTCCGCCGGTGGTCACGATCATGGGTCACGTCGACCATGGCAAGACCTCGCTGCTGGATTACATCCGCCGAACCAAGGTCGCCTCGGGCGAAGCTGGTGGCATCACGCAGCACATCGGCGCGTACCATGTCGAAACCAGCCGCGGCGTGATCACCTTCCTCGACACCCCGGGCCATGCCGCGTTCACCTCGATGCGCGCACGCGGTGCGCAGTCCACGGATATCGTGGTGCTCGTGGTCGCCGCGGACGACGGCGTCATGCCGCAGACGCAGGAAGCCGTACGTCACGCGCGCGCCGCCAAGGTGCCGTTGATCGTCGCGGTCAACAAGATGGACAAGTCCGACGCCAATCCGGACAACGTGAAGCAAGGCCTCGCGAACCTCGAAGTCATCCCGGAAGAGTGGGGCGGCGACACGCCGTTCGTGCCGCTTTCGGCGAAGACCGGCGACGGTGTCGAAGCGCTGCTCGACGCGATCTCGATCCAGGCGGAGATCATGGAACTCAAGGCGGTGGCCGATGGCCGTGCCTCGGGTGTCGTGATCGAATCCAGCCTCGACCGTGGCCGCGGTCCGGTGGCGACGGTGCTGGTCCAGCAGGGCACGCTGAAGAAGGGCGATTTCGTCGTCTGCGGTATCGAATACGGCCGCATGCGTGCGCTCGTGGACGAGACCGGCAAGCAGGTGAACGAGGCCGGCCCGTCGATTCCCGTGCAGGTGCTGGGCTTGTCCGGCGTGCCGGAGTCGGGTGACGACTTCGTCGCGGTCGAGGACGAGCGCCTCGCCCGCCAGGTGGCCGCCGAGCGTCAGCAGAAGCGTCGCGAGAACCGCCTCGTTTCGAAGTCGAACCGTCTCGAAGACATCATGGCCCAGATGGGCCAGGGCGAAGGCCAGCAGACCCTCAACATCCTGGTCAAGGCCGATGTGCAGGGTTCGGTCGAAGCGCTGCGCGATTCGCTCACCCAGATCGGCAACGACCTGGTGAAGGTGAACGTGATCTCGTCCGGCGTGGGCGGCATCACCGAGTCGGAAGCCACGCTGGCGGCGGCCTCCAAGGCGCTGATCATCGGCTTCAACGTCCGTGCCGACGCGTCGGCACGCAAGGTGATCGACACCAACGGCCTCGATGTCCGTTACTTCTCGATCATCTACGACGTCATCGACCAGGTGAAGCAGGCGGCATCGGGTCTTCTCGGCGTGGAAATCCGCGAAGAGATCATCGGTATCGCGCAGGTCCGCGACGTGTTCCGTTCGTCGAAGTTCGGCGCGGTGGCGGGTTGCATGGTCACCGAGGGCTTCGTCAAGCGGTCCAAGCCGATCCGCGTGCTGCGCGACAACGTCGTCGTGTTCCAGGGCGAGCTGGAGTCGCTCCGCCGCTTCAAGGAACTGGTGGACGAGGTTCGCAACGGCATGGAATGCGGTATCGCCGTGAAGCAGTACAACGACGTGAAGGTCGGCGACCAGATCGAGTGCTTCGAGCGCATCGAAGTCGCCCGCACGCTGTAACCGCGGGCAATGCGCCTCCCCGGCATGCGCCGGGGAGGCTTTATTCGTTATTGCACCCCTAAAAACTGGAGGCGGATATGCCGTCCCGTGATTTCAAGCGCACCGACCGCGTCTCCGCCGAACTCCGGCGCGAGATCGGCCTCCTGGTGCATGCCGCGGTACGCGATCACGCGTTGCCGTCGGTCAGCGTGTCCGACGTGGAAGTGACCAGGGACCTGGATTGGGCCACGGTGTGGGTCACCGCGCTGATGCCCGAGCAGTCGGTCGTCGCGGTCAAGGCATTGAAGGAACTGGCCCCGGAATTCCGCCGCGCGCTGTCGCGTTCCATGCGCCTTCGCCGCGTGCCCGAGTTGAAGTTCAAGTACGACGAATCCGTGGACACCGGCGAGCGGATCGAGCGCCTGTTGCGCGAGAACCCGGTTCCCCCGGCCGAACCCGAATCGTCGGACGAAAGCTGAGTGGTCTTAAGAGACCTGAAGTGGTCTTAAGAGACCGGAGCCATGGGCTCCTGTGGGAGCCGCTTCAGCGGCGATAGGGTGCTCGCGACAAGATTGCCCGCTGCCACGGGATCGCCGGCATAGCCGGCTCCCACAAGAGCATCGCCGACAAGGTCGGCTCCACCTGGGCACCGCCCCCTGTTTCCGATACCCATGAACCGCCGAACCTTCCGCGACATCCACGGCATCCTCCTGCTCGACAAGCCGCTGGGCCTGAGTTCCAACCAGGCCTTGCAGACGGCACGACGGCTCGTGGGCGCGGCCAAGGGCGGACATACGGGCAGCCTCGATCCGCTGGCGACGGGGTTGTTGCCGCTCTGCTTCGGCGAGGCCACCAAGATCGCCGGCTGGCTGCTGGGTTCACGCAAGGCCTATGAAGCCGAGGTGCGCCTGGGCGTCACCACCACCACGGCCGACCTGGAAGGCGAGATGGTCGAGACGCGTCCGGTCCCGTCACTGGACGACGCCACCATCGAGGCCGCCCTGGCGCCTCTGCGCGGCCACATCGTCCAGGTCCCGCCCGCCTATTCGGCGATCAAGCAGGATGGCGTGCCGCTGTATGTCCGTGCCCGCCGCGGCGAGGCCGTGGACGTGCCCGCCCGTGAAGTCGATGTCTACCGACTGGAGGTGCTGGACCGCGAGGGCGACACCGTGCGCCTGTTCGTCGAGTGTGGCTCGGGCACCTACGTGCGCAGCCTGGCGGTCGACTTCGGCGCGAACCTGGGGTGCGGTGCCCACCTGACCGGCCTGCGCCGGCTCTGGGTCGAACCCTTCATGGCGCCCGCCATGGTCACGCTCGAGCAGTTGCACGAGGCCGCCGAGACGGGTCCGGACCAGCTCGAGGCCTGCCTCCTGCCCGTGGAAGCGGGCCTGGCCCATATCCCCCGGGTGGATCTCGATCCGGACCAGACCCGGGTGCTGGGATTCGGCCAGCCCGTGCCGCTGGGGCAGGGCGCGGTCCCGGGCCGGTGCGGGGTCCGGGGTGCCGACGGGCGCCTGATGGCCTTGGGAGAGGTCGGTGAAGACGGTATCCTTCGCGTCCTCAGGGGATTCAACCTGCCGCCCGTCTGACCGGGCTTGTTGCCACTACGCGCAGGACGTTACAATTACGTGCTCGTTTAACGGCTTTCATCAAAAGCGAGGCTTGCGCAACTTCATCGGTAGTCGTTGAGGTTGCGCAAGTCTCGCACCCGCTTTTAAGGAATCGATACACATGTCGCTCACCGTCGAACAGACCAGCCAGATCATCAAGGACTACGGTCGCAAGGAAAACGACACCGGCTCGACCGAAGTCCAGGTCGCGCTGCTGTCCGCGAACATCACCGCGCTGCAGGATCACTTCCAGGCGCACAAGCAGGACCACCACTCGCGTCGCGGCCTGATCAGCATGGTCAACCGTCGCAAGAAGCTCCTGCAGTACCTCAAGGGGAATGACCTCGCTCGCTACCAGACCCTGATCGAACGCCTCGGCCTGCGCCGCTAAACCACCGGAACAGGACGAGGAGAGATCGAAGTGGCGAAAGTAACCAAGTCATTCCAGTACGGTAGTCACGAAGTCACACTGGAGACGGGCGAAATCGCCCGGCAGGCCTCCGGTGCGGTCATGGTCAGCATGGGCGGCACGGTCGTCCTGGTGACGGTCGTCGCGGCCCCCAAGGCACGCGAGGGCCAGGACTTCTTCCCCCTCACGGTCGACTACATGGAGAAGTTCTACTCCGCGGGTCGCATCCCGGGTGGCTTCTTCAAGCGTGAAGGCCGTCCGACCGAGAAGGAGACGCTGACCTCGCGCCTCATCGATCGTCCGCTCCGTCCGCTGTTCCCGGAAGAGTTCCGCAACGAGATCCAGGTCATCGCACAGGTCGTGTCGCTGAACCCGGAAGTCGACGGTGACATCCCGGCACTGATCGGCGCCTCGGCCGCCATGACGCTCGCCGGCGTGCCCTTCAAGGGCCCGATCGGCGCTGCCCGCGTCGGTTACGCCAACGGTCAGTACATCCTGAACCCGACGGCCGCCCAGCTGAAGACCTCCGACCTCGACCTCGTCGTCGCCGGTACGGCCAAGGCCGTGCTGATGGTGGAATCGGAAGCCAAGCTGCTCAGCGAAGACGTCATGCTCGGCGCGGTGGTCTTCGGCCACCAGCAGATGCAGGCCGCCATCGACACGATCAACGCCTTCGTCGCCGAAGCCGGCGCCAAGTCGTTCAAGTGGGAAGCCCCGGCCGCCAAGACGGCGCTGTACGACGCGGTCAAGGCCGTTGTCGGCAACCGTTTCGCCGAAGCCTTCCAGATCCGCGACAAGCTGGCTCGCCGCGACGTCATCAGCGCGCTGAAGACCGAGGTGAAGGCCGCGCTCGCCGCCCAGTCCGAAGCCAACGGCTGGACCGATGGCGACATCGGCGCCGCCTTCGGTGAGGTCGAGTACCGCACCCTGCGCGACGGCGTGCTGTCCACCAAGGTCCGCATCGACGGCCGCCAGCTCGACGACATCCGCCCGATCTCGGTGCGCGTCGGCGTCCTGCCGCGCACGCACGGCTCGGCGTTGTTCACCCGCGGCGAGACGCAGGCCCTGGTCGTCGCCACGCTCGGCACCACCCGCGACTCGCAGATCATCGACGCGCCGGAAGGCGAGTGGAAGGACACGTTCCTCTTCCACTACAACTTCCCTCCGTTCTCGGTCGGCGAAACCGGTCGCGTCGGCAGCCCGAAGCGTCGCGAGATCGGCCACGGCCGCCTCGCCAAGCGCGGCGTGCAGGCCGTCAAGCCGACGATTGAAGAGTTCCCGTACGTCGTTCGCGTCGTCTCGGAAATCACCGAGTCGAACGGTTCCTCGTCGATGGCCTCGGTCTGCGGTTCCTCGCTGGCCATGATGGACGCGGGTGTCCCGCTGAAGTCGCCGGTCGCCGGTATCGCGATGGGCCTGGTGAAGGAAGGCGACGATTTTGTCGTGCTCTCCGACATCCTGGGTGACGAAGACCACCTCGGCGACATGGACTTCAAGGTGGCCGGTACCGCCGATGGCGTGTCCGCGCTGCAGATGGACATCAAGATCGAAGGCATCACCGAAGAGATCATGCGCACGGCGCTGGCCCAGGCCAAGCGCGGTCGCGTGCACATCCTCGGTGAGATGGCCAAGGTGATGAGCACGGCCCGTTCGGAAATGAGCGAGTTCGCGCCGCGCCTGCTGACGATCAAGATCCACCCGGACAAGATCCGCGAAGTGATCGGCAAGGGTGGCGCCACCATCCGTTCGATCACCGAAGAGACCGGCACCACCATCGACATCACCGACGATGGCAATGTCGTGATCGCGTCGGTCAACCGCGAAGCCGCCGAAGCCGCGCGCAAGCGCATCGAGCAGATCGTGTCCGACGTCGAGCCGGGCCGCATCTACGAAGGCAAGGTCGCCAAGCTGATGGACTTCGGCGCGTTCGTCACGATCATGCCGGGCAAGGATGGTCTGGTCCACGTGTCGCAGATCTCCAGCGAGCGCGTCGAGAAGGTGTCCGACAAGCTCAAGGAAGGCGACCTGGTCAAGGTCAAGGTCCTGGAAGTCGACAAGCAGGGCCGTATCCGCCTGTCGATGAAGGCCGTCACCGAAGACGAAAACGTCACCGGCTGATCCCCGGCTTTCGCGTTGAACAAGAAACCCGGCATCGCGAGATGCCGGGTTTTTTTGTGTGGTATCGGGTGGCTCGGCTTCGCCATCGTGTTGGTTCTTTGCGTCGAGGAAGGGGGAGCCGTGGGCTGCCATTCTCGTCGCTAAGTCCTCGTCCTGCCTTCGCCTCCCTGCGGAATCGCTCCGAGAACGACAGCCCACGGCTCCCCTCCGACCGCACGGCGACTTGAGTGAGAGCAATGCGAAGGCGATCCAGCAAGGTTTACCTAGGCTGCCGCAAACGTTTACATTCCGGAGTCATCCTGTCGTCCTCAGCTGGCGACGCCTCCCCGGAGAATGCATGAGCTTCCGACCCCGTTCCCGTCTGTCCACGCGCATGCTCTTGCTCGGTGCGTCGCTCGCCCTGGCCGGTGCCGCGTGCGCCACGTCGGCGGGTGATGCCGCCGTCGTTCCCGCGTCTAACGCGCAGCTGGTTTCGCCGGAGATCGAGCGGAAGGTGGACGCGCTGCTGGCGCGGATGACCCTGGCCGAGAAGATCGGCCAACTCGTGCAGTACGGCGCGAGCGGTGCGGCCACGCCTGCCGACGGCAATGCGGTTGCCGTCAATCCGGAGACGCTTACACAGGTCGACGCGATGGCGTTGGCGCGGAAGGGCGAGTTGGGTTCGATGCTCAACGTCGTCGGTGCCGCGAAGACCCGGCCGTTCCAGGAAGCGGCGCTTGGTAGCCGCCTGGGTATTCCCCTGCTGTTCGGTGCCGACATCATCCACGGATACCGCACCATCTATCCCGTCCCGCTGGGCCTCTCCGCGACGTGGGACCCGGCGCTGGTGCAGGAGCTTTCGCACATGGCCGCCGTGGAGGCGACGACCGGCGGCGTGAAGTGGTTCTACTCGCCGATGGTCGACATCTCGCGTGATGCGCGGTGGGGGCGTTCGACCGAAGGCGCGGGAGAAGATGCCTATCTCGGCGCGGCCATGGCGCGCGCCTACATTCGTGGATACCAGGGAACGAGCCTCGCGGACCCGGAAAGCGTGGCGGCATCGGTCAAGCATTTCGCGGCGTATGGCGCGGCCGAGGCAGGTCGCGAGTACAACACGACGGACATGTCGGACGTCCGTTTGCGCCAGGTGTACCTGCCGCCGTACCGGGCGGCTGTCGAAGCCGGCGCGGCGACGATGATGAGCGCGTTCAACGCGCTCAATGGCGTGCCCGCCACCGCCAGTCCATATCTGATGACGGACATCCTGCGCAAGGAGTGGGGCTTCGACGGTTTCGTGGTGAGCGACTTCACCGCCGTGATGGAGTTGACCCATCATGGCATCGCGCTGGACGCCGCCACGGCGACACGAAAAGCACTGGAGGCTGGCGTGGAGGTGGACATGATGAGTCACTTCTACGATACGCAGATTCCGAAGCTGCTGGAGGAAGGCAAGCTGTCGATGGCGACCGTGGATGAAGCGGTACGGCGGGTGCTGCGGGTGAAATTCGCGCTGGGATTGTTCGAGCACCCCTATGCTCGTGGCACCGAGGTGGTGCAGGCCGTCGACGCGCATCGTCCCCTCGTGCGGCGCGCCGCCGAAGAATCCTTCGTGCTGCTCAAAAATGGCGGACAGGGCACGGCGCCGGTGCTGCCACTCGACCGTCGCATGAAGACGCTGGCACTGATCGGCCCGCTCGCCGATGCGGCCAGCGAGATGCAGGGCGCCTGGGGTGGCGCCCAACACTTCCCCGACGTGGTCACGCTGCGCGGCGGGCTGGCGGCGCGCATGAAAAAACAAGGCGGGGAGCTGCTGTACGCGAAGGGCACCGACATCGAAACGGATTCCGAAGCGGGCTTCGCCGAGGCCATGGACGCGGCGGCCAAGGCCGATGTGGTGGTGATGGCGCTGGGCGAATCGTCGCGCATGAGTGGCGAGGCCGGTTCGCGCGCGCACCTGGATCTTCCCGGCAACCAGCAGGCCTTGCTCCAGCGGATCGTCGCGACCGGTAAGCCGGTGGTGCTGCTGGTGTTCTCAGGCCGTCCCCTGGTGCTCGATTGGGCCGATCGCAACGTCCCCGCGATCATGGCCATGTGGTTTCCCGGCACGGAAGCCGGCAACGCGGTGGCGGACGTGCTGTTCGGTGACGTCGCCCCCAGCGGCAAGCTGACGATGAGTTTCCCCCGCGCGGTCGGCCAGGAGCCGCTCTACTACAACCAGTTCCCGACCGGCCGCCCGCCGGGCGATGCGGATCTCTCGAAGCCGCCATCGCGTGGCACGGCGTTCATCTCGCGCTACATCGACGTGCCCAACGACGCGCTGTATGCCTTCGGCCATGGCTTGTCCTACACCACATTCGGCTATTCGGACGTGCAGGTGTCCCGTAACCGCGTGCCGCTGGCGGAAGCGAACCGCAAAGGCGCGAAGGACCTGGTCACCGTGACCGCCACGGTGAAGAACACCGGGCGCCGCGCCGGCACCGAGGTAGTGCAACTCTACGTACGCAACCTGGGTGCGAGCGTCGAGCAGCCGGTTCGCAGCCTGCAGGGGTTCCAGCGCGTGGCCTTGAAGCCGGGTGAGTCGAGGCGCGTGATCTTCCAGCTCGGCTTTCCGGAACTGTCGTTCTGGAACGCGAAAAGCGAGGAGGTGGTCGAACCGGCACGGTACACCGTCTGGGTCGGCGGCAGTTCGAAGGCCGGCCAGCAGGCGGCGTTCGAGATCGCGCCCTGACGGCGTACCATACGCGCATGGCAGATAAACCGACCGATTTCATCGAACAGTACCAGGCCTTCGTCCGCCAGGGCGTCGAGGCCTGGGCGAAACAGCTCGATCCGAAGGCCGCTCCCGCGGAGAGTTCGCCGGTGACCGATGTCATGGGGCGGCTGTTCGCCGGCCTTGGCGGGTTCGGCGATTGGATGCGATCCATCGCCGGTGGCGAAACGCCTGGTGCGGGCTTCTCCGGCGGCATGCCGCCGTTCGGGCATGGGCCTGGCGTGCCTCCCGACTTCGACGAGTGGGCGCGGGTCGCCAACGATACGCTGTCGATGCCGGCCTTCGGCCTGACCCGCGAACAGCAGGAAGAGCAGCAGGCGCTTCTTCGCGCATGGATCGACTACGCCGGGCACTACCAGCGTTACCAGGCGCTGCTGCAAGGCGTGCACGAGCGGGCGAACGCGGCGCTGCGTGAACAGGCGCCGCCCACGGACGCCGACTCCATGCGTTCGGTCTACGACCGCTGGGTGAACCTCGCCGAGGAAAGCTATGCCGAGGCCGCACTGTCGGAGGAGTTTCGCGAGGTTTATGCCGCGCTGGTGAACGCGCAGATGCGCCTGCGGATGCTCCAGCAGCGGCAGGTCGAGCGGATGGCCGTGCAGGCGGGCATGCCCACGCGCAAGGAAGTGGACAGCCTGGGCGAGCGCCTGCAGGCCGCTCGCCGCGACCTGCGTCATCTGCAGGGCCTGGCCGCCGAGGTCGCCGCCCTGAAGGACGAGGTGGTCAAACTTCGTGGCGCCGGGGTGGACGTAAAGACGGCCGGACCGAACCGCGTGAAAAAGAAACCCGCGGCGACGGCGAAGAAGGTGGCCGCGGCCGCGAATCGCGCCGGCGGCATGAAGGCCGTGGCGAAGACGAAGCCTACCTCGACGCCGGGCAAGCGCGCCGCGACGACCAAGGGCCGGGCACGATGAACATGCCTCCGTTCCCGTTCGACCCGGAACGGGCCCACGCCGAAGTCGAGGCGTTCCGGCGCAAGCTCGAGGCCGGACTGGAGACACTCAAGCGAGTCGGTCCGATTGAGCTCGGCATCACGCCGCGCGAGGCGGTCTACACCGAAGACAAGCTGACACTCTGGCATTTCAAGGGCGAGAAAACGCCTACGGCGAAGGTCCCCTTGTTGATCTGCTATGCGCTGGTCAACACGCCGTGGATGATCGACCTGCAGGAAGACCGGTCGATGGTGCGCAACCTGCTCGAACAGGGCGAGGACGTCTACCTGGTCGATTGGGGTTATCCCGATGGTGCGGACCGCTGGCTGACGCTGGAAGACTATATCGACGGCTACCTCGACCGTTGCATGGACGTGGTGCGTGAACGCCACGGCCTGGATGCCGTGAACCTGCTCGGCATCTGCCAGGGCGGCGTGTTCTCGCTCTGCTACGCGGCGCTGCATCCGGAGAAGGTGCGCAACCTCGTCACCATGGTGACGCCGGTGGATTTCCACACCCCCGACAACATGCTTTCGCACTGGGCGCGCAACGTGGACATCGACCTGTTCGTCGACGCCACCGGCAACGTACCTGCCGACGTCATGAACTTCGCGTATCTCACGTTGAAGCCGCTGCGCCTGAACCAGCAGAAGTACATCGGCCTGGTCGACATCCTCGACAACCCGAAGGAAGTGGAGAACTTCCTGCGCATGGAGAAGTGGATCTTCGATTCACCCGACCAGGCGGGCGAGGCGTTCCGGGAGTTCGCCCGCGACTTCTTCCAGAAGAACCTGCTGATCAAGGGCGAGGCACGCATCGGCGCACGCCGGGTGGACCTCAAGAACATCACCCAGCCGGTGCTGAACATCTACGCGGAGCAGGATCACCTGGTTCCGCCCGCGGCGTCGGCTCCCTTGGGCAAGGCCGTGAGTAGCGACGACTACACCGCGCTGGCTTTCCAGGGTGGGCATATCGGCATCTACGTCTCCGGACGTGCGCAGAAACAGGTGCCGCCGGCGATCCACGCATGGCTTGCCGATCGATGACGGTTCGGCTGGCGAAGATCCTGCTCACCCTGGCGCTCGCTGCCTTCGCCTTCGTGGTGACCTACGACAACCTGGTCGACTACGGTTCGAATTTCGCCTTCGTGCGGCATGTGTTGTCGATGGACACCACATTCCCGGGGAACGCGCTGATGGGGCGTGCCATCACCACTCCGGCCCTGTGGCATGTCGGCTATGGGCTGATCATCGCGGCCGAGGGCGTGACGTGCGTGCTGTTGTCGCTGGGCGCGGTGACGCTCTGGCGTGCCCGGCGCGCGAGTGGCGTGCGGTTCGATGCGGCCAAGCGTTGGGTTGTCGCTGGCTGCGCGCTGGGCTTCCTCGTCTGGTTCTTCGGCTTCATGGTCGTCGGCGGCGAGTGGTTCGCCATGTGGCAGTCGAAGGTCTGGAACGGGCAGGAGGGGGCGTTCCGGTTTTACATGGCGTTGCTGGGTGTGTTGATCTTCGTGAACCAGCGTGACGGCGACCTGGAAGAGCATCGCCGCTGAAGCGGCTTCCCACCCGGGCGGAGAGCATCGCCGCTGAAGCGGCTTCCCACCCGGTCGAAATGCGTCGCCGCTGAAGCGGCTCCCACAATGGGTGTGGGAGCTGCTTCTGGTGTGGGAGCCGCTTCAGCGGCGATGGGTGCCTGGTGGAGCCGACCCTGTCGGCGATAGCTCTCCCACAGTCACACCCCATGCGATAATCCCCGCATGAACTCCCACGCCTCCCACGATTCCATCCGTGCCGTGCAGTGGCACGGCGACCGCCTGCGCCTGCTCGACCAGCGCCGTCTCCCCGCCGAGGAGACCTGGTTCGATTGCACCACCTCCGACGATGTCACGCGTGCGATCCGCGACCTCGCGGTGCGCGGTGCGCCGGCCATCGGCATCGCGGCGGCCTGGGGCGTGGTGCTCGCGGCGAAGGCCGGCGTGGACCTGCCCGTGGCCATGTCCACGCTGCGTGCGGCGCGTCCCACCGCGGTGAACCTGATGTGGGCGCTGGATCGCATGAACCTGCGCATCCTCGAAGGCGCCGATGCCGCCGCGCTCGAACGCGAAGCGCAGGCGATCCAGGAGGAAGACCTCGCCGCCAACCAGCACATGGGGCAGTTGGGCGCCGCCTTGATCGAGACGGGCTCGCACGTTCTCACGCATTGCAATACCGGCTCGCTCGCCACGGCCGGCTACGGCACGGCGCTGGGTGTGATCCGCGCCGGCGTCGCCTCGGGACACATCGAGCAGGTATATGCCGGGGAAACGCGCCCCTGGCAGCAGGGCGCGCGGCTCACGATGTGGGAACTGGTGCGCGACGGCATTCCGGCGAAGCTCATCGCCGACTCGGCGGCCTCGCACCTGATGAAGGACGGCAAGGTGAAGTGGGTGATCGTCGGCGCCGACCGCATCGCCGCCAACGGCGACACCGCGAACAAGATCGGTACCTACCAGCTCGCCATCGCCGCGCGGCACCATGGCGTGAAGTTCATGGTCGTCGCGCCGTCCACCACGGTGGACATGGCGACCGCGACGGGTGCCGACATCGAGATCGAATTGCGCGACGCCGCGGAATTGTTGTCGGTATCGGGTACGCGCACGGTGATCGACGGCGCGGACGCCTGGAATCCCGTCTTCGACGTGACACCGGCGGACTTGATCGACGCGATCGTGACCGAGCGTGGCGTGATCCTCCGTCCCGACGAAGAGCAGATGCGGATTCTTTTTCCGTGACACGGCTGCGCCGCGAGGTCGCGCTGTTCGCGGTCGGCGGCATCCTCGGGCTGGCCGTCGACGCCGGCATCGCGCAATCGCTCGTTGGCCTGGCGGGATGGAACGTCTACACCGCGCGTGTCGTTTCCTTCCTCAGCGCCGCCACCGTGACCTGGTGGTGGAACCGCACGCACACCTTCGCCCACCGCGATTCCGGTCGCGGCCACCGCGCCGAATGGCTGCACTGGATGGGGCTGATGGCGCTCGGCGCGGTGATCAACAACGGCCTCTACGTGCTGGCCTTCAAGGTGTTTCCCGCCTTGCACGCGTGGCCCGCGGTGGCCGTGGCGATGGGCTCGGCGGCGGGTGCCATCGCCAATTTCCTGCTGGCCCGCGCGGTGCTTTTCCGTACCGCCAAGACGTCGATATAAGTCATTGAATCTGCGTGGTTTTTTGCTGTCATTTCCACGCCCGATGTGATATGATTCCCGGGTTGAGCCGACGGCATCGCGCGAGCGCGATACATAGGGCCGGCGGGGGTATTTTCACGGACATCCAGGAAGCCGATTGATGGCAGAACTCGCCAAAGAAGTCATCCGCGTCAACATCGAAGACGAGATGCGCCAGAGCTATCTCGACTACGCGATGAGCGTCATCGTGGGGCGTGCGCTACCCGATGTTCGCGACGGCCTGAAGCCGGTGCATCGCCGCGTGCTGTTCGCGATGAACGAACTGGGCAATGCCTGGAACAAGCCGTACAAGAAGTCGGCCCGCGTGGTCGGTGACGTGATCGGTAAGTACCATCCGCATGGCGATGCGTCGGTCTACGACACCATCGTCCGCATGGCGCAGCCGTTCTCGCTGCGCTACATGCTGGTCGACGGCCAGGGCAACTTCGGTTCGGTCGACGGCGACAACGCGGCGGCCATGCGATACACCGAGGTGCGCATGGCGCGCCTCACGCACGAGTTGATGGCGGACATCGACAAGGAAACCGTCGACTTCGGTCCCAACTACGACGAAAGCGAGCACGAGCCGCTGGTCCTGCCGACCCGCGTGCCGAACCTGCTCGTCAACGGTTCCGCCGGCATCGCCGTGGGTATGGCGACCAACATCCCGCCGCACAACATGACCGAGGTCATCAACGCCACGCTGGCGCTGATCGAGGATGCCTCGCTCGGCGTCGATGATCTGATGACGTATATCCCGGGTCCGGATTTCCCGACCGCGGGCATCATCAACGGTTCATCGGGCATCGTCGAGGCCTATCGCACCGGCCGCGGCCGTATCCTCGTCCGCGCGCGGACCGAGATCGAGACCGAGGCCAACGGCCGCGAGACGATCCTGATCCACGAGCTGCCGTACCAGGTGAACAAGGCCCGCCTGATCGAGAAGATCGCCGAGCTGGTCAAGGAAAAGAAGCTCGAGGGCATCAGCGAACTGCGCGACGAGTCCGACAAGGACGGCATGCGCGTCGTGATCGAGATCCGTCGCGACGCGATGGCCGACGTGGTGCTGAACAACCTGTTCCAGCAGACCCAGTTGCAGGTCACCTTCGGCATCAACATGGTGGCCTTGCTCGATGGCCAGCCGAAGCTGCTGAACCTCAAGGACATTCTCGAGGCCTTCATCCGCCACCGTCGCGAGGTGGTCACCCGCCGCACCATCTTCGAGCTGCGCAAGGCACGCCAGCGCGCGCATATCCTCGAAGGCCTCACGGTCGCGCTCGCCAACATCGACGAGATGATCGAGCTGATCCGCACCTCCGCGTCCTCGGCCGAGGCGCGCGAGCGCATGGTCGCGCGCCGCTGGGAGCCGGGCCTGGTGAAGGCCTTGCTCGCCGCCACCGGCTCGGCCGCGTCGCGTCCGGAAGACATGGACCCGCGCGATGGCCTCCGCGAAGATGGCTACCAGCTGTCCGAAGCGCAGGCGACCGAGATCCTGCAGATGCGCCTGCACCGCCTCACGGGGTTGGAGCAGGAGAAGCTCTCCGACGAATACCGCGAGATCCTCGATACGATCCGCGGTCTCATCGAGATCCTCGAGAACCCGAACCGCCTGCTCGAAGTCATCCGCGAGGAACTCGAACAGATCCGTACCGACTACGGCGACGCACGGCGCACCGAGATCCAGCATTCGCAGGAAGACCTCAACGTCCTCGACCTCATCGCGCCGGAAGACGTGGTGGTCACGCTCTCGCACACCGGCTACATCAAGCGTCAGCCGGCCAGCCTCTACCGCGCGCAGAAGCGCGGTGGCAAGGGCCGTTCGGCGTCGGCGTTGAAGGACGAAGACGTCGTGCAGCAGCTGTGGGTGGTGAACACCCACGACACGCTGCTCACCTTCACCAGCACCGGCCGCGTCTACTGGCTCAAGGTCTACCAGATGCCGGAGGCGGGTCCGGGTGCACGTGGCAAGCCCATCGTCAACCTGTTGCCGCTGGGCGAGGGCGAGAAGGTGCAGGCGCTGCTGCCGGTACGCGATTACGATCCGACCTGCTTCGTGTTCTTCGCCACCCGCAAGGGCACGGTGAAGAAGACGCCGCTGACCGAGTTCGCCTTCCAGCTGCAGAAGGGCAAGGCGGCCATCAACCTCGACGAGGGCGATGCGCTGGTCGACGTGGCGATGACCGCCGGCGAGAGCGACGTGCTGCTGTTCGCCTCGAACGGCAAGTCGGTGCGCTTCGATGAAGGCAGCGTACGCTCCATGGGCCGTACGGCCACCGGCGTGCGCGGCATGCGTCTTGCCGAGGATGCCGAAGTGGTGTCGCTGATCGTGGCGGCGGGCGAGGGCGATATCCTCACGGCCACCGCGCGCGGCTACGGCAAGCGCACGGCACTCGCGGAATTCCCGAAGAAGGGCCGCGGCACGCAGGGCGTCATCGCCATCCAGTGCTCCGAGCGCAACGGCAACCTTGTCGCCGCCGAGCAGGTCACGGAAACGCAGCAGCTGATGCTCATCTCCGACCAGGGCACCCTGGTGCGCACGCGTGTCTCCGAGGTGTCCCAGCTCAGCCGTAACACGCAGGGCGTCACCCTGATCAAGCTGCCGAAGGACGAGACGCTGATCGGTGTCGTCCGCCTGGAGGCCGAGGAAGAGATCGAAGGTGAAGGCGAAGGCGAGACGCCCGATGGCGAAGCCGCCGCCGATATGCCGCCGATCGAGAGCGGTCCCACGGGGGACGGCGATCCAGCCGAGTCTGGCGAAGCGTAAAAAAGAAAAACCCGCGGCGACGCGGGTTTTTCTTTGCGCTCACCGTTCCGTTCGTGCGTGCCATGCCGAGTGCCGAAACCGGGTGGGAAGCGGACTGGTCCGCGAGTCCTCGAACTATCCGGTGGCGAAAGAGGCTTTGCCGTGATCGGGCGAGGCTTTCCACCGCTCGCCCGAATGCGACGCATCGCCTCGTTCGCTCGAAACAGGTTGACGGTTCGCGGACGAGTCCGCTTCCCACCACGGTGGGGAGTTCCCACCACGGTGAGGAGTTCCCACCACGGTGAGGAAGTCCCACACCGGTGAGGATATCCTGCACCGGGCGGCGGCGATGTCAGGCGTCGATGGCTTCCAGTATCGCCTCGGCCGTCGACACGCGGAACTCGCCCGGTGCCTCGACCTGGATCGCCTTCACCACGCCATCTTCGGCATATAGCGCGAAGCGCTTGGCGCGAATGCCCATGCCATTCTTCGTCCCGTCGAGCTCCAGTCCCAATGCCTTGGCGAAGGTAGCGTTACCATCCGCCAGCATCAGGAGCTCCTTGGGCACGCCCTGCGACTCACCCCAGGCATGCATCACGAAGGCGTCGTTCACCGACATGCAGGCGACCTTGATCCCCCGCTGCCGGAAATCATCCATGTGCTGCACGAAGCCCGGCAGGTGCTTGTTTGAGCAGGTGGGCGTGAAGGCACCCGGCACGGCGAAAAGCACGACCTTGCCTACGCCGAGAACGTCGGTGCTGGTCACGGTCTTGATGCCATCTTCGTAGATGGCGAGGGTCGCTTCCGGAAGTCGTTCGCCGACTGCGATGGTCATGGGACTGCCTCCTCGTGGAAAACGCCGAGTGTACGTCAAGGCTCGTAGAGCTGAAGAAACGGCAACCGGTATGGCCTCGCTCTTGAATTGTCCGTGGCCGGTCATATCTTTCACGTCAGACGGCCACGGGGCCGAAACTTCTTTGGAGTCAAACAGATGAACCAGCTTCGTCAGGTATCGTTTCGCCGTGCGCCGGTGTTCGGCAGCGATGTCCGCAATGTGTTCGAGCACTTCTTCGGCGGCGACATCGCCGTGCCGGCCAGCACCGTTTCCAGTGCCTGGGCGCCGCGCGTGGACATCCGTGAAGAGAACGGACGTTTCCTGATCCTGGCCGATGTGCCGGGCGTGGACCTGGCCGACATCGAGATCCAGATGGAAAAGAACGTGCTCAGCATCAAGGGTGAGCGGAAGCCGTTTGCCAGCGAGACCGAGGGCAAGTTCAGCCGCGTGGAACGCGCGGCCGGTGCGTTCAAGCGTAGCTTCACGTTGCCCGAGAGCGCCGATGCCGACGGGATCACCGCGTCGGGTGCCCATGGCGTGCTCGAGATCGCGATTCCGAAAAAGGCGCAGAGCGCACCGCGCCGTATCGCCATTAACGCTGCGGGCTAAAACGGCCTAAGCTTAGCTGTCTGGCCCGCGGCGGACCCTGTCCGCCGCGGGTGCTTCGTTTTTGGTTTTCGACACAAGCCCGGGAGAGCCTGTGGAGTTCAAGGATTATTACGAGACACTAGGGGTCAAGCCCGACGCGACCGACGCGGAGATCAAGGCCGCGTACCGGAAGCTTGCCCGCAAGTACCATCCCGACAAGAACAAGGAAGCCGGTGCCGAAGAGAAGTTCAAGGCGGTCAACGAGGCCAACGAGGCCCTGAAAGACCCCGAGAAGCGCCGCGCCTACGACCAGTTCCGCGCTGGCGGCTACCGCCAGGGCGAGCAGTTCCGTCCGCCGCCGGGTTGGGGCCAGCAGGGCAACGGCTTCGATTTCGGTGACATGGGTGGCCGCGGTGGCGGCGATTTCAGCGACTTCTTCGAGAGCCTGTTCGGTGGCGGCGGCCGTGCCCGCGGCCAGCAGCCGCAGGCGCGTCGCGGGCGGGATATCCAGGCCAGGATCGAGACCGACCTGCAGACGGCCTACAACGGCGGCAAGACGCGCGTGGTGCTGAACGATTCCTCGGGCGGCGAACGCGTGCTCGAGGTGAAGATTCCCGCCGGCATCACGTCCGGACAGACGATCCGGCTTGCCGGGCAGGGACATGCCGGCTCGTCCGGTGGTCCCTCGGGCGACCTGTTGCTCGAGATCGCCATCCGGGACGATGCGCGCTTTCGGCTGGACGGACGCACGGTGACCCATGTGCTGCCGATCACGCCCTGGGAAGCCGCGCTCGGGGCCACGGTGCCCGTGCCGACGCTCGGTGGGCATGTCGACCTGCGTATTCCGGCGGGCTCGCAATCGGGGCGGAAGCTGCGGCTGAAGGGGCGTGGCCTGCCGGGTTCGGAACCGGGCGACCAGATCGTCGTGCTGGAGATCCGCGTGCCGGTGCCCGAGACCCACGAGGAGCAGGCGGCGTACGCGGAGTTCAAGGATGCGTTCGCGGGGTTCGATCCGCGGCGGGGGTGAGGGCTGGAGGCGGTGGGAGGTCAGGGAGAATCTGGCCGCGCTGCGCGCGGATCGCCGCTGAAGCGGCTCCCACCCAGCCGCGGCATTTCCCATGGCCACGGTACTTGCCATCCTGCCGAAGCACTCTGTGGGAGCCGCTTCAGCGGCGATCTCCTCAGCGCTTCGGTGGGAGCCGACCCTGTCGGCGATGGCCTCGCCCCAGGGCCTGAAGACCCTCGGCCCGGCAAGTATTCCTCGCCCCGGCAGATAGTTCCTCAGCCCGGCAGGTGTTCCTTCAACGCCGCGACCAGTTCCTCTTCCTTGATCGGCTTGACCACATAGGCCTTCGCGCCCTGGCGCAGGCCCCACACCTTGTCCGTGTCCTGGTCCTTCGTGGTCACCAGGATGATCGGGATGTGCTTGGTGGTTTCTTCCTTGCTGATCGTGCGCGTGGCCTGGAACCCGTTGAGATTCGGCATCACCACGTCCATCAGGATGAGGTCGGGGATCTCGCGCTTGGCCACCTCGACGCCCTGGGCGCCGTCTTCGGCGGTGATGGCCTCATGGCCCAGTTTCTCGACGATGCGCTTGATGCCAAGCAACTGAGACGGCGAATCGTCGACGATCAGGATACGAGCCATTCACTTTCCCCCGGGCCGATGCCCGATGTGTTCTCTTTGGTGACGCCGGCCATCCCGGCTGGCGTCTCGGACCCGCGGTGACGAGAAAACGTCACGCGTGGCGCCTCTGGCGAGGGGTCATTCTACCGGCCGCCGCGCGGGTATCAATGGTGGGAAGCACAGATGGCGGTCCCAGCAGGCTTTTACGAGCCGATACGGACGACGGTACGGCCGAACGATCCGCCTTCGAGCATCGTGCCGAAGACGCTGGCCACGTCTTCCAGTGCCACTTCCTTCGTGCAGATCGCGTCGAGGTGACGTGGCCTCCACTCGCCGGAGAGGCGCTTCCACACCTCGTCGCGAACGTCGCGCGCGGTGCCTGCCGAAGCCACGCCGAGCACGCTCACGCCGCGGATGATGAAGGGCATCACCGAGGTCGACAACTCCGGACTCCCCGCCAGACCGCAGATGGCGGCGTTGCCGTAGGGGGCGATCAGCGGCAGGAAACCCGCCAGCGTCTTGCCGCCGACGTTGTCGAGCATGCCGCCGTATGTCGCGGAATCCATCGGCTTGCCGCTGAAAGCGAGCTGGTGGCGATCCACGCATTCGCTGGCGCCGAGCATGCGCAGGAAGTCGAAGCGGTCGGCCTTGCCGCTGATGGCATGCACTTCGTAGCCGGCGCGGCTGAAGATGTCGATGCCGAGCATGCCCACGCCACCCGTGGCACCGGTGATGGCGATCGGGCCGAGCGCGGGTGTCTGGCGGTTGTCGGTCATGCGCAGCAGGGCCAGCGCGGCGGTGAAGCCGGCCGTGCCGATGATCATCGCTTCGCGCGTACTCAGCGAGGCAGGCAGGGCGACCGTCCATTCGGCGGGCAGGCGCACGTATTCGCCGTAGCCGCCGTCGCGGGTCTCGGAGAGGCCGCTCCCGGTGGCGAGCACCTTGTCGCCTTCCTTGAAGGCCGGACTGGTCGACGCGACCACGGTGCCAGCCACGTCGATGCCGCCGTTCAAGGGGAAGGTCCGCAGGATCTTGCCCTTGCCGGTGCCGGCCAACGCATCCTTGTAGTTCACGGACGACCATTCGGCCTTGACCAGGACCTCGCCCGGGGCGAGGGCGTCGGTGTCCATGGTCTCGATGCCGGCGTGATAGCCGGCGTCGTCCTGGCGGATACGGAACGCGCGGAAATTCGTCATGCGTGTGTCCTTGGGCGGAAGCGATCAGTCGATGCTATCGACAGACGTACCCGTGATCCACTTCGGCGTGTAAGTGGATTCGTAGTGTTTCATCCAGTCGAACAACTGGTCGATGTCGTCGCCGAACCACACCTGCTCGCGCTGGTTCTGCTTCACGAAGCCTTCGGCGACCATGTGGTCCATGCTCGCGGACAGGCCGCGGTAGAAGCCGCGCACGTCGAGGAAGGCGCAGGGATAGCTGTGCAGGCCTAGCTGCGCCCAGGTGAGCATCTCGAACATCTCGTCCATCGTGCCGAAGCCGCCGGGCAGGGCCACGAACGCATCGGCGATCTCGTACATGCGTGTCTTGCGCTGGTGCATGGTCTCGACGACCTGCAGTTCCGACAGTCCGGTATGGGCGACTTCCTTCTCGACCAGCTGGCGTGGGATGACGCCGATGACACGTCCGCCGGCGGCGAGCGTGGCATCGGCGACGGTGCCCATCAGCCCGACCTTGCCGCCGCCGTAGACCAGCGCGATGCCTTCTTTCGCCAGCCGCGTGCCAAAGGCCCTGGCGGCTTCGGTGTATTCCGGATGCGAACCGCTGCTGGAGCCGCAGTAGACGCAAAGGGATGTGATCTCACGCATGTTCAAGTTCTCCACGTTCCCCGAAACGACGAAGCCCGCCCATGCGTTGCGGCAGGGGCGGGCTCCGGTGACACAGGGACGATCAGTTGCCCTTGTGGATGGCGCGCTTGTCGACCGAGAGTGCCGCCTCGTGCACCACTTCCGACAGCGCCGGGTGGGCATGGACGATGCGGGCGAGGTCTTCCGACGAGCCCTTGAACTCCATCGCCACGACGCACTCGTGGATCAGCTCGGAAACGACCGGGCCGACCATGTGCACGCCGAGGATGCGATCGGTTTCGGCGTGGGCGATCATCTTCACCTGGCCGATGCCTTCGTTCATCGCCACGGCACGGCCGTTGGCGGCGAACGGGAAGGAGCCCGTGCGGTACGGAACGCCTTCTTCCTTCAGCTGCTCTTCGGTCTTGCCGACCCAGGCGATTTCCGGCTCGGTGTAGATGACCCAGGGCACGGTGTCGAGGTTGACGTGGCCCGGCTTGCCGGCGATCAACTCGGCGACCATGACGCCTTCCTCGGAACCCTTGTGCGCGAGCATCGGGCCACGCACGGCGTCGCCGATCGCCCAGACGCCATCGACGCCGGTGTGGTTGTGCTCGTCGACGACGATGCGGCCGCGCTCGTCGAGCTTCACGCCCGTGTCGTCGGCCAGCAGGCCCGCGGTGTAGGCGCGGCGGCCCACGGCCACCAGCAGCTTGTCGACGACCAGCGACTGCGCGTTGCCATCCTTGTCGGTGTAGCCGACATGGACTTCGTCGCCCTTGACCTCGGCGGAGGTGACCTTGGCGTTGACCTTGATGTCGAGGCCCTGCTTGGCGAACTCGCGGGCGGCCAGCTTGGCGATGTCCTGGTCGGCCACGGCGAGGAACTTCGGCAGCGCTTCCAGCACCGTCACGTCGGAACCGAGGCGCTTCCACACGCTGCCGAGCTCGAGGCCGATCACGCCGGCGCCGATCACGCCCATGCGCTTGGGCACCTCGGTGAGGTCGAGCGCGCCGGTGTTGTCGATGATGTGCTTGCCGTCGAACTTCGCGAACGGCAGTTCGATGGGCACCGAGCCCGAGGCGAGGATGACGTTGGTCGCCGAGATGGTCTGGACGCTGCCGTCGTTGCCCGTGACTTCGACCTGGTTGCCCTTGAGCAGCTTGCCCTTGCCGAAGTACGAGGTGACCTTGTTCGCCTTGAACAGCATCGTCACGCCGCCGGTGAACTGCTTGACGATCTTGTCCTTGCGGCCGATGAACGTGCCGATGTCGATCTTCGGGTTCTCGGCGGTGATGCCGTGATCCTTGAAGTTGTGCGTGAGGTTGTGGAACTGCTTGGAGGAATCCAGTAGCGCCTTGGACGGGATGCAGCCCACGTTGAGGCAGGTGCCGCCGAGGGCGGCCTTGCCGTCCTTGCCGACGAAGGCGTCGACCACGGCGGTCTTCAGGCCCAGCTGCGCGGCGCGGATCGCGGCCACATAGCCCGCGGGGCCGGCACCGATGACGATGACGTCGAACTTGTCGCTCATTGCTTAGCTCCGGATGTCACTGCGGTATCTGCTACCGCCAATATGGGGGCGGAACATGAAAACGGGAGTCTTTCGACTCCCGCCTTCACGTTTCGGCTCAACCGGCCATCACAGGCCGAGCAGCATCCGCTGCGGGTTTTCGAGCTGGTTCTTGATGTCGACGAGGAACAGCACGGCGTCGCGGCCGTCGATGATGCGGTGGTCGTACGACAGCGCGATGTACATCATCGGGGCGGCGATCACCTGGCCGTTCTCGACCACCGGGCGCTCCTTGATCGTGTGCATGCCGAGGATGGCGCTCTGCGGCGGGTTCACGATCGGGGTGGAGAGCAGCGAACCGAAGGTGCCGCCGTTGGTGATGGTGAAGGTGCCGCCCTGGAGGTCGTCCAGGCCGAGCTTGCCGTCACGCGCCTTCTTGGCGTAACCGATGATGCCCTTCTCGACGTCGGCGAAGGACATGTCCTGCACGTCGCGCAGCACCGGCGTGACCAGGCCCTTGTCGGTCGACACGGCGATCGAGATGTCCTGGTAGCCGTGATAGATGATGTCGTTGCCGTCGACCGAGGCGTTGACCACCGGGTAGCGCTTGAGCGCTTCGGTCGCCGCCTTGACGAAGAAGCTCATGAAGCCGAGCTTGACGCCGTTGGCCTTCTCGAACTGCTCGCCCAGGGACTTGCGCAGCTTCACCACCTCGGCGAGGTTCACCTCGTTGAACGAGGTGAGCATCGCGATGGAGTTCTTCGACTGCATCAGGCGCTCGGCGATGCGGGTGCGGATGCGGGTCATCGGCACGCGCTCTTCCGGGCGGCTGCCCGGGGTCGGCTTGGCGGCCGGAGCGGCAGGTGCGGCCGGAGCGGAACCGCCCTTGCCGGCGTTGACCAGGTCTTCCTTCGTCACGCGGCCATCGCGGCCGGTGCCGGCGACCTTGGACGGGTCGATGTTTTCCTCGACGGCGACGCGGCGGCCGGCCGGGGACAATTCATCGACGCCCTTGGGCGCGGCAGGTGCGTCGGCCTTGGTGGCCTTCGGCGCTTCGGCGGCGGCGGGCGCGGCGGCCGGGGCAGGCGCGGCAGCGGCGGCGCCTTCCTCGATCACGGCGATCACCTGGCTGCTGGTGACCGTGGAGCCTTCCTCGAACTTGATTTCCTTCAACACGCCGTCGACCGGCGCCGGGACTTCGAGGACGACCTTGTCGGTCTCGAGGTCGAGCAGGTTCTCGTCGCGCTTGACCGCATCACCGGCTTTCTTGTGCCAGGTGGCGATGAGCGCGTCGGAGACCGACTCGGGCAGGACCGGGACTTTGACTTCGATGGACATGCTTGTCTTACTCCGCTGCGTGATCGGTGCCGACGGGCGCGACCAGCGCCTGTTCGACGAGCGCCGTCTGTTCGGCGACATGGGTGTTGAGGTGACCCGCGGCCGGTGCCGGCGAACGAGCGCGTCCCGCATAGGACAGGCTGTGCTTCGGCCCCACGCTGGCCTGCAGGTGGTGACGGATCTGGAACCAGGCGCCCTGGTTCATCGGTTCTTCCTGGCACCACACCACTTCCTTGGCGGAAGGGTACTTTTCCAGTTCGGCCGAGACTTCCGGGCGCGGGAACGGGTAGAGCTGCTCGACGCGCACGATGGCGACGTCGGTGAGCTGGCGCTTCTCCGCGTCTTCGAGCAGGTCGTAGTAGACCTTGCCCGAGCAGAGCACCACGCGCTTGACCTTCTTCGCCTGCAGGTCGCGATGCTCGCCGATCACCAGCTGGAACTTGCCGTTGGCCAGTTCGTCGAGCGAGGACACGGCCAGCTTGTGGCGCAGCAGCGACTTCGGCGTCATCACGATCAGCGGCTTGCGCACCGGGCGCACCTGCTGGCGGCGGATCATGTGGAAGGCCTGGGCCGGCGTGGTGGGCACGCAGACCTGCATGTTGTCCAGCGCGCACAGCTGCAGGAAGCGCTCCAGGCGGGCGGAGGAATGCTCCGGGCCCTGGCCTTCGTAGCCGTGCGGGAGGAACAGCGCGAGGCCGCAGAGGCGGTCCCACTTGGCCTCGCCCGAGCTGATGAACTGGTCGATCACGACCTGGGCGCCGTTGGCGAAATCGCCGAACTGGCCTTCCCAGATGGTGAGCTGGTCCGGCGAGGTGGTGGCTTCGCCGTACTCGAAGGCCATCACGGCTTCTTCGGACAGGAGCGAGTCGATGACCTCGACGCGGGCGTCCGCACGCACCCTGGACAGGGGCATGTAGGTGTCGTCGCTCTTCTGGTCGTGCAGGACCGCATGGCGATGGAAGAACGTGCCGCGGCCGGCGTCCTGGCCGACCACGCGGAGGTCGTTGCCCTCGGCGATGAGCGTGCCGTAGGCGAGGTTCTCCGCGAAGCCCCAGTCGCCCGGGAGTTCGCCGGCGGCCATCTTGCGGCGGTCTTCGTAGATCTTGGCGACGCGCGGGTGCAGCGTGACATCCGACGGAACGTCGAGGATGACGTCGAGCACCTTGCCCAACTGGTCGCGCGACACGCCCGTGTCCACTTCCATCGACAGCTTGTTCTTCTGGAAACGGGTCCAGTCGACCGGGATGTCGCGGGTGGGGTTGGGGTCGATCGCGATCAGCGGCTCGCCCTTTTCGAGGCGGGCGCGGTAATCGTCGAGCATCTTCTGGCCGTCGTCGGCGCCGATGGCCGATTCCTTCACCAGTTGCTGCGCGTAGAGGTCGCGCGTGGTGGGACGCTTGCGGATGACCTGGTACATCAGCGGCTGCGTCGCGGCCGGCTCATCGGCCTCGTTATGGCCGTGGCGGCGGTAGCAGACGAGGTCGATGACCACGTCCTTCTTGAACTGCTTGCGGAACTCGTAGGCCAGGCGGGTGACCTGGATCACGGCTTCCGGGTCGTCGCCGTTCACGTGGAACACCGGCGCGTTGACCATCTTGGCCAGATCGGTGCAGTACAGCGTGGAACGGGCGTCTTCGCGCTTGGACGTGGTGAAGCCGACCTGGTTGTTGACCACGATGTGCAGCGTGCCGCCGATGGCGAAGCCACGGGCCTGCGACATCTGCATGAGTTCCATGTTGACGCCCTGGCCCGCGAAGGCGGCGTCGCCATGGATCAGCACCGCGATCGACTTGTCGCGGGCGGTGTCGCGGCGGCGCGACTGGCGCGCGTGCACGGAACCGGCGACCACCGGGTTGACGATTTCCAGGTGCGACGGGTTGAAGGCCAGCGCGACGTGCACGCCGCCATTCGGCGTCTTGACGTCGGCCGAGAAGCCCATGTGGTACTTCACGTCACCCGAGTGGATCGGGCTGTCGTCGTGCTCGAACTTGCCTTCGAACTCGTTGAAGAGCTGCGAGGGCGCCTTGCCGAGGATGTTCACCAGCACGTTCAGGCGGCCGCGGTGGGCCATGCCGATGACGAGTTCCTTCACGCCGTTGTCGCCGGCCGCGCGGACCACGTCGTCGACCATCGGGATGAGGCTGTCGCCGCCTTCGAGCGAGAAGCGCTTCTGGCCGACGTACTTGGTGTGCAGGTAGCGCTCCAGGCCCTCGGCGGCGGTAAGCGCCTCGAGGACGCGGACCTTGGCGGCCTTCTGCAAGCCCGCGGACCCGGCGGCCTTTTCCAGCCGCGAATAGATCCAGGCGCGCTGGTCGTAGTCGGAGATGTACATGAACTCGGCACCGATGGTGCCGGTGTAGATGTGCTTCAGCTTCGCGAGGAGGTCGCGCAGCTTCATGCGCTGGCCACCGCCGGCGAAGGTGCCCGCGTCGAACTCGGTGTCGAGGTCGGCGTCGGAGAGGCCGTGGAAGGCGAGGCCGAGGTCGGGGGTGTCGATGTCCGGGACGGTCAGGCCGAGCGGATCGAGCTGGGCGGCGATGTGGCCGCGCGAACGGTAGGCCGTGAGCAGGCGGAGGACACCGGCCTGTTTCTGGGCGTAGGCGTTGTCGGCGGAGCCGGCAGCGGGCGCGGCGGCCGCGGTGCGGCGCTGCTTCTGTGCCGCCTCGATGCGGGCGATGGCACCGGAATGGGCGACATCACCGGCCTCGCGGCCCTTGAAGGATTTGAAATACCCGTCCCATTCGGCCGGGACGGAGCCGGGATCGGCTAGCCAGGCTTCGTAGACTTGCTCTACGTAATCGGCGTTGCCGCCGGCGAGTTGGGAGGATTCGGAAAACTCGCGGATCAGGTTTGCGCTCACGTCACCACCGGCACACACGAAAAGGACGGGCTGCCGCGCGGCATGTGGGGAGCGCCTGCGGCATAAGAATCCGTTAATTATAGCCCCGTGCTGCTGCGCTGCGCCAACCCATTCATGCGCTTCCGGCGAAGCTCAGATTCCGAGTGGTCTTATCTGCCATGCGGGCTCGGCCCGCTCCCAGACTTCGTCGAAATAAGCCGTCAGGCGAGAGGTCTCACCTGGTTCGTCGAGGTCACCCCGGGCCTCGAAGCGCCCGGCCACGGGCCTGAACAGAAAGCCACCGGTGTGATCGGTGGTGAAGGCCGATCCGTAGCGAAGATGGGCTTCCTCGGTGGGAACGCGGACACCGATCGCCGTGGGAAGGCGCTGGGCGAGGGCGAGCAGGCGGTGGCCGTCGCGATGACCACGTTCGGCATCGTGGGTGAGGATGCGGATCTGCGCCTGCCGGCCGCTGGTGGCGATCCGGCGCAACTCGGCATGCACGGCGTCACTGTCGAGCACGCCGGGTTCCAACAGGGGCAGGTAGATCGAGACCCGGTGGCGTGCGCCCGCCAGCAGGCGCAGGTGGGCGGCTTCGAGACCGGCACGGTCTTCCGCCGCCAGGATCGAGTCCGCCCTGCCGTTCACCGGCGCCGGCCCTTGCGCACGCCGAGCTGTCCATCGTTGACGAGCGTAAGCAGCACCTGCTTTTCCACCGCCGAAGGACGGCGGTCGAAGGCGAGTTCGCGCTCGGCGGCCAGGCGCTCGGCCAGCGCCGCCGGGCATTCGTAGGCGTTGCCGCTGACGAAGAGGGTGGCCTCCTTCTTCCCCTTGACCCAGGCGATCCGGGCGTAGGGATGGCGGACCAGGGTCGCTCCGCCGTCGAGGGCCTTGTCGAACGCGGCCTCGGTAGTGGCCTTCGGCGGCGCGGCGGCGACCTGGGCGTTGCGATAGCGGGTGATGAAACGGCCGAACCAGTCGGCCAGCAGGTCGCGGTCGAGTGCCGCCGCGAAGGGCAGGGCCTGGCGCAGGCGGTTCAGGGCCGCCGTGTCGATATCGCCAGCGCGTTTCGCCGGGACGAGGTCGGGGTCGGCATAGCGCAGTTCCTCGGGCATCCGCTCGGCGAGGAAGTCGGCGAGGTCGCCGGTCAGTTCGGCCTGCGAGGGCGCGCGCATGCCGATCGAGATCGTCATGCAGTTGCCGATCGCCACGCCGTCGTGGGGCACGCCGGGCGGCAGGTAGAGCATGTCGCCGGGGCCGAGCAGCCACTCGTGGGTCGGCTCGAAGACCTGCAACTGCTTCAGTTCCACGTCGTTGCGGAAGTCGAGCGGCGCGTCCGGATCGTCGCTGATCGCCCAGTGGCGCTCGCCGATGCCTTGCAGCAGGAAGACGTCGTACTGGTCGACATGGGCGCCCACGCCGCCGCCATCCTCGGCATAGGAAATCATGATGTCGTCGAGGCGCCAGCTCGGCAGGAAGGTGAAGTGGTCGAGCAGGGCGGCCACGTCGGCGTCCCACTTGTCGACGTCCTGCACCAGCAAGGTCCAGTCGCGCTTCGGGGTCTTGCCGAACTCGGCCTCCTCGAACGGTCCGTTCTTCACCGTCCAGCGATCGCGCTTTTCATCGTGGATGATGAGACGGGCGAGCGCGCCTTCCTCGCAGGCGAGGCCGGCGAGGTCGTCGGGCTCGATCGGCGCCTGGAAATCCGGGAAGGCGTTGCGGATGAGCAGCGGGCGCTTCTGCCAGTAATCGCGCAGGAACTGCGTGGCGCTCATGCCCAGCGGCTGGCTGGCGCTACCGCGCACTTCGATCGGGAGGGGCTTACGGGTGGGGTTCTGGATGGCCATGCGCGGCATTGTAATGGCTGCAAGCCATGCCTTGGTGGGAGCGATGCCCTGGTGGGAGCCGACCTTGTCGGCGATCCCGCGGCAGCGGGCCAGGCCGAGGCGAGCACCCATCGCCGCTGAAGCGGCTTCCCACCGAAGCAGACTCCCACCAAGGCACGGGATCGCCGGCAGGGTCGGCTCCTATCGGATCAGATCGCGCGGGCGAGCTTGTCGGCCAGGCCGATGTACGAGGCGGGGGTCAGTTCGGTCAGGGCCTTCTTCGCGTCGGCCGGGAGGTCGAGGCCATCGATGAAGGCGCGCATCGAGTCCTTCGTGATGCCCTGGCCGCGGGTCAGCGCCTTGAGCTGCTCGTAAGGCTCCGGCAAGCCGAAGCGGCGCATCACCGTCTGCACGGCTTCGGCGAGCACTTCCCAGCTGGCGTCGAGGTCGGCGGCGATGCGCTCGGCGTTGACGTTGAGCTTGCCCAGGCCCTTCATCAGCGATTCCAGCGCGACCAGCGAATGGCCGAAGGCGGTGCCCAGGGCGCGCAGCACGGTGGAGTCGGTGAGGTCGCGCTGCCAGCGGCTAATCGGCAGCTTCTCGGCGAAGTGTCCGAGCAGGGCGTTGGCGAGGCCGAAGTTGCCTTCGGCGTTCTCGAAGTCGATCGGGTTGACCTTGTGTGGCATGGTCGAGGAGCCGACTTCACCGGCTTTCAGCGCCTGGCGGAAATAGCCCAGCGAAATGTAGCCCCAGACGTCGCGGGCGAGGTCGATGAGGATGATGTTGATCCGGCGCAGCACGTCGGCGAACTCGGCGATGCCGTCGTGTGGCTCGATCTGCGTGGTGTACGGATTGAAGACCAGGCCCAGGCCGTCGACGAAGCCGGCCGCCAGCGCGGGCCAGTCCACGCCGGGATAGGAGATGACGTGCGCGTTGTAGTTGCCCACCGCGCCGTTGATCTTGCCCGGGACCTCGATGGCGACCAGCTGGCGGCGCTGGCGCTCCAGTCGGGCGACCACGTTGGCGATCTCCTTGCCCATGGTGCTGGGCGAGGCGGTCTGGCCGTGCGTGCGCGAGAGCAGCGACAGGCCCGCATGCTCGTGGGCGAGGGCGCGCAGCGTCGCGATGACCTGGTCCAACGCGGGAAGCAGCACCGATTCGCGCGCGTCGCGCAGCATCAGCGAATAGGCGAGGTTGTTGATGTCTTCACTGGTGCAGGCGAAGTGGACGAATTCCTTGGCCTGGGCGAGGGTGGGATCGTTGCCGATCTTTTCCTTGATGAAGTATTCGACCGCCTTGACGTCGTGGTTCGTGGTCGCCTCGATCGCCTTGATCCGCTCGCCGTCTTCCGCCGAGAAGCCGTCGGCGATGGCGAGCAGGCGCGTGACCGCCTCGGCGGGAAAGGCCGGGAGCTCGACGATGCCGGGGTGCGCGGCGAGGGCAAGCAACCAATGGATCTCCACGTGTACCCGTCGATGCATCAGCCCGAACTCGCTGAAGATCGGGCGCAGCGAACCCACTTTCGCGGCGTAGCGGCCGTCCAGGGGCGAGAGGGCGGTCAGCGTGGCGTGGGACATGGTCGTTCCTGGAGGCGTGGCGGGTGCAGCCCGCGATTATAGCGCCCCATCGCCGACAGGGTCGGCTCCCCCCGGGGCCGCGAGGGCGGGTACTGTATGTAAATCCCCCACCCGGAGTTCCCGCATGAGCAAGTTCCGCACAGAACGCGACAGCATGGGCGAGTTGAAGGTACCGGCGAAGGCGCTCTATGGGGCGCAGACCCAGCGCGCGGTCGATAACTTCCCCATCTCCGGCCTGACCATGCCGCGTGAGTTCATCCGGGCGCTCGGCCTCATCAAGGCGGCCGCGGCCGAAGCCAATGTCAAGCTCGGCCACCTGGACAAGGCCTCGGCCAAGGCCATCCGCGCGGCAGCCGAAAAGGTCGCCGCCGGCGAGGTCGACGAGCACTTCCCCATCGACGTCTTCCAGACCGGCTCGGGCACCAGTTCCAACATGAACGCCAACGAGGTGATCGCGCACCTCGCCGAGGCCGCGGGCAGCAAGGTGCACCCGAACGACCATGTGAACGCCGGCCAGAGTTCGAACGACGTGATCCCCACGGCGATCCTGGTGAGCGCGACGCTGGCCACCAGCGAAAAGCTGCTGCCGGCCCTCAAGCACCTGCGCAAGACGATCGACGTCCGTGGCAGGGAATTGAAGAAGGTCGTCAAGACGGGCCGCACCCACCTGATGGACGCGATGCCGATCACCTTCGGCCAGGAACTGTCCGGCTGGTCGGCGCAAGTCGGCGACGCGGCCGAACGCATCACGGACACGCTCAAGCGCACCCGGCGGTTGCCCCAGGGGGGCAGCGCCGTGGGCACGGGCATCAATGCCGACCCGAAGTTCGGCCCCACGGTCGCGGCCGAACTGTCGAAGCTGACGGGAGTGAAGTTCGAATCGGCGGATAACTATTTCGCGGGGATGGCGGCGCAGGACGCGCCGGTTGAACTCTCCGGCCAGCTACGCGCGCTCGCGGTCGGCGTGATGAAGATCGCCAACGACCTGCGCTGGATGAATTCCGGTCCGTTGGCGGGCCTGGGCGAGATCGAGCTGCCGGCGTTGCAACCGGGGTCGTCGATCATGCCGGGCAAGGTCAACCCGGTGATTCCCGAGGCGGCCGCCATGGTCGCCGCGCAGGTCATCGGCAACGACGCGACGATCGCCGTGGCGGGGCAGTCGGGCAATTTCCAGCTCAACGTGATGCTGCCCGTGATCGCGTACAACCTGTTGCAGTCGATCGAGATCCTCGCCAACGTCGTCACGCTGCTCGCGGACAAGGCGATCGCCGGTTTCAAGGTCAACGAGGAACATATCCGCGAGGCGCTGGACAAGAACCCGATCCTCGTCACCGCCCTCAATCCGGTGATCGGTTACGAGAAGGGCGCGGCCACCGCGAAGCAGGCATACAAGGAGAAGCGTCCCATCATGGACGTGGCGCTGGAAACCACGGGCTTGTCCAGGGCCGAGCTGGCGAAGCTGCTCGACCCCGCGGCGTTGACCAAGGGCGGCATCCACGGCGGTGGCGGTGGCGGCGGCTGAGTCCGGGTCGCCTAGGCGGCGAATCCCTGCAGGCCCTGCTCGATTCGCCGCAGTTTGTCCGGGTTCCGCTGCACGTGGATGCTCAGGATCTTCTCGCCATCCGTCACGAAGGTCTGCACGGACTCCAGCTGGCCTTCGATGTAACGCAGGAAAGCCCATTCGCCGTTGATGCGCGTCAGCCGTACTTCCACGGCGGCGCCGTAACGCAGGTACGAGGCATAGAAGAGCTGCGCGATGCGTTGGCCGCCGAGCATGGGCTTGGGGAAGCTGGTGACCTTGCCGCCACCGTCGCCGGTGAGGTCGGCATCCACGGCGAGCATGGAGCGGATGGCCGGGAAGTCGCCGTTCGCCAACGCCTCCGCGAAGCGCCGCATGAGCGCCAGGTGCGCCTCGCGCGGAGCCGCGTGGCGGGGGCGCTCGTCGCGTAGCTGGTCTTTGGCGCGATGCACGAGCTGGCGGCACGCGGCCTCGCTCTTGCCGATGGTGTCCGCGATCTCGGCGTAATCGATATCGAAGACCTCGCGAAGCAGGAAGGCGGCGCGGGCTTCGGGAGATAGCCGCTCAAGCAGCAGCAGGAACGCGACGGACACGTCGCCCGCCAGTTCCTGCACGTCCTCGGGCGAGGCGCCATGGTCGGTGAGGACGGGCTCGGGCAGCCAGATGCCGACGTATTCCTCGCGCCGGACCTTCGCCGCCCTGAGCCGGTCGATCGCGCGACGCGTCGTGGCGGCGACCAGCCACGCCTCCGCGTTCTCGATAGCCGTGTGCTCGGCGGCGTTCCAGCTGAGCCAGATGTCCTGCACCACGTCCTCGGACTCCGCCACCGAACCGAGCATGCGGTAAGCGATCCCGTGCAGGCGAGGCCGCAAGGCGGAGAAGGTGGCCGTGGCTTCGTTCATACCCATGGAGACGATCTTGCCAGTTCCCCTGTGACAGGTCCTTGCAAAATCGTCTCACATGGTGGTTTTTTCGTCTCAGTGGACGAGGGTCAGCACCGGGTTCTTCTTGTCCTTCAGCAGGAACACGACGAACTTGGCCGGCGCGGTCTTGCTGGCGTTGCGACCGATCGTGTGCACGTCGTCCGGGCCCTCATAGAACGTCTGCCCGGCCTTGAGCGTCTGTTCGGGCTGCCCGCGCACGCCCATCACGATGCTTCCTTCCAGCACATAGACGATCGCGTGGGCATCGTGGCGATGCACCGGGTCGACGGCACCGGGCGGGTAATCGACGTTGATCAGGGTGATCTCCTTGCCGGGGTAGTCCTTCAGGGCCTTGGTCATGAGATCGGAGACGGTGGCGTGGGGTGCCCCGGCATCCTGGGCGAGTGCGAGGCCGGGCGAAAGGGCCAGCAAGAAGGCGAGTGTCTTCGAGATACGCATGGCAGGTTCCTCAGGCGGCGGTGGCGACGGGCTCGGAAAGACCGGCCTTGTCGAGGCCCCAGGCCTTGTCCATGGTGCCGGGGACGTTGCGGAAGGCCACGTTCATGCGGTTCCACGCATTGATGGCGGCGACGACGAAGGTCAGGTCGGAGACTTCTTTCTCGGAGAGCTGGCCGCGGACGCGCTCGTAAAGGTCGTCCGGCACGCCTTGCGCCGGGATCTGCGTGAGCGCTTCCGTCCAGGCCAGGCTGGCGCGCTCGCGCGGCGAGAACAGGTTCGATTCGCGCCAGATGGCGATGTGGTGCAGGCGCAGCGGACGCTCGCCGTGGATGACCGCCTGCTTGACGTGCATGTCGACGCAGAACGCGCAGCCATTGATCTGCGAGGCGCGAATGTGGACCAGGTGGCGGATCGACTCTTCGATCGCGCACTTGGCCTCCGCCATGCTGACTTCCATGAGCTTCTTGGTCAGCTCGGGCGATTGCTGCTGGTAATCGAGACGCTGGGTCATGGTGGTTCCTCGTTCGGGAGTGATTACCCGCCGTAGCCTAGGTCCGCGTAACAGACGGCCGGTAGATCCGTATGCGGGATCACCGTGTTGTGCGGCGTGCACCAATCGCATGTCACAAACCGCGGGATGCCCTCGTCTATGAGATATGGACCCGATCACTCGCACTTATGAATGGCTGCGCAGACAGCTGTCGACACGACATACGGTCGATGCCGTGTGGGCGGGATTCCTGGATGCGCTCGACGAGCTGCCGGCAGAGGCCCGGGTCGCCTTCCTGATGAGTGACATCTTCGATGCGAGCATCGACGAGGTGGCCATGCTGCTGCGCAAGGACGCGGCGGCATGCCATGCCCTGGTCGAGTTGGCTCGCGCACACATACAAGCGGCCGGCCCACGCCGCGCCGTGGAATGAGGACCTGCCCATGACTCACTGTTTATCGTCGCCGGTGGAAACCGTCGATACCCTCGCCACCTCGTTCTCCGCCAGTTATGCCGGCGTGATCGCCTTTATCGCCGTGGTGTCCGAGGGCAGCTTCGCCAGGGCGGCGGATCGCCTCGGCATCGGTCGCTCCGCCGTGAGTCGCAGCGTGCAGAAGCTCGAACAGCAAGTGGGCGCGCGGCTGTTTTCCCGAACCACGCGCAGCACCGCGCTCACGCGGGAAGGCGAGATCTTCTTCGAGAACTGCCATCCCGGCGTGGAACGCATCGCCCAGGCGCTGGACGACATGCGCGAGCTTCGGGACGGGCCTCCGCGCGGACGCCTGTGCATCGGCGCGCCCGTCGGTTTTGGCCGCAATGTGGTGGCTCCGCTGTTGAAACGATTCCGCGACACCTTTCCGGAGATCGCGGTCGACCTCGTCCTGGACGACCACCCCGTCGATTTCACCGCCGACCGCGTGGACGTGTCATTCCGCAACGGACGGCTGGAGGACAGCCAGGTCGTCGCCCGGCAGGTCGTTCCCATGCAGACGTTCGTGTGCGCCACGCCGGACTACCTGCTTGCCCATGGCGCCATCGAGAAGATCGAGGATCTCGCCGCGCATCGCGCCATCCATTTCCGGCTGGCTTCGGGCCGCGTCGACGAATGGGAATTCAAGGTCGACGGCAGGCCCTACAAGACCTTGCCGCCGGCGATGGACGCCTTCAACGACCCCGACCTGGTGTTGCAGGCGGTGCTGGATGGCCGGGGGATCGCCCAACTCGCGGGGTACCAGGTATGCGCGCACCTCCGGGCCGGGCGCCTCGTCGCTTGCCTGCCGCAGTACGCACCCGACGACCGCGGCCATTACATCTGTTACCAGAGCCGGCAGCAGTTGCCTTCGCGTATCCGCGTATTCATCGACTTCATGGTTCCCGCCATCCGCGCGCTGGACCTGGAGTGCGGCAGCACCCTGCCGATTGGTGCATCGACGGCAACATCGTGATCCCGCGCGCGGTCCTACCGGTGCCCACGCCCGCCTCCTACGATCCAGTCACGTCCAAAGCAAGATAGGTATCCCATCATGAAATTCCTGGTCATCGGCGGCTCCGGCCTCATCGGCAGCAAGGTCGTGCAGCGCCTGCGCGCAAAGGGTCACGAGGCGATCGCCGCATCGCCCTCGTCAGGCGTGAACACGCTCACCGGCGAAGGACTGGACGAGGCCATGGCCGGTGTCGACACGGTCATCGACCTGGCCAATTCCCCCTCGTTCGAAGACAAGGCGGTACTGGATTTCTTCCAGACCTCCGGTCGCAACCTCGTCGCGGCGGAGCGGCGCGCGGGCATCGCCCACCACGTGGCCTTGTCGATCGTCGGAACCGACCGCGTCGCGGCCGCCGGCAGCGGCTACATGCGCGCGAAGGTCGCGCAGGAGACGATCGTCCGCGAATCGGGCGTGCCGTACACCATCATCCATTCCACGCAGTTCTTCGAGTTCCTGGCCGGCATCGCGAAGTCGGCCGCCGGCGGCGACACCATCACCTTGTCGACGGGCTACATCCAGCCGATCGCCTCGGACGACGTGGCCGATGCCGTGGTGAGGACCGTGCTGGGCAAGCCCGTCAACGGTGTGGTCGAGATCGCGGGGCCCGACAAGGTGCGCATGTCCGACCTCGTCGGCCGGTTCCTGTCGATCATCAACGATCCGCACCACGTGGTCGGCGACGCCAAGGCCCCGTATTTCGGTGCCGTGCTGGCCGACGACAGCTTGTTGCCGGGGCCCGACGCGACGCTGGGCAAGATCGATTTCCATGCCTGGCTGAAGTCGTCCCAGTACGCCAGCTTCGCTTCCGCGGCCTGACTCGACGGGTCCATCGTGAAACCGACGCCACCACCGGTCTCGTTCCTCGACCGGTACGACGGAGACGAATTCGCTCCGTTGTACACGGGTACCGTCACGGTGACCGGCGGCGAGGCGGCGCATGGCCGCGCTTCGGGTGCCGCCCGCTCCAACGACGGCAATCTCGACGTGTCCCTGCGCCTGCCCCCGGAGATGGGCGGTCCCGGGGGAGGAAGCAATCCGGAACAGCTGTTCGCGGCGGGATTCGCCGCCTGCTTCCATGGGGCGCTCTGCCTGCTGGCGATGCGTGAGCGCATCGCCGTTCCCGCCGACGCGGCGGTGACCGCCGCCGTGACCTTCGGCCGCGACCCGGCCGACGGGTTGTTCACGCTCGTCGCCCACATACGTATCGCCTTGCCTGGCGTGGCGCGTCACATCGCGGAGGCCCTGGTCCGCAATACCGAACGCTTGTGTCCCTACGCGAAGATGGCGCGGCAGGGTATCGAGTGCATCGTGCAGTTGGCGGACTGATCGCGCGAAAACATTGCCTGTCACGCCAGGTATCTGATCCTGCGTCACATTTCCTTTGGTCCAAGCCAGGTGGCCTACTACTCCGCCGTGGCGCATGGGGCTATGATCCGATCCGCGAGTGACCTCGAGGGGAGGATCGCCGTGAGGGCCGGGGGTGACATTCCCTGGGCCGGGGAACGGGAAGCATGGGGAAGGTCATCGAGTTTCTCGCGCGCGTCGGAGGCGACGCGTCGTTGCGGCACGCGTCGACGGACACCGTCGATGCCGCCTTGCGGGAGGCCGGTGTCGACGACGATGATCTTCGTGATGCGTTCAGTGCGAAGGATGGCGATGCCGTTCGGTTGCTGCTCGGCCAGCGCGCGTATTTTTCGACGCAGATGCCGATAGCCCCCGAGCACGAGGAACAGGAGGATCCGCTCGATGGCGAGGATGAGGATGGAGACGGCGAGCCGGACGATACGGTCGCATACATGCCGCCCACGGGCACGCACCGCTGAGACCGTGAAGCGCCTGCGGCATGCGTTCGCGACACTGGCGGCTTGTCTGCTGGTGTTCGTCGCGGTGGTGCACGCGGCACCGGAGAATGCCGGAAATCCCTCGTCAGCCGAGGCGATCCTCGCGCGCGCCGATACGATCAAGGCCACCGATTTCGTCGCGTTCGGCCACCTGATCGACGATCTCACGCGATTCGAAGCGAAACTCGCGCCTGCAGAGCGGTGGAAACTGCGTTTCCTTCAAGGCTGGCGGGCCACCTGGATAGGCGATTACGAAGCCGGCCGGAAGGCGCTGGAGGATGTGGCGGACAACGCCAACGACAACGTCTTGCGGCTGCGCGCGACCGCGACCCTGATCAACCTGCTCGGCATCGGCCACCGTTACCAGGACGCCTTCATGCGGCTGAACCAGTTGCAGGAGTTGATGCCGTCCATCCGCGACCGGAAAGCACGTTTCCAGGGCCTGGGCGAGGCGTCGCAGTTGCTCAGCTCCGCCGGCCAGTTCGAGCAGGCCGAGGCGTATGCCCGGGAAATGATGGAGAACCCGCCGCCGGGCGAGACGATCTGCAAGGGGGCGCAGCACCTGCTGCGCGCGCGTCGTGAGGCCAACCGGCTGGAGACGCTGGACCCGATGTACCTGCGCGCGATCGAAACCTGCGACGCGGCGGGCGACGATGTATTCGCCGACAGCATGCGCTCGGACATCGCGGCATTCCATCTCGCCCATGGGCGTCCCGCCGAGGCGGTGAAGATACTCGCGGAAACACGCGACCGGGCGCGCTCGCTGAATTATCCGGCGTTGCTGGCGGAATACGATGCGACCCTCGCGCAGGCGTACCTCAAGCTGGGCGACCTGGCCAACGCGCGCCGCTTCGGCCTGTCCGCCGTGGCCGGTTCGATCCGCGACGAATTCACCGATCCGCGCCGCGTGGGCTACGGCGTGCTTTACCAGGTGGAGCAACAATTAGGCAACGCGGCCGCGGCCCTGGCGTACCACGAGAAGTTCATGGTCGCCGACAAGGCCTACCTGGACGACGTGGGCGCGCGCAGCCTGGCTTTCCAGATCGTCGACCAGCAGTTGCTCGCGCGCAAAGCCGAGGTCGAGGCGCTGAACAAGCAGAACGAGATCCTCCGCTTGACGGGAGCGCTCGACCGCAAGGAAGTCGAGACGGGCCGCCTGTATATCTTCGTCCTGCTTGCCGGGCTGGCCGCCATCGCCTGGCTGGTGCTCTGGTTGCGCCGCTCGCAGTTGCGTTTCATGAAACTGGCGCGCCGCGACGGCCTCACCGGTATCTGCAACCGCGAGCATTTCGTCGAACAGGCCGAGCGCGTGCTGGCCTACGGCGCGCGCTCGGATCGCGGCGCGTGCCTGATCCTTTTCGACCTCGACCACTTCAAGAACGTCAACGATACCTATGGTCATGCCGTGGGTGACGAGGTGCTGAAGCGCGCGGTGGACGTCTGCCGCCGGGCCTTGCATGCCTGCGATGTATTCGGCCGCCTGGGTGGCGAGGAGTTCGCGGTACTGTTGCCCGATTGCAGCCCAGCGCAGGCGCGTGCACGCGCGGAGCAGCTGCGGCTATCGATCGCGGCGACGTCGGCCACGCAGATCCGTCCGAACATGGTGGTGACGGCGAGCTTCGGCATCGGCGGCACGATGCAGTGCGGCTTCGAGTTGCATCGCCTGCTGGTGGTGGCCGATGCGGCACTTTACCGAGCCAAGCGGGCAGGCCGGAACTGCGTCTTCATGGGAGACACCGGCGACATCCCCGACTCACCGTACTTGAGCGAGGCGCGCGGCTAGGGCGATCCGCCCGGTAGAAAAAACTCATCCGGTAGAAAACCCCACCCAGTAGAAGAACCCTGGTGGGAGCCGACTTGTCGGCGATCCCGCGGCAGCGGGCCAGGGTGAGGCCAGCCCTATCGCCGCTGAAGCGGCTCCCACAACAGCATCGGGTAGACCGGTCAGGAACAGACCGGTAGGAACAGACCGGTAGGAACAGCAGACCTGTGGGAGCCGACCTTGTCGGCGATCCCGCGGCAGCGGGCCAGATCTCGGCAAGCACCCATCGTCGCTGAAGCGGCTCCCACAGGTCTGCTCCTGCGGCCAGATTCCTGCCACCTGGGTCCAAAACAAAAAAAAGGCCGCTTTCGCGGCCTTTCTTTCTAAACCCGTCGCAGCTGGATCAGCGCTGACGAGCCTTGAAACGGGGGTTGCTCTTGCAGATCACGAACACTTTGCCGCGACGGCGAACGACTTTGCAGTCACGGTGACGCGACTTCGCGGACTTCAAAGAGGAAAGCACCTTCACGGCCAGCTCCTGAAACTTTACGGACAAGGAAAAACGGGATTGTAACGATCCGGCCTTCGTTACGCAAGCGCCGGGAAGCATTCGTCTTTCAGCCGAGCCCCAGCTTCGCCCGGGCCTCGCGGACGGTGCGCAGGAAACTCTCCAGCACCGGGGACGTATTGTCCACGCGCGACGCCACTGCGAGCAACAGGTAGGCCTCCGGATCGTCAACGGGAACGAAGCTGACGCCATCCAGGTGGACCGCGCGTAGCGAGGCCGGAACCAGGGCCACGCCGAGCCCCGCGGCCACGAGCGGCAGCAACGAAGGGATCTGCTGCGCTTCCTGGCGGACGTTGGGGCGGAAGCCTGCCTTGTTGGCGAGCAGGGTCAGCCGGTCGGTCAGGGTCGTGGCCTGCGCGCGTGGCGGGGCGACGAATCGCTCCCCGGCCAGGGCCTCCATGCGCAAGCTGGGCTGCTTCGACAGCCGGTGACGGGCGGGAAGGGCGATCACCAGCGGCTCGTGATCGATCACCTCCACGTTCAGCTGGCGGGCGTTCGCGACGCCCTCGGGGTGCGCCCGCAGCAGGCCCACGTCGATCTGGCCGGAAAGGAGGGCATCGTATTGGGCGCCAGTGAGCATCTCGCCGAGGTGCAGGCTCACTCCCGCCGCCGCGTGCGAAAAGCGCAGCAAGGTTTCCGGCAGGGCGGGATGGAAGGACACGGAAACCGCATAAGCCAGCCGGAGCTGACCCGTGAAGCCGGCGGCGGCCTCCGCCACGACCGTCCGCGCGCTTTCCGCCCGTGCGAGGATCGCCTTGGCCTCGACCAGGAAGATCCGGCCGGGCTCCGTCAGAGCGACGCGGCGCCGGTTGCGGTCGAGCAGGCGCACACCTAAATCGGCTTCAAGTGACTGGATCTGCTGGGAAAGCGGCGGCTGGGAAATGTGCAGGCGCTGCGCGGCCTGGGTGAAGCTGAGGGTCTCAGCCACCTCGACGAAATAGCGCAGTTGGCGCAGGTCGAACATAGTCGTTTTTCGAATAAGTGGGCGCTGAAAGATATATTGGCCGGAATTTCCTAGGAAATCTATGATTCGTCTCGGCCTACCACCAACCCCTCCCCCTGGGTCGGTAGGTCCCTCGCCTCGCAGCGACGCTAATTACCGGCATCTGGCCTACCTCCCCCCCGAGGCCCATGCTGAGGCGTCTCCTGCGGGGCGACTTTCTTTGTGGCGTTTGGAAAGTGGTGTGGGTGTTCGGAAGTAGGGGACGCCTATCGCCGACAAGTCGGCTCCCACAAAGTACCAGGCCAGTCCCCATCGATACGGACCAGCCCACCAGCTTCGTGGGGTCAGCCCCATCAGCTGTGGGTCAGCCCCACCAGCTTGGGCCAGTCCCACCAGCTTGGCATTGCCCGGTGGGAGCCGACCCTGTCGGCGATGCTCTCGCCTTCTGTGGGAGCCGACTTGTCGGCGATGCCCTCAGAGCTTCGAAACGAACCCACACCCCGTGCCGGCCTTGATCGCCGCCTCGTCCACGCCGGGCGCCATCTCGATCAGTTCCAGCCCGCCAGGCGTCACGTCGAACACCGCCAGGTCGGTGATGATCCGGTCGACCACGCCCTTGCCGGTCAGCGGCAGGGTGCATTCGGTGAGGATCTTCGGCGAACCGTCTTTCGCGGTGTGTTCCATCACCACGACGACGCGCTTCACGCCGGCGACGAGATCCATGGCGCCGCCCATGCCCTTGACCATCTTGCCGGGCACCATCCAGTTGGCGATGTCGCCCTCGCAGGTCACCTGCATGGCACCGAGGATGGAGATATCCACGTGGCCGCCGCGAATCATCGCGAACGAATCCGCGCTGGAGAAGAACGACGAGCCGGCGCGGGCGGTCACCGTCTGCTTGCCGGCGTTGATGAGGTCGGCGTCCACCTCGTCCTCGGTGGGGAAGGGGCCGATGCCGAGCAGGCCATTTTCGGATTGCAGCCAGACATCGACGCCGTCGGGCAGGTGGTTGGCCACCAGCGTGGGCAAGCCGATGCCGAGGTTCACGTAATCGCCGTCGGAGAGTTCCAGGGCGGCGCGCTGCGCCATCTGTTCACGGGTCCAGGCCATGGTCTTCTCCTTCAGGCGCGCACGGTGCGCTGTTCGATGCGCTTGGACGGCGCGGGATTGTGCACGATGCGGTCGACATAGATGCCCGGCGTGTGGACCTGGTCCGGGTCGAGTTCGCCCACTTCCACCATGATCTCCACTTCGGCGATGCAGACCTTGCCGGCGGTGGCGACCATGGGATTGAAGTTGCGTGCGGTCTTGCGATAGACGAGGTTGCCAGACGGGTCGGCCTTCCACGCCTTGACCAGCGCCACGTCGGCGACGATCGAGCGTTCCATCACGTACATGTTGCCGTCGAACTCGCGCACTTCCTTGCCTTCGGCGACCTGGGTGCCGTAGCCGGTGCGGGTGAAGAAGGCGGGGATGCCCGCGCCACCGGCACGCAGCTTCTCGGCGAGCGTGCCCTGCGGGGTGAACTCCACTTCGAGCTCGCCGGCCAGGAACTGCCGCTCGAACTCTTTGTTCTCGCCGACATAGGACGAAACCATCTTGCGGATCTGGCGGGTCTGCAACAGCAGGCCCAGGCCCACGCCGTCGATGCCGGCGTTATTGGAGACCGCGGTGAGGCCGGTGACGCCGGAATCGCGCAGCGCCTCGATCAGGAGTTCGGGAATACCGCAGAGGCCGAAACCGCCCACGGCGACGGTCTGTCCGTCGGCGACCAGACCGGCCAGTGCCTCACGGGCGGAGGCGACACGTTTGTCGCGCGAGTGCGACTTCACCTGGTTCATGCGTCATCGATTCCATCCGGACGGTCCCGCCGCCGGTTCGCCGCCCATGATAGCCGAGCGCCGCGCCCGCCCGTGGTTGCCCTTTGGTCCAATCCCGCCGGGCCTTCAGGCCGGTCTTCATTCCCTACACCCGTTTCTTGCAAGCATTGGCACCGTGTACGGGGCTTTGATCGGAAGTCGTTCATCCTCATGTCCCTCGAAGCCCAGCGCGCCCGGAGAAGCCAACGTGAGCAAACAGAAGATCGGTGTCATCGGCATGGCCGTGATGGGCCGCAACCTCGCCTGGAACATCGAGAGCCGCGGCCATGCGGTATCCATCTTCAACCGGAGCAAGGAAAAGACCGACGAGGTCATGGCCCAGAGCCAGGGAAAGAAGCTGGTGCCCAGCTACACCCTGGAGGATTTCGTCGACTCGCTCGAAAAACCGCGCCGCATCCTGCTCATGGTGCAGGCGGGCAAGGGCACCGACGCCGTGATCGAGCAACTACGCCCCTTGCTGGACAAGGGCGACATCCTCATCGACGGCGGCAACACGTACTACAAGGACACCGTGCGCCGGGGCGACGAACTGGCCAAGGACGGATTGCATTTCATCGGCACGGGCGTCTCGGGTGGCGAGGAGGGTGCCTTGAAGGGTCCGTCGATCATGCCCGGCGGCCCACGCGATGCCTATGATCTGGTCGCTCCCATCCTGACCGAGATAGCGGCCAAGGCGCCCGACGGCGAACCGTGCGTGGTTTATATCGGCCCGGGCGGGGCGGGTCACTACGTGAAAATGGTGCACAACGGCATCGAGTACGGCGACATGCAGCTCATCGCGGAAAGCTATGCCGTGCTGAAGCATGTCGTGGGCCTGTCGAACGAGGAACTGGCCGACGTCTACCGTGAATGGAACGAAGGGGAACTCGACAGTTTCCTCATCGAGATCACCTCGAAGATCTTCCGCAGGAAGGACGACAAGAGCGGCAAGATGCTGGTGGACGTGATCCTCGACCGTGCCGCGCAGAAAGGCACGGGCAAGTGGACCAGCCAGAGCGCGCTCGACCTCGGCGTCCCGCTCACCCTGATCACCGAGTCGGTGTTCGCCCGCGTCCTGTCGTCCATGAAGGACGAGCGGGTCGAAGCCAGCAAGCGGTTGGCCGGCCCGAAAGCCGAGGCGTTCAACGGCGATCGCAAGGCCTTCGTCGAGTCGGTGCGGCGCGCCCTGTACATGAGCAAGATCATCTCCTACGCCCAGGGTTTCGCCCAACTGCGCGCGGCCTCGGACGAGAACCAATGGAACCTCGACTACGGCGCGATCGCGAAGATCTTCCGTGCCGGCTGCATCATCCGCGCCCGCTTCCTGCAGAAGATCACCGATGCCTACCGGGCGGACGGCGCGGTGAAGAACCTCCTGCTCGATCCGTACTTCCGCGACATCGCCCAGGAGTACCAGGCGGCCTTGCGCGAGGTCGTGGGCGAGGCGGTGCGCGTGGGTGTGCCGGTGCCCGGCTTCTCCGCGGCCATCGCCTACTACGACAGTTATCGGGCGGAGACGCTTCCGGCCAACCTGATTCAGGCGCAGCGCGACTATTTCGGGGCGCACACCTTCGAACGCCTGGATGAGAAAGGCAGCTTCCACGCCGAATGGGTGGAATGACGGACTGAAGGGCCATCCGGCCCTCGCCGGGCCGGAGCGACCTTCGGCGGACGCCGACGGCGCGGACCTGTGACGCAGGCCCGCCGCCGGGTGCTGGCGCTGTAGGAACCCTCCCTTTAGAGTTGTCGGATCGGCAGCACACCAGGCGTCGGTGTATCGTGCCGTGTCCAACGAGGGAGTACGTTGTTTCATGCTGAGAAGTTCCCTGATCGGCGCCACGGCGCTGGCGGTAGCGCTTGCCGGATGCTCGACGCTGCCGCAACCGCGCGACGATGGATCGCTCCAGCGGGAAGCGCTGGCCGGCACGGAGAAGCCGGTACCCAAGCCGTTGTCGGTAGGCACCGCCAATCCTCCCGTTCCGGCGGCCACGCAGCCCGACATCACCACGGGCACGGGGGAATTCGTGAAGGCCGTGGGCTTGCCCAAGCCGAAGCCGGTGACGGCGGGTGCGGGCACGGTGACCTTCAATTTCGAGAACCAGCCGGTCGAGTCGGTGGTGAAGGCCATCCTCGGCGACCTGCTGCACGAGAACTATTCGATCGTGCCGGGCGTGCAGGGCAACGTCTCCTTCTCCACCTCGCAGCCGGTGTCGAGTGAGCAGGCCTTGCCGATCCTGGAGACGCTGTTGTCCTGGACGGGCAATGCCCTGGTCCGAAGCGGCGACCGCTACGTGGTCATGCCCGCGAAGGATGCCGTGGCGGGCAACCTCGTGCCGAGCATGGGCGCGACCGCGCCGCCGGGCGGCCTGCAGGCGCGCCTGTTTCCCTTGCGCTTCATCTCGGCCACCGAGATGCAGAAACTGATCAAGCCGTTCGCGCGCCCGGACGCCACCTTGCTGGCCGACCCCACGCGCAACGTGCTGGTGATGGCCGGCACGCCGAGCGAACTGGAGAACTACCAGCGCACCGTGCAGACCTTCGACGTCGACTGGCTGCGTGGCATGTCGGTGGGTGTGTTCAGCCTGCAACGCGCGGAAGTGAAGGACCTCACGCCGACGCTCGACAAGCTGTTCGGCGAGAAGGGCAACACGCCCATGGCGGGCATGCTTCGCTTCATTCCCATCGAACGTACCAATTCCCTCGTGGTGATCAGCCCCCAGCCCGTGTACCTGGACGAGGTGAGGAGCTGGATCGATCGCATCGATCGGGGCGGCGGCAACGAGCCACAGCTTTATGTGTACGACGTGCGCAATGTGCAGGCCGCCGATCTCGCCGATTACCTCTCGGATATCTATGGCGGCGGCTCCAGCGGTGGCGGTTCGAGCGATCGCGGCGGCAAGGTCGGGCCGGGCCTCAGTTCCGGCACCCTCGGCGGCGACAGCGACCTCGGCAATCGTGGCGGTTCGGGCCTCGGCAGCACGACGGGTGGCTTCGGCAACAGCTCGTCGTCGAATTCAGGCCTGCTCAACACCACGAACAACAACAGCGGCCTCAACGGCTCGTCCTCCGGCATGAGTGGCGGTTCCTCGTTCGGCTCGGGCGGTGGCTTCGCCGGCAGCGGGTTCGGTGACGACGACACCTCGTCGCGTCGCCAGCGCAACGGGCCGGTCACGACGGACGAAGGTGTGCGCATCACCTCGGTGGATGCGAACAACCAATTGATGGTGCGTTGCCGGCCGTCGCAGTGGACGGAGATCGAGCAGGCGATCAAGCGCCTGGATGCCGTGCCGCTGCAGGTGCAGATCGAGACCCGCATCCTCGAAGTCGCCTTGACCGGTGATTTCCAGTTCGGCGTGCAGTGGTACCTGGAAGGATTGGTCGGTGGCACCAATGGTTCCGTAGGACAGCCGGGCAACAAGCAGCAGTGGGCACTGGGTAATGGCGGCAACGTCTACAATCCCAACACGGACAGCTTCTTCTACTCGTTCGTCAACAACAACCTCGCGGTTGCGTTGCGTGCGATGGAAACCAGCGGCAACACGAAGACCTTGTCGGCTCCGTCGCTGGTGGTACTCAACAACCAGAAGGCGCACATCCAGGTCGGCGACCAGATTCCCATCACGCAGACCTTCGTCAACACCAGCGCCAACACGGACAACACGATCGGCCAGGTGGAATACAAGGACACCGGCGTGATCCTCAACGTGCGTCCGCGCGTGAATCCCGGCGGCCTGGTGTACATGAACATCAACCAGGTGGTGAGCGCGCCGGGCCAGAAGGACGCCACCACGGGCAACTTCCCGATCCAGCAGCGCGAGGTCGCCACCCAGGTGGCGGTGCAGAGCGGGCAGACCGTGTTGCTCGGCGGCCTCATCAAGCAGCAGGAAGGCGTGACCGACACCGGCATTCCGGGCCTGAACCGCATACCCATTTTCGGCCGCTTGTTCGGGTCCACCACCCGTGGCCGCGATCGCACCGAACTGATCGTGCTGATCACGCCGCGCGTCATCAGCAACGGTGAGGAAGCCAAGCAGGTGACGGACGAGTACCAGCGGAAGTTCGAATCGCTGCGTCCCGTGCGCGCCGATGCCAAGCTGGGCAGTGGCGAACCCGCCACGGTCCTGCCGCTGGGCAAGCCCTGAGACGACCCCTCGGCCCGGCTAACGTGCCGGGCCGACCAGCGGCGCGGGATAGGTGAGCTTCGGCCGGTATGGCTGCACCGACACGCCCAGGTTCGGTCCCATGCGATGTTGCAGGCCGGCGGCGTTGTAGAGGCCCAGCGTGTTGGTGGGCCGTCGGTCCACCCCGGCATCGATGACGGGTGTGCTTGCCGGCACGGTGTCCGCCGCCATCAGGCGGTTCAGGCAGGCATAGGAAAGTCCCGTCGACGCCGTGGCGGCAGGCTCCACGCAGCCGGCGTTCGCCGCGGCGTGCACGCCCGGCAGGTCCACGACCGATTGCGCCATCGCGCAAGTCGCCGCGACGGCGAGGCCCATGGCGAGTACTTGCCGAATACGCATGATAATTCCCTCCGTCTGGCCGTCCGCACCAGATAGCACGTAACCGGTTGCACCGGTAGGCGAATCGGACGGTGTCACGCGACGGTCATTAATCCTGTCACTGAAATAGCGTCGTTGTGTCATTTGGCGCGCCTAGCCTTCACCCGAAGACGAGTTCCCGTCCCGTCCGCTCATGCGTGAGGAATGACCGTGACACGCAGCGTCCTCGCGCTTGTCGCGTGCATGGCCCTGCTTGCGTCGCCATGGTCGGCGTCGCAGGTGCGCACCAACGCGGGACAGCCACAGGGGTCGGAAGGAACGCATGCGCCCACGCGGTTCGACATCGACGCTCAAGCGCTCGCCACCGCGTTACGCGCTTTCAGCGAGACCACGGGTATCGCCGTGCTGTTCGACGACGGCCTCGTCGCGGGCAAGCAATCGCAGGGTCTCCACGGCATGGCCGCGCCGCGCGACGCGTTGCGTATCCTGCTCGTGGGCACGGAACTCGGGGCGCACTTTTCCTCGATGAACGCCTTCACCGTCACCGCATCCAGCCAAGTGCCGACCGACGACGGTGTCGCACCACGTTTCGATGCCGCCCCCGTTGGCGACATGCTCGACGAACGCGCCGCACGTGCCGTGCAAGTGTCGGTGGAGCGCGCCCTGTGTGAACACGAGGACACGCGGCCCGGCGGGTTCCGGCTGGCCGTGCAGGTGTGGATCGGCAATGACGGTAGCGTGACCGACGTGGCGGCCTTGGCCGCTTCCGACGATCCGCGACGTGACGACCGGGTGCTCGCCACCCTTCGTTCATTGCGCCTGCCGGCGGATGTCCATCGATCCAGCCCCGTGACGGTCTTGCTGACACCCTCGGTGCGCGTCGACGACGCGTGCCGGTCCCATCGTTCGAGGGAGGGCTGAGCATGGAGACCTCGCTGCTAGGGCTGTTCCTCGACAACTACGAGGACTTCCGCCGCCGTCTGCGCCGCCGCCTGCGCTCCGACGACCTGGTCGACGACGTGCTCCAGGAAACCTACCTGCGCGTGGAGCGGCTCGATCCCAACGTGGAGCGCGCGACGCATCCCACCGGTTACCTGTTCCGCATGGCGCTGAACATGGCCGCCGATCACCACCGTTCCTCCAGCCGCCTGCTGACGGGCGAGGAGGTCGACGAGCTGATACACGGCGTGGACGATTCACTCGACCCACCGACCGTGCTCGCCTCGCGGCAGGACCTCGCCGCCCTCGGCGAGGCGCTGGACATGCTCACACGCCGCCAGCGCGAGATCCTCATCGCGGCACGGGTCGACGAGCAGCCGCAGGCGGACATCGCGGCCCGCCATGGCATCTCGGTGCGCATGGTGGGCAAGGAATTGAAGAAGGCACTTGAGACCTGTGCCACAAAAGTGGGACGCAAGTCCGTTCAACGGTTCGGTCCGGGCGCCGGAGATCCGTCTTGAGCGATATGGGAACGACCAGCATCCATGAAAGCGAGCGCCAGGCCCGGGCCTGGCTCGTCCACCTGACGTCCGGAACGGCCACGCGTGAAGACGGCGAGGCGTTCAGGCGCTGGTGCCTCGCGAACGAGCAGCATGCGGCCGCCTTCGCCCGCACGCGGCGCATGTGGGAAGACCTGGGGCCCGCCATCGCGCAACGTGCGGAGCGCATGGATCGAGGCCAGCCACCGGCGCCTCGCCATGGCGTGCGCATGAGCCGCCGGATGTTCCTCGCCACGGCGGTCAGCGCATCGGTCGCCGCCGTGCTGATCGGGCGCTACGGCACGGACCTCATGCCCGGCGCGGCGGATGGCTCGCGGCTGCGCACGGCGGTCGGCGAGCAGCGCAGCGTCGAGATAGTGCAGGGCGTCACGGTGGAAATGAACACGGCAACCGATATCGGGCTGCGCGGCAGTGGCAAGGCCGTCACGGGCATGCGCCTGCGCAGTGGCGAGGCCGTGGTCCGCGTCGACGCTTCGCGCACGTCGCCTTTCATCGTCGAGCTGGCGGATGCGACGCTGACCTCCGCGCCGGGCACGTCGTTCGCCGTGCGCTGCATCGACCGCGAAGCGGCGGTGACGTGCCTCGACGGGCATGCGGTGCTCACGCTGGGCGCGGCGAGGACCGAAGTGAAGCCGGCCCAGCAAGTGGCCTTCGACGAGCGCGGCCTCGCACCCGCCGTCGCCGTGAATCCGGACACCGCGCTGGCCTGGCGCCAGCGCGTGCTGATCTACGACAACCAGCCATTGGCCGATGTCGTCGCGGACATCAATCGCTATCGTCCTGGCCGCATCGTCATCACCGACCATGCGCTCGGCGAGCGGCGCGTGCATGCGCGCTTCACGCTCGACCAGATGGCCGACGTGGCCACGCTCATCCAGGACGCCTACGGCGCGCATGCGACGCACCTTCCCGGCGGTTGGGTGTTGCTGAGCTGAGCACGTTCACGGGCCGGCATCGCCGGCTCATGAATTTTTCGTGACAGCGGTTCAGTGCCACGACAGCCCACGCGTCTTGTGGGCAAACGGGAACATCAGGGGAAAGTCCGCGTGGCTACACGAGCAGTACGGGTGAACGCATGATGCGTATCGCGAGCCCTTGGCGCGCCAATGCGTTCGCACTGGCCATCTCGCTGGGATTGGCGATGGACGCGGGCGCCCAGGATGCGCCCACCTCGTTCGACGTCAACGAATACGTCGTCGACGGCAACACCACGCTACAGCCGTTGGACATCGAGACGGCGGTCTATCCGTTCCTGGGCCCCGGCAAGTCGATGAACGACGTCGGCGCCGCGCGGGATGCCTTGCAGAAGGCTTACCAGGCCCACGGTTACCAGTCGGTCGTGGTCGACCTCCCGCCCCAGCAGGTGAAGGGCGGCGTGATTCGCTTCCAGGTGACCGAGAACGCGATCGGCCGCGTGCGTGTCGAAGGCGCGACCTATCGTTCGCCCAAGGACATCCGCGACGCCGTGCCTGCCTTGCGCGAGGGCGAGGTGCCGAACTTCACCCAGGCCCAGCAGCAGCTCACCGACGTCAACCGTCGCGGCGGAAGCCAGGTGGTGCCCGTGCTCACGCCCGGCAAGCTGCCGCAGACGATGGACGTGACCCTCAAGGTCACCGACAGCTCGCCGTGGCACGCCAGCCTTGAGGTGAACAACGACCACAGCGTCAACACGCCGGAGCTGCGTACCGTCGCCAGCGTGCGTGACGACAACCTGTTCCAGGAAGGGCACGCCGCGTCGCTGACCTATATCGTCGCGCCGCAGGACCGCAACGCGGCCGAGGTATGGGCCGGCTCCTATCTGGTTCCGCTCGGTGGCGACTGGAGCGTGCTGGCCTCGGGCTACAAGTCCAACAGCAATGCCAATGCCGTCGGTGGCACGACCGTGCTGGGCAAGGGCAACGCGGTGGGCTTCAGTTTCATTCGCACGTTGCCGACGCACGGCGAATACTCGCAGTCGCTGTCGATGGGCCTCACCCGCAAGCACTTCGACCAGAACATCAGCCTCGCAGGCCAGACCTCGAAGGCACCGATCACGTACATCCCGCTCAACGTCACGTACCAGGGCCAGTCGATCGGCGAGACCTCGATCAGCACCGTCGCGATCGGCGGCACCCTCGGTTTCCGCGCCGGTGGCAGCAACGCGGCGGAGTTCGACAACCAGCGCTACAAGGCGCGGGCCAATTTCTTCTACATGAAGTTCGACGGTGGGCACACGCGGAATTTCGCCAACGGTTTCGCGCTTGCCGGCCGTCTCGGCATGCAGCTGTCGAATTCGTCGCTGATATCCAGCGAGCAGTACGCGGCGGGTGGGCAGAGCAGCGTACGCGGTTACCTGGAAGCTGAGCAGACCGCCGACCACGGCGTCACCGGTTCCGTCGAACTGCGCACGCCGTCGATCGCCGCGCACCTCGGCGCATGGGTGAACGACTGGCGCTTCCACGCCTTCGTCGATGCGGCGCACCTCGTGCTGATGAACGCGCTGCCCAGTCTCGTCGACCCTGCCAACCCGGCGGCCGGCAGCACGCGTGTGACCAGCTACGACCTTTCCAGCGCCGGCCTCGGCACACGCTTCCAGATATTCAACATCGCCACCGGTGCGTTCGAGATCGCCTATCCGTTCAAGGACGGGCAGGCGACCCGCGCGCACGACACTCGCATCCATTTCTCACTCAAAGCGGATCTCTGACCGGCAGGTCGGACCACAGACATCCAGGGGTATCACCGTGACTCGACTCTTGTTCCTGACCTGCTTGCTCCTTCTCGGCTGGGTGCCGGCCGCTTACGCCGATGCGTCCTGGTGGAACCAGGACTTCGCCTTCCGCAAGGCGATCACCATCGACACGACCGCCAAGGGCGGCAACGTGACGACCACTGCCGGCCGTACGCCGCTGCTGGTGCGCCTGCACTCGGGTAACTTCACTTTCGACGGTGTGTCCGAGACCGGCGCCGACGTGCGTTTCATCGCGGCCGACGACAAGACCCCGCTGAACTACCAGGTCGAGAGTTTCGATCCGGTGCTGGGCGTGGCCCTGGTCTGGGTGGACGTGCCGCAGCTCGGCGCGGACAGCCAGCAACAGATCTGGATGTACTACGGCAATCCGAAGGCCCAGGGCGCCGAGAAGGCCGGCGCGGTGTTCGACGCCGATTACGCCGCCGTCTACCACTTCGAGGATGCCGCGGGTACGCCGCCGCAGGATGCCACCGCCTACGCGAACAATGCCGTGGGCAACGACATCCTCACCGCCGACGGCATCATCGGCAAGGCCGCGCGTTTCGACGGTTCGAAGGTCGTCACCCTGCCGGGCAGTGTCTCGATGAACGTTGCCGAGGGCGGCAGCTTCACGTTCAGCGCCTGGATCAAGCCCGATGCACAGGCCGCTGGCCGCAGCCTGATCTATGCACGCCGCCAGGGCGAGCAGAAGCTGCTGGTCGGGCTCGACAATGGCGTGCCCTTCGTCCAGGTGAACGACGCCACGAGTGCCGCGGGCGAAGTGCTCAAGACCGCCGCGTGGACGCATGTCGCCGTGACCGCCACGGGCAACGACGTCGAGCTGTACGTGGACGGCAAGCCTTACGCGAAGCTGGAAACGAAGCTCCCCGCGATGACCAGCCAGGCAACCCTCGGCGGTGACACCGCGGGCCAGGCGGAGTCCTTCGTGCCGTTCGCCGGACTGATGGATGAAGTGCGCCTCTCGCGGATCGCCCGTCCCGCCGTCGCCATCGCGGTCGATGCGCAGACCCAGGGTGCCGAGTCGAAGTTGCTCGCTTACGGCGCCGACGAGAAGCAGTCGGGCGTGGGCTTCGGCTACTTCGGCATCATCGTGAAATCGGTGACCGCCGATGCCTGGGTGGTGATCGGCATCCTGCTCGTCATGGCGGCGATCTCCTGGGTGGTGATGTGGCAGCGTGCGGCTTACGTCAACAAGGTGACCCGCGCCAACGAGGATTTCCTCGACGCCTTCCGCCAGCAGGGCCGTAACATCCTCGCGCTGTCGCGCGATGCCACCGCATCGCGGTTGCAGGATGCCTCGCTCTATCGCCTTTACAAGGTGGGTGCCGCCGAAGTGTGGAACCGTCGCGACGAGGACGGCCATGACCACATCGCGTCGGAATCCATCGAGGCGATTCGCGCCACCATGGATTCGGTGCTGGTCCGCGAGAACCAGGCGCTGTCGCGGTCGATGGTGCTGCTCACCATCGCGATCTCCGGCGGCCCCTTCCTCGGCCTGCTCGGCACCGTGGTCGGTGTGATGATCACGTTCGCGGCGATCGCCGCGGCGGGCGACGTCAACGTCAACGCTATCGCACCCGGCATCGCCGCGGCGCTGCTCGCGACGGTGGCCGGCCTGTTCGTCGCGATCCCGGCACTGTTCGGCTACAACTACCTGCTGATCCGCAACAAGAACGTCACCGCGAACATGCAGGTGTTCGTGGACGAGTTCGTGACGCGCCTCGCCGAGCAGCAGCGCGTCAACCAACCGGCGGCCGTCGCGGCCTGAGGATCGGATCATGCGCGCGCAAGACGACGACAAGCCGTATGACGACATCAACATCACGCCGATGCTCGACCTGGCGTACGTGTTGCTCGTCATCTTCATCATCATGACCACCGCGTCGGTACAGGGCATCAAGGTGAACCTGCCCAAGGCCAGCGCGGCGGTGAGCATGGCCAAGCCACAGACCAAGGCCATCACCATTTCAGACACGGGCCAGATCTTCCTCGACGCCTACCCGGTGACGATCGACGAACTGGAACAGCGCCTGCGTTCGCTGAAGGCGATCACGCCGGATTTCCCGGTGGTGGTGAAGGGCGATGCCACGGTCCAGTACCAGAAGGTGATGGACATCCTCGACCTGCTGCGTCGCGTGGACCTGCCGCAGGTCGGCCTGGTCACCGGCAAGTCGCCGAAGGGATGAGCGCGTGACCTCGTCCCCATCAAATCGTCGCCAACGCCGCCGCTGGATCGGTCCCGCGGTCGGCGTGGTGGCCATCCTTCTGCTCGGCGCGCTGGTCTGGCATTTCGCCTCCAGCAGCGTCGGCGTGCGGCGCGAGGCGCCGCGCATCGCCACGATCACGCCCTTGCCCCCGCCGCCACCGCCGCCGAAGGAAAAGCCGCCGGAACCGAAGAAGGTCGAGGACGAGATGAAGCCCGTCGACGACAAGCCGCAGGACCAGCCGGAGAAACCGGTGGATGCGCCCAAGCCGAGCGACGACGTCGCGAAGAACGTGACGATCAATGGCGATGCCCAGGCCGGCACCGACGCCTTCAACATCGGTGCGGGCGACGGCGGCGGCATGGTCGGCTCCGGTGGCGGCACCGGTACGGGCACCGGCAGCTACGACCAGTACCTGGGCTACGCGATCCAGCAGGCGGTGCAGCGCGACGAGCGGGTCAACCGCCTCGTCTTCGACGTGCGCGCCGATATCTGGCTCGACGCCGGCGGGCGCCTCACCCGCGCTGAACTGGTCGGTTCCAGCGGCAACACGAAAACGGACGAGGCCTTGCTCGACGCCTTGCGCGCGATGCCGCGCATCGACGTGGCGCCGCCGTCGTCCCTGCATTTCCCCTTGCGCGTGGCCATTCGCGGGAAGCGTCCCGCATGAGCACCGTCAATACCACCCGGAGAGTTCGCATGATCATCGGAAAGGCCCGCCACCGCCCCGCGCGCGCCATCTTGGCCGCCGCCATCGGCCTGGCGATCTTCGCAGGCTCGGCGCATGCGCAGAGCGCGCCCTCGGACAACGCCACGATCAACCTCGTCCGCCTGCTGGTGAAGCGTGGCGTGCTGACGCAGTCGGACGCGGACGGCCTCATCGCCCAGGCGAACGCGGAAGCCGCGCAAGCGCAGAAGTTGGCGGGAACGGCCAATGCCGCGCCGGCCACGCCGGGGCAGGTGCGCGTCACCTATGTGCCGGAAGTGGTGCGCAACCAGATCAAGGACGAGCTGCGCCAGGAAGTGGTCGCGCAGGCGAAGACGGAGCATTGGGCCGAGCCGGGCAAGCTGCCGGAATGGCTCGACCGGATCAGCTGGTCCGGCGATATGCGCGTGCGCGACGAGTTCCATTACTACGACAAGGGCAACGCCTATCCGGTGGTGGACTTCGCACAACTGAACCGTACCGGTCCTTACGACCTCAATGGCGCCAACCCGCCGCCGCTGCTCAACACCCGGGAGAACCGTACCAACTCGCTGCGCATTCGCGCACGGCTGGGCGTGAACGTGGACCTGGGTAACGACGTGACCGCGGGCATCCGCATCGGGACGGGCAACGACAACAATCCGGTGTCCACCACGCAGACCCTTGGCGGTGGCCTCGCCAAGAAGGACTTGTGGCTCGACCAGGCGTGGCTGGCGTGGAAGCCGACCGACTGGGCGCAGGTGATCGGCGGGCGCATGCCCAACCCGTTCATGAGCACCGACCTGGTCTATTCCAACGACCTGAACTTCGACGGCATCGTCGGCAAGTTCAATGTCCCGGTGACCGACGAGATCGGCGCCTTCGCCAATGTCGGCATGTTCCCGATCGAATACCAGGCCGACGACTTCCCCTCGCAGCAGGGCATCAAGAACGCGAGCCGCGACAAGTGGATGACGGGTGCGCAACTGGGCGGCACGTGGCGATTCAACGAGGATACGCAGTGGAAGCTGGCGCTGGCCTACTACCGCTTCGACCACATGCGCGGCGAATTGTCGTCGCCATGTTCGATCTACCTCGGCGTGAACTTCTGCGACACCGACGCCACGCGCTCGGCCTTCATGCAGAAGGGCAACTCCCTGTTCCTGATCCGCGACATCGTGCCGGACCCGAACTCGCCCAGCAGCTATGCACAGCCGCAGTTCGTGGGCCTGGTTTACGACTATCACGTGGCCGACGTGAACACGCAGCTGGACATGAAGGTGGCCGACACGCCGCTGCGTCTCGAGGCCGACTACATCCGCAACATGGCCTATCACCGCGCGGACGCGTTCCGCTCCGACGTGGGCCTGAATCGCCTGGTCAACAATTTCGGCGCGGGCGACTTCAGTGAGAACACCTACAAGAGCGGTCCGGTCGGCTGGATGGTTCGGGCCACGCTCGGCGACGTGAACCCGCACGCGGCCGGCGAATGGAACGTGGCCCTGGCCTATAAGTACCTGCAGCCGGACGCCACCCTCGACGGCCTCACCGATACGGACTTCCACCTCGGTGGCACCAATGCCAAGGGCTTCATCCTCGGCGGCAGTTATGGCATCTCGCCGTACGCCTGGCTGAGCGCGCGTTACTTCAACGCGAAGGAAGTCTTCGGGCCGCCACTGTCGATCGACGTCTTCCAGCTCGAAATGAATGCCCGGTTCTAAGGAGGCGACATGAAACGCACCCTCATCGCCATCGCATTATTCGCCGTGCTTCCGCAGGCGATCGCACAGACCGCCAGCCTCGAAAGCCGCATGCGCGACCAGTTGCGCGAGACGCGCACGCAATTGCAGGAGCTCCAGGCACAGCAGTCGCAGTGGGCCGCGGAGAAGGCCGCGCTGGAGAAGGAACGCGACGACGCGAAGAAGGAAGCCGAGACGGCACGCGCGGCGAAAGCATCGTCGGCTGTTTCGCCGGAAGCCAGCCGTACGCTGGCTGCGGAGCGTCAGCGTCGCGAGGCTGCGGAGGCCAGCCTGCAACGTGGCAAGGCAGACATGGATTCGTCCGCGGTCGCGCTGCGCACGGCGGAAGCCGAGCGCGCGCGGCTTGCCAAGGAACTCGATGCGACGAAGGGCCAGGTGGATGCCTGCACCGCGCGCAACGTACAGATGTACCGCGTGGGCCAGGAAGTGATCGCTGCCTACGAGAACATCGACATGGGCGACATCGTCGGTTCACGCCAGCCGTTCGCCGCGAAGTCACGGGTGAAGCTGGAAGCGGCGGCACAGTCGTTCGGCGACCGGCTCTACGAGCAGCGTTTCGATCCCCGTGCCGGCCAGGCATCGGCGGCGCAATGACACCGCATCGCGAGGCAGTCCATGTATCCCGATCATGAGCTTTCGCCGCTGCCCGAATACCGCGCGCCACGGCCGCGGCCGTCACGTGCCCGCGCGGAAGTGGATGCGCGGACCTGTGGCATGAGCTGCATGCACGCGCTGGCCGAAATGCTGCGGCAGCTGTACGCGGCCCGACAGGGCAGGGCGGCGGACGTGCTGATGGATCGTTGCTCTCGCGAGGCGCTGGAAAAACTGCTGCGTGAATCTTCCGCCTTCCTCGGATCGCGCGTGCGTTACGCGGTGGAAGACCGGCTGCGTCACCGCAAGCCGCAACTGGACGACACCGCGCTGCCGACGATCCGCGCGATCGCCAGCGTGCTCAACGCGTGGTTGCACGACGGACGCCGCCTGGCGATCCGGTCGGTGCTGCGCGAACTCAGTGACGAGGAGCTGAAAGAGCTCGCCGCACTGCCTGAACTCAATGATGAAGTGGCGACGATGACCGGTGATTTCTCATGATCGTTCGTACGAAGACTCCCAGCGACACCCGTCACCCGAACCCGGTCAAGCCACGCCCGGCCTTGCGCCGGCGGGCGATGTGCCAGTTCATCGCCTTGGCCTTGTTCGGTGGCGCCGCGCATGCGGCGACACCGCCCGCGTTCAGCCCCGGGTGGTTCGCCACCAAGCAGCCGGGTGCCACGCAGCCGGCCGCGCCTTCGCAGGGCGGTGGCGCGGCGGGTAACGGGAGCAACGTCTTCACGCCCGGCAACGTGATGTTGCAGCAACGCGTGCAGCAGTCGATCGCGAACCTCGACGCCGCCGCGCAGGCGGTGGCCGCGCAGATGAGCGCGCAGAAGAGCGCCCAGGCCGCGGCCCAGGCGCTGGCCTCGAACATCCCCGACGGCCTGGGCAAGGGTGGCCTGCAGGTCGACAGCCACGCCGGCACGGACCCCACGCTGTGGCAGAACGCCAACGCGCCGACGCAGTCCGTCGCGAGCGGCCAGACCACGGTGCAGATCAAGCAGAACGCCCCCAAGGCCATCATGACCTGGGAGACGTTCAACGTCGGCCGCCATACGACGGTGCATTTCGACCAGACGGGCGGTACGCGGACGGATGGCAGCAACCAGTGGATCGCGCTGAACCGCGTCAACGACCCGTCGGGGAAGCCGAGCGAGATTCTCGGGCAGATCAAGGCGGAGGGCACGGTTTACCTGCTCAACCGCAATGGCATGATCTTCGGCGGCGGTGCGCAGGTGGATACGCATTCGTTGATCGCCAGTTCGTTGGATTTGTTCAGTACCGATGTCAAGAAAAGCAATGCGTTCTTTTTGAAGAGTGGCATTGGCGCTACGCAGGATAACGAGAACATCCTCGGTCTCGATGGAGGAATCGCGGGTTTCCTGGTGAGTGGGGCAGTGGACGGCCACAACGAAGACCACCGTGGTGGGATTGCGGTCGAGGCGGGCGCGTCTGTCAGTGCGACGAAAGACGGCTTCGTTATCCTCGCCGCCACGGGCATCCAGCAGGATGGCCGGATAACGGCGGACGATGGGCAGGTGATCCTCGCCGCGGCGCCGGCGCTTGTCGCGACGTCGAACTCGACGGGGGCGCTTGCCGTGGGAGCTAGTGGCGCGTCTTTCGCGCCGCTGTTCGATCCCCATATGGAAGTGGTCAATACAGGCCTCGTCCAGGCCCGGCGAGGGAGCATCCAGTGGATCGGCGATGCGATGGAGCAGACGGGTGTGGTGGTGAGTTCCACCAGCCTCAGCCATCCGGGAAGTATTTCCTTCAACCGCGTGACCGGAGCCGCGAAACCCATCGTCTTTAGTGGTCGATCGGTCACCACGGTCCTCCCCGAAAAAGATGGAGAAACCACGACGTCATCGCCATCGGCGGACGCGGCCTTCGTGACCAGCCGGGTGGATGTCGGGCTCGATGCCGTCATGCAGAGTGGCGCCTTGATGGAAGTGCCGGCAGGGCACGTGACGTTCTCGCGCGACGCCTATATCGACGACGGTGCGACCATCGACGTCTCGGGACTTGCCAACGTCACCCTGCCGATGTCCGCGCTGCTGGTGACCATTCCGCGTATCGGCCTGAACGAACTGGCCAACTCGCCGCTGCTTCGGAACAGCTTTCTCTATACGGCGAAGAACGTGGCGGTCGACACGTCGCGCAGCGGCACGCGCCCGGACGGCCTGGATTGGGTGGGAAGTCCGGTACTGAACGTGGCCGGTTACGTCAGCAATGTGCCGCGTGACATCCAGCAGCTGATGATCAATGCGGGCACCATCGGCTTCCAGAACAATGCCGTCATTCGCACGGGCGCACAGCTTCGGCTGGAAGGCGGCTTCATCAACTACCTGCCTGGCTACGTCCAGACGCCGCGGCTGCAAGGTGCCAACGGGCTCATTTACGACATCGCCGCCGCCGATCCCGACGTGCAGTACGCGGGGTTCGCGGGTGTCTACGACAGCGAGCACGCCCGTTGGGGCGTGACCGAGTCCTTCGTGTCCAGCCCGTTACTGGCGAACATGAAGCGCTGGGACCCAGGCTTCATCAAGGGAGGAGACGCGGGCACGCTCTCCTTTGGACTGAGCGCGGATGACGGACGCGCTTACCAGTTCATCATCGATGGCGATGTCAGCGCGCACGCGTACGCCGGGCGTGAGCAGGTCGCCGCTGGCATCGAACCGCTGGCGGGTACGCTCGACATCCGGCCGCGCGACCTCGCCTCGGTGGGCGACAGCGTCAACATCGGTCAGTCGGTGTCAGTCAATTACCTCATCGAAGACCGGAGGCAGCCGATCCAGACCTTCGTTCCCGACTTCGACGAAAACAGCGCGCTTCCTGCACGCGACGGTGATTCCACCGATCCGGACAACCCGTCCTATTGGCTCCGACTTTCGACCGCGATGATCGACAACGCGGGCTTCCGCCGTCTGAAGCTGAGTACGCCGGGTGCGGTGCTGTTGAAGGAAGGTTCCACCTTGCATCTCGCCGATGGTGGTGAGGTCGATATCGCCGGTACGAGCGTCGATATACAGGGAGCCATCGTCACCCACGGTGGCAGCATCACCCTGGGGTCGCGCGGGCAGGCGGGAATCAAGGCGGATAACCTTCCCACCTTCATCGCCGTGGAAAGTGGCGGGCGGCTGGACACTAGCGGACTCTGGGTGAACGATACGGGTCGCCCTGCCGATGGAATCGAGGGCCGGGCGTTCATCGACGGCGGCTCGGTGACGTTGTCTGGCTGGAAGGGCGGAGAGCCATCCACGGATGTCACTCCGGACATCACGATGGAACGCGGCAGCGTCATCGACGTCTCGGGCGGTGGGTATGTCGGTGTCGACGGTCGCCTTGCCATGGACGGTGACCTGCCTGCCGGACGGGGCGGTGACGTCACGGTGGCGACGCATACCGATGACGGCATGAACAAGTACGGCATCACGGGGGCGCCCGCCGATCTGTTGGGCGGCACTATCTCGCTCGACGGAACCCTCGTTGGCGGCGGATTCTCCGGCGGCGGGACGCTCACTTTGCACGCGCCTCGAATCCAGGTGGGCGGCACACCGGAAGAGAACGGCGGAGCGTGGACGTTGTATCTCGACCCGGCGTTCTTCCGTGGACAGGGTTTCTCGGGTTACAACCTCGTTGCCGACACGGATGTCATCGTCGCGCCAGGTACTTCTTTGGACGTGCGACCCACCTTCATGGTGGCCGACCGATCCGCGCTTCTCGCCCTTGGTAGCCGGACATCCCTGCTGCGATCAGGAGGCGACGGGGCGGTCGGCATCGGTGACGTCGGTGCTTACGACAACTATCTGCACCGGCAGGACGGCGATGGCATTTCGCTTCAGGCCGGCCTCTACCAGCTGTGGCAGGCCCCGGCCGCCGGTAGCGACAGGAAGTACGCGGCCTACACCGGCTCCGTCATCATCGGAGAGGGCGCACGAGTCGACGTCGGTGCCGGCGATACCATCGCACTAAGCGGCGTCGGCAAGGTGGTCGTCGACGGTACGCTGGCTGCCAGGGGTGGCGACATTCTGCTGCACAATCTGGGCAACGGCGCGCACGTGCTTTCGGAAGGACGTGGCGTGTGGCTCGGCGCCGATAGCGTCATCGACGCGAGTGGTATATCGCTGCTGGACCCAGCCGCGCCAGCCTTGCCCAGGCAGGGCGCCACGCCGGCCGAGCAGCGAACCGGCGTCGTGCTTGGCGGCGGCGACATCGAAGTCCAGTCGGACGCCTATGTTGTCGCGGAGCGCGGTGCGGCCGTTGATTTTTCGGGCGCCAGCGATAACTTCGACCTGCCCTCCGATGGACGGCGCGATGGCGTGGTGTCGACGGTATACCAGGCGACGCCGGTGTGGAGCGACGGTGGATCGTTCAACCTCGAAGCGGCGCGGGGTCTTTTCTTCGACGCTTCGATCGACGGACACGGCGGTGGGGACGCGGCCCGAGGCGGCCGGTTCAGTTTCGCGGCGCGCTACCCGGCGGAGTTCGCACCGGGACAGAACGTCCCTCTGTTCATTCAACAAAGCGGCTGGTTCGCTCCCGTCGACGCCGATCCATTGGCCGTGAAGGATCCAGGCGCGCCAGATGGCGGCAACCTGCGCTTCGCCATCGACAGGCTCGAAGGTGCTGGGCTCGACGATGTGCTGATCGGCCGTTCGTTCGTCGACCACGACGCGACGGTGAAGCCGGCGAGCGTGGTTTTCGCGGGCGATGTCACCCTTCAGACAGCTCGTAGCATCCAAGTGCAGGCAAGCACGTTGACGAGCGCCGGGGTGGATGTCCGGGTCGTACCTTCCGCCGCCACGGCCATCGGCGACGGCGGCGACGTGATCCTCTCGGCGCCGTACGTGTCGCTTCTCGGTGCAGAGACTATCGACAGGCCGAGCGCGGCCACCGGCGATGGACAACTGACCGTCAATGCGGACTTCATCGATATCGGCGGGCGTATCTCACTCTCCGGAATCGGGAACGCGTCGTTCAACTCCGGCGGCGACGTTCGTTTCATCAATCCGCTCTCGGGTACCGGAACGGGCTGGCTCTACAGCACCGGCGACATGGACTTCACCGGCACGCGTGTCTATCCCGCCACCGATTACCATTTCCTCGTCGATGCGACCAACTCGTCCGCGAAGACGACCATCACATTCCATCAGGCATCACAGCGCGATGGCACGACGCCGCTTTCCGCCGGCGGCGTACTTGCGGTGGGAGCCGACACCATCGAACAGCAGGGGACGCTGTGGGTTCCCTCCGGATCGCTGGCGTTGGGCACGGACGATCCCGCTGCGACGCTTGCCGCGCTCGGACTCGACGCTTCGATTCCGCTCGGCGTGACCGGGCAGGTCCACCTCGCCCCGGGCAGCGTGACGTCCGTATCGCTCGACGGCGCCGTCGTGCCGTATGGCAGCACCGTCGATGGCAAGGACTGGCATTACGACGTTCCGAACGCGCTCGCGGCCCGATTGCTCACCGCGCCGCCAGAGAAGTCCATCTCCATCGCCGGCGACAATGTGGCGGTCGACGGCGGAGCGCGTGTGGACCTGTCGGGCGGCGGTCATGTGCAGGCCAGTGAATGGGTGCCGGGTACCGGTGGTTCGCGGGACGTGCTTTCGCAGTACCAGACGGATTTCAGCCAGTCCACGCAGGGCACCCAGGTTCCGCTGTACAGCGATGGCCGTGCCGTCTACGCCATCGTTCCCGGTTATCACGCGCCCTTGTCGGCGCGCGACCTCGCGCTCGAGAATGGAACGGGCGCGGGTCCGGCCGTGGGGCAGGGCGTCTATCTTTCCGGCGTGCCCGGCCTGCCGGACGGCGTCTACACCTTGCTCCCGGCCCGTTATGCGACCTTGCCCGGCGCGTTTCGCGTCGTGCAGAACACGGGCGTCACCGATCCCGTCATCGGGCGCGCGGCGACGGCACCCGACGGCACCGTGGTCGCGTCGGGCTATTTCACCGATACGCTCACCGGGGCGCATGACGCACGTTCGAGCAGCTTCCAGGTGCAGTCTGCGAAGGTCTGGGGCCAGTACTCGGAATACTCACTGACGTCGGCCGACACCTTCTTCGCCGACGCCGCCACACGTGCGGGCGATGTCGCGCCGCAACTCGGCGCGGATGCGGGGCGCCTGACACTGGCGGCGACATCGTCTCTGACCCTGGGGGCCACGCTGGACGCGGCACCCGCGACGGGCGGTCGCGGTTCCCAGGTGGACATCGCAGGGGATGCCATTCAGGTCGTCGGCGGCGCAGGTGTTGCCCGCGACGGCTATCTGCATGTCGATGCCGACGACTTGTCCCAACTGGGAGCGGGTAGCCTGCTGATCGGCGGCAAGCGCAGCCGTGAGGCCGATGGCGACCGGGTGTCCGTCATCGCGAGCGATGTGCTTCTTTCCAACGACGCGGCGCATGCATTGCAGGGTTCGGAGGTCATTCTCACCGCGACGGACAACGTGACGCTCGATGCGGGAAGTTCACTTCGGGCCAATGCATCGACGGGCGCGCCGTCTCCCGTGCTCCTGATCGGCAATCTGGCGGCCAGCGGTTCCACGGCGACGAGCGGCGATGGCGCCCTGGTGCGCGTGTCCGGAACGGATGCCGCCCCGATCGTCCGGCGCAATGTCACCGGGGTCGATGGTGCGGCGGGTGCGCCGGGTGGCAACCTGACGATAGGCGATGGCGCGTCGCTGGTATCGGGACAGTCGATCAGCATGGATGCGACCGGTCTCACATCGATCGCGGACGATGCGTCCCTGAGTGCGCCGTCCATCGACGTGACGGCCGGGCGTATCGCGCTTTCGGGTCGTGACCCATCCACGCAGGACCAGGCAGGCCGTCTCCTCATCGGCCCGCATATCCTCGCGCAGCTCGCCGGTACCGAGATGACGGTGCTGCGCGGCCGGTCGGGCATCGACCTCGTCGGCGATGTCGCTCTCAGTGTTTCGCATGCTTTGACCCTGAGTACGCCGGAAATCGTCAGTGACGGTGGACAGGCCGTCCTCGGTGCCGACAGCATCGTGCTGGAAAACGATACGGGCGTGATTCCAGGAACCGTCGGGGCGGGCGGTGGCCATCTGCGCATCGACGCAGGCGATCTTCATACGGGTAACGGCGACCTCGCACTCGGTGGATTGGCCGATATCGACGTTCATGCCAGCCGTGGCATGTTCGCCTCGGGCACGGGCACCCTGAACCTGGGTGCGGCTGATTTCGCAGCCGCCACTCCATTGGTGTCGGTGGACAACGGCGTCGACGCGCATTGGATCGGCCAGGGGGTATTCCAGCTGACGGGACCCGCCCAGGGTGACGTTGGCGGCGCCGATGCGGCCGCAGGCAGGCTGGACATCGAAGCGGCCGCGATCGACGTGGGCACGCGTGTGGCGGCACGCGGCGGTAAGCTCAGCCTCCACGCCACCACGGGCGATATTCATGTGAATGACGGAGGGGTCATCGACCTTTCCGGCCTGTCGTTGCCATTCAACGACACGACGGTGAACGTACCGGGCGGGTCGCTCGCGGTCCGTGCGGATCAGGGCGATATCCGGGTGGGCACGGGTGCGAATATCGACCTGCGCGGCGGCACCAAGGGCGGCAACGGAGGCCGGCTCGACCTTCGCGCGGAGTCCGGGATGGTCGATCTCTCGGGTGGCCTGCAGGGTGGCGCCGCGTCCGGTTACCTGGGTGCCACGTTGTCCATCGATTCCGCCGGTGCGTTCGACCTGGGCGCGCTGGCCGGCGCGATGGCCGCCGGTGCAGTGGATGGCGGCGTATCGGTGCACACGCGTGAGGGCGATCTCGCGCTCGCTGCGGGACAGACGCTCCGTGCCCACCTCGTCGACCTTACGGCCGACGGGGGTAGTATCGGCATCGGTGGAACCATCGATGCATCGGGTACGTTCGGCGGGTCCGTCGATCTCTTCGGCGCACGTGGCGTGGATATCGACGGTGTCCTCGACACGCATGCCTCGGCGCAAGGGCGCCATGGTGGCGATATTCAGATCGGTACATCCGGTACCGGTAACGGAACGCTGAATGGCCAATATGGTTATCAAAACGTCGACGTGGCCAATGCCGGCCATATCCGAATCGGTGCCGGTGCGCGTATCGAGCAAGGTGGCGATACGGCGAACGGCCGTCTCTATCTGCGAGCACCTCTCCTGTCCAACGGCGACACGCCAGTAGATATCGCAGCAGGTGCAAGTTTCGCCCACACGCGCGATACGACGCTGGAGGTCTATGCCACCTGGGATGAGCACGATGCGGTAGTCGATCCCACGAAGCACTTCGATGGCCTGGTCGACCCGTCGGGCTGGTTCCGTCTCGATCCGGCTACCGGAAAGGCGGTACTGGTGGACGGCGTCTTTACGGATAGTAATGGCGGCGCGGTAGCGGGTCCCGATCCGTCCGACTTCACACAGGTCATGGATTTCCTCTCGCGTTATACCTTCACGCCCGCCGCCATCGATACGGATCACGCCACCTTCTACGGCTACGCCGGCGGTGACGAAGCGCAGGGCGCGGGTACCCTCATGGGGTTCGTCCAGTCTCCTGGCTTTACCTTCGAACCGCGTCTCTCCGCTGCGCCCGGATTGCATGTCAGGCCAGGCATCGAATTGCGCGCTGGTGACGACAACGGAAGTGCAGGAACCATCGACGTGCTCACGCCGTGGAACCTGGGTGCGGGCAAGCGCGATGCCAATGGCAACCTCGACCTCGTCTATCGTTACCAGGGACAGGCGCCAGTTCTGAGCCTGCGTGCCGCGGGCGATGTGAATGTTTATGCCAGTGTCACCGATGGGTTCTTCCAGGACGGCAATGCCGGTGGTGGTGCCGGCGCGACGCCTGACAAAGAGGACTGGGCGGCGGCAAGTGCGGCGTGGACGACGGTACTCGACTTGGGTAACGGCATCGATGGAACGCCCAACGCCTTCGACGGAAGCCCCCTGGCCACGCCACCCGTGGAACTTACCTCGGGCGATCCGGAAGCGATTGCTGAGTACTACGGGCAGTACGTGGCATATGCGACCTATCTGTCCTCTGCGATTCCCGGCTTCGATCCGTATCATCCGGCGGACGTCATCCTTACCGGTCTCGGTTACGGCATCCTCGTGCCGGTGGCGAATCCACCCGCGCCACCAGCACTACCCGCTAACATGAACAGTTACGTGGGCTACTTGGCTGCGTACAAGGCGTACCTCCCGCAAGCGATCACCGCTTCGGATTATCTCGGCTCGCTAGGCGTACCCGAAAATTTCCAAGGGCTGGTTGCTCCGCCGACGACGCTGGATCCGATCAATACGAGCGCACCGGTAGACAACAGCCCTTCGCCTCATGCCGTAGGCACCAACCCACTGCCCTTGCTCAGTGCGAGTCTTACCGGTGGATCGAGCAGCTCGTATCGCTTCGTCGCGGGCGCCGACTTCGGTTCGTCGGATCCGCTGGCAACGATGGGGGGTGCTGCCGCGAACCTGCATCTCGGCGGCCACACCGAGTACCACGATCCGATCACCGGCCGGGTACTCGCCGCACCCACGCTGGTCCGCACAGGTACCGGCGATATCGACATCGTCGCGGCGGGCGATGTTCGCTGGGACGACGCGAAGGCCCCAGCCGCCGTTTACACGGCGGGCGAGGCTGCCGACGGCACACAGACCGACACCGGTGCGTCCCTTCTCCGGCCTTCACTCGATGGCAACCTCATCGATTCCGCGACACCCGAGCTCGTGCTTTCCGGCGCGGTCAATCCAGTCAACGCGGGTCGTATCGGTCTACGCGCGGGCGGTGACATCGTCGGTTTACAGGATACGGTCGACGTCGACGGATCGCTAACAGGAACCGTGGGTGCGTCCACCGCACAGTATTGGTGGCCGTGGATGCAGACGACGAACTCCGAGACACGATCGTCGATCAACTTCGGTGCGTTCGACCAAGGAGTCATGAGTGCGGGCGGTAATGTCGATGTCTCGGCCGGCGGTGACATCCGCCAGCTCTCGGTGTCTTTGCCCACCACCTGGACGATCACAACAGCCGGTGACGGTAGCCGTTCGTTGCAAACCCACGGTGGCGGCGACCTTGCCGTTCACGCGGGCGGCGACATCCTCAGCGGCAGCTATTTCGTCGCCAAGGGGCAGGGCAGCATCCAGGCCGATGGCCGCATCGGTACCGACTTTTCAGTGAACTACACGGCGCCGGATGGCAGCCGCAGCACGATGCCCGTATCCACGCTCATCGCCTTGCAGGACAGTCAATTGGACGTGCAGGCAGGCGGCTCGGTCAGCCTGGGTGGGATATTCAATCCTTCCTGGCTCGACTCATCTGCGGTGAACGAACTGGCGCCGGCGCACCATGCGGACGGCCAGTCGTATTCAGGTTCGTCCAGGATCGACGTCAGTGCCTATGGCGGCGACCTCACCTATGGGGATCTCACGGCACCCTTGCAGTTGATGGCGGCCGGCATAAGTAGCCTCAACAGCTCGACAGCAGATACGGCTGGCGATGTCCTTCCGGCGACGGTAAATCTGGTCGCAGCGAATGGCAGCCTCGATCTCAAGGCATCGGGTGAGCTTTTCCCTTCCATGGATGGCAATCTCGGTCTCCTCGCAAAGGATTCGATACGTGTGGACCTTCCCGCTACGGGACTCGGATGGCGTTACTCGTGGGGCCTCATCGACGCTCCTCTGTCGTCCATGGCATCGCCGCTGAACCTGGCGCCTCTGGTGGACGCAAGCACATCGACGGCAGCGCAGGCGCGGGCGAATGGATATCTTGGCGTCGAGTTGTTGGGCTCGCCGGAAACCCAGAGCTACATCCATGCCGCGCAACCCTGGCACGCCGACGACACACAGCCGGTTCGGATGTATGCATTGGAGGGCGACATCGTCAATGGCGTCGGCGGCGGTCTTGGCGGCGTCCTCCTCTCAACCTCGAAAACAACGCGTATCCACGCGGGGCGTGACATCGTCGATCTGGCGTATCTCGGCCAACAACTCAGGGGATCCGATATTTCGACGATCGAGGCCGGCCGCGATATTTACGATAGCCCGCTCACGGCCGCACCCGGCATCAACTATTCACCTGCGGCGGTCGTGCCTTCGCTTGTCCAGGCGGGGCCGGGTTACTTGTACGTGGAAGCTGGACGCGATCTTGGCCGGCTCGCATCACAAACCGAGTATTACGGCTTGCCGACCTTTGTGCAGAATCAGTACAAGAAGATACCGGTACCGTCATCGAACACCATAACGACTGGCATCGACAGCGTCGGAAGCGTTTTCAACGGCAGCCTCCCAGGCGCGGGATCGTCGATCATCGTTTCTTATGGCGTGGCCAACGGCATGGATCAGGCCGGATTCATCGCTCGCTATATCGATCCGGCGGTGTCGAAACCCGTGGGTCTGGACGACGGGTCGAAGTCCCTGGTTTCCTTCGTGGAAAACTACAACGCAGTTCTTCCGACCTCTGGTGGCTACACCGTGGACCAGGCATGGCAGCGATTCCAGCAGTTGCCGGAAGAGGCGAAGGCCATCTTCGTCCAGCAGACACTCTTCCGTGTGCTTACGCAGGTCGGCAAGGACTATGGCGACGATGGAAGCTCGTTCGCCGGCATGTATTCGCGTGGCTACGACGCGCTCAATACCTTGTTCCCAGCCTCGCTGGGCTATACGGCCAATGGTACGGAAGGTGGAACGAACGGTGCGTCGAAGACGATTTCAACCGGTGACCTCGATATCCGTGGAAGCACGATTCAGACACAACGCGGTGGAGACATCTCGATCGTGGCCCCGGGTGGGCAGGCTCTGCTCGGAAGCGCATCGGCGCCGCCAGTCGTGGTGGACCCGAACGGCAAGGTACTGGCCGGCCCGAATACACAAGGCATCCTGACCCTGCAGCAAGGCGACATCTCGATCTTCACCGATCGCAGCACGCTCCTTGCGCAAAGCCGCATCTTCACCGAGCAGGGTGGCGACGTGGTGATGTGGAGTTCGAACGGCGACATCAATGCGGGCAAGGGCGCCAAGACCAATAGCGAGATTCCGCCGGTCCGTTACCTCTGCACGGTGGATGCGTGGTGCCTGCAGGACCCGTCGGGACAGGTGGCCGGTGCCGGTATCGCGACGTTGCAGACCGTCCCGGACGCGCCCGAAGGTTCGGTCTACCTGATGGCGCCACGCGGCACGGTGGATGCCGGTGATGCGGGTATCCGCGTATCGGGCAATCTCGTGATCGCCGCGGCACACGTGGCCAATGCCGATAACGTGCAGGTGAAGGGCGATTCGGTCGGGTTGCCCGTCGTGCAGAGTGTCAACGTCGGCGCGCTGAACGCGGCCAGTTCGGCGGCCAGTGCCGCGACGAAGGCCGCCGAGGACGTGGCACGTCAGCAACAAGCCGAATCGCGCGACCGCCTCCCATCGATCATTTCCGTGCAGGTGATCGGTGCGAACAGCGGGGCAAGCGTGTCGCCTGTCGGTGGTAATGGTTACGACCCCGACAGTCCCGTGCAGGTCGTGCGTAAAGGTGCCGGAGATGGCCTCACCGATGGCGAGCGAAGCCGCTTGCGATAACGAACATGCGCGTGGGGCGACAGTTGTCACCCACGCGCCTTTATCGCTGTCATTGTCATCTCACTTGTCATTATCCAAACGTTGAAGAAGACGTTAACGCTGTCATCGTGTTGGCATGTATCGCGACATCGCCACGTCATTACAGGGACAACTCCCCACCCAATAATCGATATGCCTCCACATGGAGGTTCATCGACTAGGGGTAATACCATGTTCAAGCGTAATGCTAAGGGGAACACCCGCACCAAGCTTGTTACGGGCGCCGTCATGCTGGTCCTCGGCCTTTCGGCCGCTGGCACGGCGATGAGCACGGACACCTTCGGCGGCGGCGCGACATTGCCGGCCGGTGGTTACGTCGGCTTCAATTTCCTCAATCCCGCTGTTAAGCAGTCGGCCAACACCGCGTTCCCGACCTCGGGCGCCGCCGCTGTCAGCAGCACCTCGCTGTTCGGTGCCTGGGCCGCGCGTACTGGCAATAAGGTGTCGTACTGCCAGACCGGTAGCGGTAACGGCAAGAAGATCTTCGACAACTCCGACGGCACGAACCACCTCACGGCCATCGGTGCGTGCGACGGTACGACCATCGGTTTCGGCGCGCCTTCCAGCATCCTCGTGAATCCGCACTTCGCGGGTAGCGATGCTCCGATGTCCGCCACCGAGTACAACTGGTTCGACGTCACGGGTGGCAAGAAGACGCAGTATGGCGAGCCGGTGCAGTTCCCGGCGGTGGCTGGCTCGATCGCGGTGATCTATCGCAAGGACAGCCTGTCGACCCCGCTGAACCTCACCTCCGCGCAGGTCTGCGGCGTGTTCAACGGTTCGATCACGCAGTGGTCGGCGCTGACGGGCAATGCGAGCGACACGACGACGATCAAGGTCGCGTTCCGTTCCGACGGCAGCGGCACCAGCTTCTCGCTGGCCAACCACATGGCCGCCGCCTGCGCCGGCACGGCCTCGCAGCACTTCATCGTCGACCAGTCGTTCGCCACGGCGATCAGCCAGTACAAGCCGACCATCCCGTCGGGTTGGGTGGGCGCCAGCGGCAACCCGGCCGTCGTCGCTGCTGTCGAGAGTGCCGATGGCACGATCGGCTACGCCGAATCAGCCAACCTCAAGGCGGCCGCTTCCACCGTGCCGCACGTCAAGTACGCCACGGTCGGCGGCAAGGACCCGTATGCCGACTTCCCGGCTTCGCTGGCCGTCCTGGTCAGCTCGGATCGCGTCCTCAGCGGCGTGAACGCCACCACCGGCCGCCCGGTGACGGCTGCGCTTACCCCGTTCGGCCAGACCGGTTGCATGCTCCTGGTCGACCCGGCCGGCTACGCCAACATCACCTCGCGCTACCCGATCATGGCCGTGTCGTACCTGATCGCCAACAACAAGGGCAACACCTCGACCGACGTCGGCGCCGTGCGCGGCCTCATCGGTTCGGCGTATGCCGACCACACCACGGACGGCGTGACCACCATCGGCGCGAACACGGGCTACTCGTTCCTGTCGTCGACCGCGCTGACCCAGGCCAAGGTCGATTCCTGCGTCAACATCTGATCAGTCACTGGCGGTTTTTCAAGGATGAAACGGGGAAGGGGTCTTCGGACCCCTTCCTTATGACGCCTATAAATCCACTACCGAGGTATCCCATGACGACCGGACGATCGACGATCAAGAACCGCCAGGCGACGAAGCGCTGGCTCGCCCCCGCAGCCCGCTGCGCCATTCCCCTGCTGATGGCGGGAATGGCATTGCCCGCGGCGGCGCATAACAAGAACGCCTACGTGGCGAACGAAATCGACAACACCGTTTCCGTGATCGACACGGTGACCAATACCGTGACCGCCACGGTGCCGGTGGGTGCCAACCCGCTGGGTATCGCCGTCAGCCCCAATGGCTCCGGCGTGTATGTGGCCAATGCCCTCGACAACACCGTGTCGGTGATCGACGCGGCCACGAACGCCGTGACCGCCATGGTGCCGGTGCAGAATACGCCCGTGGCCGTGGCCGTCAGCCCGGACGGTTCCGATGTCTACGTCGCCAACGCCAACGAGAACACCGTGTCCGTGATCGATACGGCGACCAACGCCGTCGTCGCGACGGTTCCGGTCGGTAGCGCGCCTTTCAGCATCGCGGTCAGCCCCAATGGCGCTCGCGTGTACACGGGCAATACCGGTGACAACACGGTATCGGTGATCAACGCGCGTACCAACGAAGTGGTCGCGACGGTGCCGGTCGGCAATACTCCGTCCGGCCTTGGAATCGGCCCCTTGGGTGCCCGTGTGTACGTGGCCAATGCCGGCTCCAACAACGTGTCCGTGATCGATGCATTCACCAACAAGGTGACCGCCACGCTGACGGCTGGAAACGGCGCCGAGGCTGTCGCCACGAGCCCCATCGGCCTGCCGGTTTATGTCTCCAATTCGGTCGACAACACCGTCTCCGTCATCAATCCGCTCAACAAGAACGTGATCGCGACGGTATCCGTGGAAAATACACCGCAGTCCATCGCGGTCAGCGACAGCACCGGTCGCGTCTATGTGGCCAATGCCGGGTCGAATACCGTTTCCGTCATCAATCCGTATACCAACAAGGTGATCGCCACCGTGAATGTCGGCAGCGTTCCCGCCGCGGTGGCTACCCAGCCACAGTGGTGATGTAACAAAGGAAAGAACGGCCATCCCGGGAGGGATGGCCGTCATCGGTACGAAACCTTCCGATCGCATGCTCGATGGCACTAAGGAGGGGGCGCATGCGCGGTACGCGAACCGGAGGTTTCAGCCTGCTCGAAACGCTGGCGGCTTTGGTCCTGCTGGCCTTGTGTTTCGGCGCGCTCATGCGCTCGACCGGTTCGTCCGTCGCCCTGAACGCACGCGCGGCGGATTACACGCAGGCATCGCTCTGGGCGAATGGCCTGCTCGATCGTACGTTCGTCGCCGAGTTTCCGTCGGAAGGCGTGCATACGGGCCGCTTCGACGACACCTATCGCTGGACGATGAAAATAAGCACGCCTTCGGATACGGCGACCGTCGCCACGCTGGTTCCGATGCATCTGTACAGGATCGAGTTGACCGTGGAGTGGGATGTGGGCGGAAAAACCCTGTCCTCCCGCTTCGAGACCCTGCGTACCGTATCCGAGAAGCCACGCGTGCCCAAGGTTTCCGTGTATGCCTCGGGGGATGCGTGAAGCGCCACGCGGGTTTCAGTCTCATGGAAACGCTCGCGGCGCTCGCCCTGCTGGCGTTGTTGTTGCTGGGTGTGACGGCGGCGCTGCAGACGATGACGCAATCCACGCGTGCCGGCATGGCCGTGACCGAACGGCTCGACCAGGTCAGGGCCGCGCAGATGTACGTGCGACGGGCGTTGTCCACCGCCCTGGCGTATCCGTGGGCGTTACGTGCCGACAGGCACCCCATCGTGGTCCGTGGGACGGCCGGTGAGGTCACCTTCGTCGCACGGGGGCCAGGTTATCTGGCGAAGAGTGGTCTTCAACTCCAGCGCCTGGCCTTGGTCGGGCGCGACAACGACCTGAAGCTACAGGCCGAGTTCGCACCCTTGGCATCGCGCGACGCCGCCCAGGTCGTCCCGTCTCAGCCGGAGGTCCTGGTCGATCATGTGCGGTCCGGGCGCTTCGTCTACAGCGGCGTCGATGACGAGGGCAATCCGGTGCCATGGCAGGACACATGGCCCTATGGCGATCGCCTGCCTTCCATGATCGGCCTCGACCTGACCTTGGCCGGCGGCGTGAAGTGGCCGACGATCGCCGTCCCCTTGCGGATGGACCCCGCCGCGGTCGACGCGCGCGAAGCCATGGCGCGATTGACCTCGACCGAGGGGAAGCGATGAAAGTCTTTCCCTGGAACATGAAGCAACGTGGCGTGGCCTTGCTGGTGGTCCTTTGGGGTTGCACGTTGGCAGCGATCACCCTCGGTGCGCTGGCGACGAGCGCCCGCGTGGAGAGCACGCAGGCGCGTGGACAGTCCCTGCGCCTGGAAGCGTTCTATGCGGCGGAGGCGGGCATCGAACGAGCCGTGTTCATGCTGAATGCGCGGGAAGACGCGCAGCGCTGGATCGCGGATGGGCGGGCTTATGGCTTTCGATTGGGTCGTACCGATGTGCGCGTGGACATCAGCGACGAGGACGGCAAGGTCAACCTCAACACGGCGCCACCTGAACTCATAGGGCGGCTGCTGTCGGCTTCGGGCGTGGATGCCTCGCTGGTACCGCGGTTTCAAGCGGCCATCGCCAGTTGGGGAACGCGCGGGCATATGCAGGCGTCGTTGTTGCTGGCGAAAGGCGGGTTCAGCAGTCTCGACGAGCTCTACCGGGTGCCTGGGGTCAGCGCCGACGCCGTCGAGAAGATCGTTCCCTTCCTGACGTTGTGGACTCCCGACTCACCGAATCTCGCCCATGCCGCACCGGTAGTCGTGGCCGCGATTACCGGCGCCGGACCGGAGGCCGCAAGATCTTACGTCGATCAGGTGAGGGCGTTACCACCGGGCGCTGCCGCGTTGCCGATGCTCCCCGGGACGGGATCGGGCAACGCGGCGAAGGGATTCAGCGGGATCGTCAGTATCACGTCACAGGCGCAGGTGGCCGAAGGACCGGCCCTGACACTGGATGTCACCCTCATCATGCACAGCGAACCCGGGAACCCGCGTCCGTATCGCATCGTGCGCTGGATGGAACGTGCGTCCGAAAAGAACCTGTAGGCGATTCCTGCGGCATACTCCTGCCACGTCACGGCACGGCAACACGCACCCGCCACTCTCGCAGGCCTCGATAACCATGATGGTTCTTGCATGACACGCTTTCTTACGATCGGCGTCGCCGTATGGGTGGTCGTGCTGGCAGGATGCTCGACGCTGCCCCAACCGCGCGACGACGGGTCGTTGCAACGCGAGGCACTGGCCGGAACCGAGAAGCCGGTGCCCAAGCCGTTGACGATAGGCACGACCAATCCGCAAATCCCTGCGGTCACGCAGCCCGACGTCACCACGGGTACCGGAGAATTCGTCAAGGCGGTGGGCTTGCCCAAGCCGAAGCCGGTGACGGCGGGTGCGGGCACGGTGACCTTCAATTTCGAGAACCAGCCCGTGGAGTCGGTGGTGAAGGCCATCGTGGGCGACCTGCTGCACGAGAACTATTCGATCGTGCCAGGTGTGCAAGGCAACATTTCTTTTTCCACCTCGCAGCCGGTCACCACCGACCAGGCGCTTCCCATCCTCGAGACCTTGCTGTCGTGGACCGGCAACGCGCTGGTCCGTAACGGCGACCGTTACGTGGTCATGCCGTCCAAAGACGCCGTGGCGGGTAACCTCGTGCCGAGCATGGGCGCGACCGCGCCGCCGGGCGGCCTGCAGGCGCGCCTGTTTCCCCTGCGCTTCATCTCGGCCACCGAGATGCAGAAACTGATCAAGCCGTTCGCGCGCCCGGACGCCACCTTGCTGGCCGACCCCACGCGCAACGTGCTGGTGATGGCCGGCACGCCGACCGAGCTGGAGAACTACCAGCGCACGGTGCAGACCTTCGACGTCGACTGGCTGCGCGGCATGTCGGTCGGCGTGTTCGCCTTGCAGCGAGCCCAGGTGAAGGAGCTGACACCGCAGTTGGACAGCCTCTTCGGCGAGAAGGGCAATACGCCCATGGCGGGCCTGCTGCGTTTCATCCCGATCGAGCGGACCAACTCGCTCGTCGTCATCAGTCCGCAGCCGGCTTACCTCGACGAGGTGAAAACGTGGATCGAGCGTATCGACCGTGGTGGGGGCAACGAGCCGCAGCTCTACGTCTACGACGTGCGTAACGTGCAGGCGGCCGACATGGCCGACTATCTGTCCGACATCTATGGCAGTGGTTCCAGCGCGGGCAAGTCGGGTGATCGCGGCGGCAAGGTTGGCCCGGGCCTGAGTTCCGGCACTCTCGGCGGTGGCGACAGCGACCTCGGCAATCGCGGGGGCTCGGGCCTCGGCAGCACCACGGGTGCGTTCGGCAATGCGGGCACTTCGTCGTCGTCGGGCACGTCTTCGGGTTTGTCGACCTCGACCGGGTCCACCGGCGGAACCGCCGGCACGGCAACCGGCGGTGGACTCGCCGGCGGAGACTCCGCGGATACCGGCGACACGGGCGGCAGCCGCCATACGTCGACGACCACCGACGCCGGTGTGCGCATCACCTCGGTGGATGCGAACAACCAGGTGATGGTGCGCTGCCGCCCGTCGCAGTGGACGGAGATCGAGCAGGCGATCAAGCGTCTGGACAGCGTCCCGCTGCAAGTGCAGATCGAGACGCGCATCCTCGAGGTGACACTGACGGGAAGCTTCCAGTTCGGCGTGCAGTGGTACCTGGAAGGATTGGTCGGCGGCACCAACGGTTCGGTGGGGCAACCCGGCAACAAGCAGCAGTGGGCGTTGGGCAACGGCGGCAACGTCTACAACCCCAGCACCGACAGCTTCTTCTACTCGTTCGTCAACAACAACCTCTCCGTCGCGCTGCGCGCAATGGAGACCAGCGGCAACACCAAGATCCTCTCCGCGCCATCATTGGTGGTGCTGAACAACCAGAAAGCGCACATCCAGGTCGGCGACCAGATCCCGATCACGCAGACTTTCGTCAATACCAATGCCAACTCGGACAACACGATCGGCCAGGTGGAATACAAGGACACCGGCGTGATCCTCAACGTGCGCCCGCGCGTGAATCCGGGCGGCCTCGTGTACCTCAACGTGAGCCAGGTGGTGAGCGCGCCGGGCGTGAAAGATACGACCACGGGCAACTTCCCGATCCAGCAACGCGAGGTCGCCACCCAGGTGGCCGTGCAGAGCGGCCAGACGGTGCTACTCGGAGGCCTGATCAAGGAAGACGACAACACCACGGACACCGGCATTCCCGGTCTGAACCGGATACCCGTTTTCGGTCGCTTGTTCGGCTCCACGAACCGGGGGCGGAACCGCACGGAACTGATCGTGCTGATCACCCCGCGCGTCATCAGCAACGGCGAGGAAGCCAAGCAGGTGACCGACGAGTACCAGCGGAAGTTCGAGTCGCTGCGGCCACTGAACGGGGCACCCTAGGGGCGACGCCCCCGCATCCCGCACACGCGGCGCTCACATGGGCGGTCGCAGATTGCCCGGGTGGAAGGCGAGGGGAGAGTCCGGTGATCGGTGGATTGGCCGGTTGGTCCAAGGTGCTGGAAATGATGCCCACGGCCATGTTCGTGCGCGATGCCACGCACCGCTGGGTATTCGTGAACCGCATGGGCTGCGAATACATGGGCGTACGTGCGGACGATATCGTCGGCAAGAGCGACGAGGAGTTGTTCCCGCCCGAACAGGCGGCCCGCTTCGCGGCGGGCGACGAGGCCGTGCTGCGCACCCATGAAGTCGTGGAAACCGAGGAATCGGTGACCGATCCGCAAGGCCGCGTCCGCACGCTGCTCACCCGCAAGACCTGCATCGAGCTGGAAGGCGCGCCCCATGTGCTCGCCTCGGTGACCGACATCACCGAATTGCGCGAGTCCGAGGCGCAGATACGCTGGCTGGCATGCCACGACGCACTCACGGGACTGGCCAACCGCACGGCCTTGTTCAACAAGCTGGATGCCGTCATCGCGCGGGCCGCGAGCGGTGGAGGCAAGGCCGCGCTGTTCTACCTCGACCTGGACGGCTTCAAGAAGGTCAACGATACCTACGGCCATCTCGCCGGCGACGAACTGCTCGTGCAATTCGCCTCGCGCCTGCGTGGCTTGCTCAGCCTGACCGACACCGTGGCGCGCATCGGCGGCGACGAATTCGCGGTGCTGGTCGAGGATGGCGGCGATCTCGACGTCGACGCCCTGGCCTCCAGCATCCTCATGCTCGCGAGCCTTCCTTTCGACGTGCCCGCGAACGCTTCCCTGATCGGCACTTCCATCGGCATCGTCCCGATCGACGCGGACGCGGTGGCTGCGGGCGAGATGGCGCGCAAGGCCGACAGTGCCTTGTACGAAGCCAAGAAGGGCCGCAACCGCTACGTGATCTACACCGACGAACTGGACGTGGCACTCGCGCACCGCCGCGAGATCGAAATGGCGCTTCGGGAGACCCTGCGCAATGCGGCGGGGCTGGACTGCCACTACCAGCCACTGGTCCGGGCGCGCGACGGCCAGGTGATCGGACTGGAGGCGCTGGCACGCTGGCGGCACCCCCGCTTGGGTGACGTGCCGCCGGTGCAGTTCATCGCCGTGGCGGAGGAAACCGGCCTGATCGGGTTTCTCGGCGAGTGGGTGCTACGAACCGCCTGCGCCCGCGTCGCCCCGATGGCCGACATCTTCGTGGCCGTGAACGTGAGCGCCGTGCAACTGCGCGACGACCGCTTCGCCGATGGCGTCTTGCGTGTGCTCGCGGAAACGGGACTGGCGCCCCGCCGGCTGGAACTGGAGATCACCGAGACGGCTATCGTCAACGCCGACGGCGCCACCGTGCGCCAGTTGAAACGGCTACGGAACGAGGGCGTGCGGATATCGCTCGACGATTTCGGCACGGGCTATTCCAGCCTCACCTTGTTGAAGGACCTGGACGTCGACAAGGTGAAGATCGATCGCTCCTTCGTCCAGATGGCACCGATGGCGGACGATTCCGCCGCCATCGTCCGCGCCGTGTCCAACCTCGGCGCGGCGCTCGGCCTGTGCGTGGTGGCCGAGGGCGTGGAAACCGAACAGCAAAGGGCCTTCCTGCGCGATGCGGGCTGCGACGAACTCCAGGGCTACCTGTTTTCCGCCGGCGTAGCCGAGGGAGACATCGCGGGGATCATCGGCGGCTACCCGGCACCCCTGCCGGATTACTCCGCAGGATAGGCACCGGCGGGCATCGGCCAGGTGCGGCGCAGGTCGGGCATGCCCGGCATCGTCGTGGGCTGCGGCAGGGGCAGGGGCATCCGCGTGCCGAGATTGCCACCGGTGGCATCGCCGACGATGGCGATCACGCAGCCACCGCTTTCCTGCGAGGTTCCGAACGACAGGCGGCCCCACGGCATCTGCATGACCAGGTAGCGATTGGGCAGCATCGAGGGTGCGCTCGGAAGATGGGTGTCGGTGCCCTGCGCGTGGAATTTATCGTCGACGTCGGCGCGCTGGAAGCACGGCTTCTGTTCGAGCTGGATGGAGGTGAAGCGCACCATCGGAACGTCGCCGCCCTCGTCGAAGCCGCGGGCCTCGAAGGCGCTGACACGGTATCCGTCGCGGGTCACGAAGGGCATGCTGCGGACGATCTGCGGCGGGGCGTCGGCCGTCGGGTGAAGGCCGCCCGGGACCTTGCCCGATAACGAGTCCATCGCGTTGGGCAGGGTGCCCATGGTCCCGTTGATGATCTCCACCAGCGTCTTGTCGCTCCGTGGCACGTTCACAGGCTCGCCGCTGGCGGGAAAGCCCAGTGTCACGGCGAGCAGGGTGGCCAGGGAGCGGAAGGGGCGCATGGAATCCGGAGCAGGGTGGTCGGGGGCGCTAGTGTGCACGAGTTGGGGGTTTCCTACTCCGTAGACGTGGCGGCAGGGTTGCATGCGTCACGATCGCCCGAATATCGGACACAACGCGCCAGCCGGTTCCCCCGATGACAGACCTCCGCTTCGACAACGCCTTCGTCCGCGAGTTGCCGGCCGATCCCGACACGTCGAACCTGCCCCGGCAGGTGGCCGGTGCCGCGTTCTCCTGGGTCGATCCGACGCCCGTGCCGTCGCCGCGGACGGTGGCGGTCGCGAGCGAGGTCGCCGGCATGCTGGGCATTTCGTCCGAGGCGCCCGGATTTACCGACGTCTTCGCGGGGAATGCCCGGTGGCCCGGAATGACCGGCTATGCGATGGCCTATGGCGGACACCAGTTCGGCCACTGGGCCGGGCAACTCGGCGATGGCCGGGCGATCGCCCTCGGCGAGGTGCTGACGGAGCGGCACGGACGCCAGGAGCTGCAGCTGAAAGGTGCCGGCCGGACGCCGTACTCGCGTGGCGCCGACGGCCGTGCGGTGCTGCGATCCTCCATCCGCGAGTTCCTCTGCAGCGAGGCGATGCATCACCTGGGCGTGCCGACCACGCGGGCGCTGTCGCTCGTGGCGACGGGCGAGGCCGTGCTGCGCGACGTGATGTACGACGGCCACCCGGCACCGGAGCCGGGGGCGATCGTCTGCCGCGTCGCCCCTTCGTTCCTGCGCTTCGGCTCGTACGAACTGCCGTCCTCGCGCGGCGATATCGCCCTGTTGCGCCGGTTGACCGACTTCACCCTCGCCACGCACTTCCCGGCTTTCGCCGACCTGCCGGGCGAACAGGGCTATGCCGCCTTTTTCATGGAGGTATGCGAACGCACCGCGCGGCTCATGGCGCATTGGATGCGCGTGGGTTTCGTGCACGGTGTGATGAACACCGACAACATGTCGATCCTCGGCCTCACCATCGACTACGGCCCGTACGGCTGGGTCGACAATTTCGATCCGGACTGGACACCGAACACCACCGATCGCGCGCACCGCCGTTATCGCTTCGGCCAGCAGCCCCAGGTGGCCTACTGGAACCTGCAACGGCTCGCGCAGGCCTTGTCGCCGCTGTTCGCCGGCGTGGAAGCGTTGCAGGCGGGGCTGGAGCGTTATGTGGAAACCTTCGAGGCCACCGACGCCGCCTTCTCGGCCGCGAAGCTCGGCCTCGCCAGTGCACGCGAAGGCGACGAGGCCTTGGTGGCCGATCTGCGCGGCTTGTTGCTGGCCGGCGAAATGGACATGACGATCTTCTACCGCGATCTCGCGGGGTTGGATCTCTCCGCCCCACGGGTAGGTAGCGTGGGGGCGGCGTTTTACGACGAGGCGAAGCGCGCCGCGATCGACGATGCCTTGCAGGCGTGGCTGCGGCGCTATGCGGTCCGCGTACGCGAGGACGAGTCGCCCGACTCGGAGCGGCTGTCCCTGATGCATGCGAGCAATCCGCGCTACGTGCTGCGCAACTACCTCGCCCAACAGGCGATCGATCGCGCGGAGCAGGGCGACGACGACGGCATCCACGAGTTGCTCGATGCGCTTCGACAGCCCTATGACGAGCAGCCGGGCAGGGAGCATCTGGCGGGTCGCCGGCCGGATTGGGCGCGGGAACGCGTGGGCTGTTCGATGCTCTCCTGCAGCAGCTGATCGGCCGCTGGGCTAGAATCGCCGGTTCCTTCACGCTGTCGAGGTCCATCGCGTTGTCCGCCGGTTCCGCTTCCGACGCTGCCCTGGACGCCTTGTTCGTGCCCTTCGCGACGGGCGTGTTGACCTTTCCGGCCGATGGACGGCTGCTGATGCTGCGCGCGCGCGATGGCTTCGTCCTGCGCGAACGCCGGCGCCCGGGCTGGACCTTGCAGCAATCGTTCAAGCCGGCTGCGGACGCCCTGGCGCGATCGGGTTTCGACGTGTCGCCCGACGTTCCAGAGGGCCACTTTGGCGTGGTGATGGTCCTGCCGACCCGGCAGCGCGAGGAATCGCGGGCCTTGTTCGCGCAGGCCATGTCGCTGGCCGGCACCGACGGCATCGTCGTCGCCAGCGTGCCGAACGCGGAAGGCGCGAAGACGGCCCAGGCGGATCTCGCCTTGTTGGCCGGGAGCGTGAGTGAACTGTCCAAGCACAAGTGCCGCGTGTTCTGGACACGTCCCGGCGCCGTGGCCGATCCGGCACGGCTTGCCGAGTGGCTCGCGCTCGACGCGCCGCAGGCGATCGAAGGCGGGCGTTTCGTGAGCCGACGCGGCCTGTTCGCATGGGATCGCGTCGATACCGCGTCGGCCTTGCTGGCGAGCGTCCTTCCGTCCGACCTCTCCGGCCGCGTGGCCGACCTCGGCGCGGGCTTCGGATACCTCGCTTGCGAAGTCGTCGAGCGCTGCGCGGCGGTCTCGGCCGTGGACCTCTACGAGGCCGAGGCACGCGCGCTGGAACCGGCCCGGCGCAATCTCGCCGACGCCATCGCCCGCTCCGGCCGCGCCATCGCCGGGAGCGTGCGCTGGCACGATGTCACCCATGGCATCGACGCGGGTTACGACGCCATCGTGTCCAACCCTCCTTTCCACCAGGGCCGCGCCGACGATCCGCAGCTCGGCCGCGCCTTCATCGCCGCCGCCGCGAAGGGCCTCGCGGCGCACGGCCGTTTCTGGATGGTCGCCAATCGGCACCTGGCCTATGAGGCGGCGCTCGATGCCGCCTTCGCCAGTGTGCGCACCGTCGTCGAACGCGATGGCTTCAAGGTCATCGAAGCAAAGGAACCCCGCCGATGAAACTCGTACGCCTCCTGGCGAATCTCGGCTATGGCAGCCGCAAGCAGGTCGCGGCCATGTTCCGCGAGGGCTTGGTCACCGATGCGGCGGGCGAGGTGCTGTATGCGGACGACAAGGTCGAGCATGCCGAGGTGCGCTTCGAGGGAGAGCCGCTCGATCCACCGCAGGGCATATTGCTGATGCTCAACAAGCCGACCGGCTACACATGCTCGCGCAAGGATGTGGGGAGGCTGGTCTACGACCTCCTGCCGCCGCGTTTCGCGTTGCGCAATCCGGTGCTGTCGACCGTGGGCCGGCTGGATCGGGATACGTCGGGGCTGCTGCTGTTCACCGACGACGGGCAGCTCCTGCACCGGATCATCTCGCCCAAGGCCGCGGTGGCGAAGGTGTACGAGGCGACGCTGGCCGAGGACTTGCGCGGCGACGAGGCAGCCACGTTCGCCGCCGGCACGCTCATGCTGGAAGGTGAGACGGAGCCGCTGGAGCCGGCGGCGCTGGAAGTGCTCGGCCCCCGCCACGCCCGCCTCACGCTGACCGAAGGGCGATACCACCAGGCACGCCGCATGTTCGCCGCCGTGGGCAACCACGTGGTGGCACTGGAACGTACCGCCCTCGGTGGCCTGGCGTTGGATGGCCTGCCTTCCGGCGAATGGCGCCTGCTGACGGCGGAAGACACGGCAAGCATCTTCGGCTGAACCGACCCCCGGCCTTCGGCGGTTTCGTTATGGACGCTCCCTCCACATCGGGTGCAGTATCCCCGGGTTACCTCGCCCTCATAGGAATACAAAGATGAAACGAATCGTCATCGCCGTGGCCGGGTTGTGCGTATGCGTGGCCGCCCAGGCCGCCGACAAGAGCGTCGTGGTGCCCATGACCCTCGTCACCGCCGACGGCACCGGTGCATCGGTCGGCAAGGTCACGATCACCGAAGCTGCCGGTGGCCTGGTCTTCACGCCCGATCTCAAGGGCCTGCCGCCGGGTGAGCACGGCTTCCACCTGCACGAGAAGCCCAGCTGCGACCCGGGCGAGAAGGATGGCAAGAAGGGCGCCGCGCTGGCCGCCGGCGGTCATTACGATCCGGAACACACGGGCAAGCACGAGGGTCCGGAGTCGTCCATGGGTCACGAGGGCGACCTGCCCAAGATCACGGTGGGTGCCGATGGCACCGACACCACGGCCGTGACCGCGCCGCGCCTGACCAAGCTCGCGACGCTGAAGGGCCATGCCCTGATGATCCATGCCGGAGGCGACAACTATTCCGACCAGCCGGCAGCCCTCGGCGGTGGCGGCGCGCGCATCGCTTGCGGCGTCGTCAAGTAAGGAAACCATGTCCCAAGGCGGTCTCTTCGCCCCCGAACCGCTCGTGATCGTCGATGACGAGCACGGGCGGTTCGCGTATGAGCCCGGCGTGATTCCCGCCGAACGCGCCGCCGCTTGGTTCGCCAGCCTGCTAGCGGACATTCCGTGGGAGTCGCAGCGGCGTGCGATGTACGGCCGCGACGTGGACGTGCCGCGGCTGCTCCAGCATTACGCACTGGACGATCCGGCCTTACCACCCGTCGTCGGTGAGGCGGCGCGCGAGGTGATCGCGCTCACGGGCATTCGCTTCACCTCGGTCGGCCTGAACCTCTACCGCGACGGCCGCGACAGCGTGGCGCCGCACAACGATCACATCGACGAACTGAGGGAGGGCGAACCCATCGCCTTGCTTTCCCTCGGCGCCACGCGGCGCATGACCCTGCGTGAGCGCGACGCACCCAAGCGCAGCTTCGACATCGACATGGAACCGGGCAGCGTGCTCACGATGAGCTACGCCACGCAATTCCACTACGACCACGGCATCCCGAAGATGCGCGGCAAGGTAGGGCCGCGGATCAGCCTGGCTTTTCGCGTCCGGCCCGAGGGTAAGGCGGCTAGTAGGCGCTATGGGTCGCGGAAGAAGGATTCTTAGGTGTTCATCGGGCTCGGCTTCGCCCTCGCGTTGGGTGGTGGGGCAGAGCCGTCGGCCGCCACCCTCGTCGCTCCGGTTACACCGTCGCTCGGGAAAGGGTGCCGCTTGCGCGGCCATGTTCTATGGCTGGCGCCCCGTCGCGCCCGTCGTGCCGGGCGGGGTTTTCGATTCGGCTCCTGCCTCAGCGAAAACGGCCGGCCGTCCAGGCCGGCCCCCTGACGGGCCTTTTCGCCCGGCGCTCCTCGGTTCCACAAGTCGCCACGAGGGTGGCGGCCGACGGCTCTTCCACGCACTGAGGGGGTCGTGAGGCAAGAGCAACACCCGTCGCCAGGATGGACACCGCGCGTGCAAACCGCCTCCCGTGAGGTTCCCACCCAGCCGGGTGCGGCAAGCATGCGGCACGTGCGAGCGTTGCTCTTCCCACCACCCCACCGCGGTGTCGAGAGAGCTGCCGGGCGCCACCCTCGGCGCGACATGAGGAGCCGAGGAGGGGCGGGCGGACAAGGCCCGAAGGGGATCGGCCTGGACGGCCGATCGTTTTCGCTGAGGCAGGAGCCGAATCGAAAACCCCCGCCCGACCGTCCGAGCCCGAAGGGGCGCCAGCCATCGAACATGGCCGCGCAGCGGCTTCCCTTCCCAAGGGACGGCACCGCCTGTCGCGCCGAGGGTGGCGCCCGGCAGCTCCCCCGCCACACCGCACACAACGAACGCGAGGGCGAAGCCGAGCCCACCGCAAGCTCAAAACAGATCGATGCTGCCCAATGACACCGGCGTAGCCAGTTCACCTCGGCGGGTGAGCGACTCGTAGCCGTGCACGCTGTCGCGTCCGTTCTGCTTGGCGAAGTACAACGCCTTGTCGGCGCGGTCGAGCACGATTTCCGGGTAATCGTTCTCGGTGATGCGCGCATAGCCGATGCTGACGGAGACGTGACCCACCTGGGGGAACGCATGGTCGGTCACGAACTGGCGGAACCGGTCGAGGACGAGGTGGGCGGCCGTTTCGTCCTGCGCGGCGAGCAGGATCACGAACTCCTCGCCACCGAAGCGGAACAGCACGTCGCTCTGGCGGAAGCTCGCGCGCATGTGCTGGGCCAGCATGAGGATCACCTCGTCGCCGTAGACGTGGCCGTAGGTGTCGTTGATCCGCTTGAAATGGTCGATGTCGAGGATCGCCAGATACAGCTGGGAAGGCTCCTCGGCCGGCCGGCGCTTATCCTCCCCGTCCTGCATCGCGCCGCGCGCTTTCTGGCGTTGAAGGGTGAGCAGGCGCTGCAGGCGTTGCTCGAAGCTGCGCCGGTTGTACAGGCCGGTGAGCTTGTCGCGCTCGCTCTCGTTGAGCAGGGCGATGTAATTGCAGTAGATGCGCGCGAAGCCTTCGACCATCGAGCGGACGTCGTCGAGGGAATCCGGCGCTTCGAGCATGAGTGCGCCGATGGCGGCGTGTTCGCGCTGGATGGGGACGACCAGCCGGCTGTTGCCGTCGTCGGTGATGTCGCTGATCGCCTCGAGTGTCTCCATGGCGCAGACGAGGGTGTCGATGGGGTCGCCACCTTCCCGCGTCGGATCGAGCGCTTCGATCACGAAGCCGCCGCCGGGCTTGCGCGAACACACGACGATCGAATCCACGGGATGCTGCGGGCTTTCGCCCCGCTTACAGAGGGTGACGCTGTTGACGGCGATGAGCTCCGCCAGCGACAGCACCATGCTGTGATCCAGCGCGTCGATATCGCGGTGGTGGGTGAATTCCGCCACCGAAGCGAGCAGGCGCGACTCGGGCAGGACGCCAGCAGGGCTATGCCACGGCGCCTTCATGCGCGTGGCTTCCGCGCGACCGAATCGTCGCGACATGGATGACTGACTTGCACCGACACTCCTCCCCCGAGTGGGGCACGCCAAGCGGCCCCGTGTGTGCGTCGAACCGGACTCCCTGCCGGTGACTCCCTGGAGGAGTTAGCGGCTGGAAAGCCGCCGACTTTAGGGTAAAAGGGGTGTCGATGTCGAAAATCGTGACGCAGTCATCGGTTCCATGTCTTCACAAGTGTGAATCGTTGCGCTAGTCAGTCGCCTTCCAGCCAGCCACGCCATTTGAAGAACAGCACGGGCAAGACGATGCTGATCACGATCGCGCCCAGGGCCATGGGATAGCCGAAGGTCCAGTCCAGTTCGGGCATCTTCTTGAAGTTCATGCCCCACACGCCGACGAGGATCACCGGCGGGATGGTGGCCACCGAGGTGACGGTCAGCACCTTCATCACGTGGTTCTGGTCGGTGCTGATGAAGCCGAGGCTGGCATCGAGCAGGAACTGCAGCTTGTTGGTGAGCTGGTCGTCGAACTCGTCGAGCGTGCGCAGGTCGTGTTCCACGACGCGAAGGCGAACCTCGACGTCGTCGGACATCCATTCCGGCTTCTTCGCGCGTACGAACGACACGATCCGCTGCACGCCCAGCATCGAGGAACGATTGCGCGCCTGCTCACCTTCGAGGCGGCCGACCTCCAGCATGCAGTTGCGCAGTGCCGGCGTGCCGATCCGCACCGGCGTGAAGATCCGGTCGGAAAGTTTTTTCAGGTCGGCGGACACGTCTTCCATGCGCTTGGCCGCCAGGTTGACGATCGCCTCGATCAAGGTCGCCAGCACATCGGCGCTGGATTCCCAGCGGTGCTCCTGACAGCTCTCGCTGGCCAGCTTGAACGCGGGGGAATCCTCGAAACGCAGGGTCATGAGGACGTTGCCGGTGACCACGATGCCCACGGGCGCGGGATGATGGTTCTCTGGCGCGTCGGCGAAATAGGGGATGGACAGGTACATCGCCCCGTCGTCGGTGCGGATGCGGCTGGACAACGCCAGGTTCACCACGTCGTTTCGTTGTGGGACGCGCAGCCCGGTGATCTCGCTGGCGCAGCGTCGTTCGTCTTCGTTTGGATCGATCAGATCCACCCAGATGGGTGCGTTGGGTTTGGCCATGCCCACGGTCCAGCGGACGGGGCCGGTGTACTTCCCATGTTCGTGGATGATCAGCACGTGCGCGGGTGTCCTTGGATGGGGCTGGGAGGAGTCTACGCCGGGTGATGACACGCGTGGCCGAACACGCGCATGCTTGACGGCATCGATGCCACCGCCGGACCAGGAGAGATACCGATGAGCGATACCGCCAAACCGCTGGAGATCGTCCACGACAGCGCCAACCAGGTGTTTCTCGTCGTGGTCGATGGCCACACCTGCGAGCTCGAATACCGGCTCAGCGGCAAGACGATGACCATCACCCATACCGGCGTGCCGTCCCCCGTGGGCGGCCGTGGGATCGCCGCGCTGCTCACCCGCTTCGCCGTGCAGGTCGCGGACGCGAACGGCTGGAAGATCGTTCCCGCGTGCGGTTATGCGGCGACGTGGTTCGAGCGGAACCCGGAGTACGGGCATTTGTTGGCTTGAGGGGAAGGGGGATCGCCGCTTAAGCGGCGATGGCTCTCGCGACTTCGTTCAGCCACGTGTTAGCTTTCGCGTTCCCATACATCCAGGGTCACCCATGCGTACGAAGTGGATCGCCGCCGCCGTCGCGCTCGCCTGCGCGGGCCAAGCCTTTGCCGACACACCCGCGAAAACCGCGGATGACCCGCGCATCGCCGCGATCCTCGACGCCTTGGCCAAGGTGCGCACGATCGAATCCGTGGCCTTGTCGCCGGATGCGAAGCATCTGGCGTGGGCGGTGAAAACCAACGGCAAGCCGGTGATCGAGGTGGCCGATGCCGATGGACGTAACGCCCATCGCATCACGGCGAGCAAGGGCTGCAGCGAAATCTCCGTCGCGTGGGCGGCGGATTCGCAACATCTTGCCTTCCTCTCCGATTGCGCCGGCAAGGCGCCGGGCGTGGAGGAGGGCAAGCAGAACGATATCTACGTGCTGGACATCGCCAAGAAGACGCCGCCACGGCGGATCACGCATCTCACCGGCTACATCGATGGCCTGGAATGGCGGCCCGACGGAAAGGCCCTGGCCTTCCTCTACGTGCCCAATGCCACCCGCCGCGCCAGCGCCACCGCGGCCGCCAAGCCACAGCTGGGCGAAGTGGGCGTCGAAGGCATCGAGGTGCAGCAGGTCGCCAGCGTCGACGCCGCCGGAGGCGCCATCCGCACGCTGACCCCGGCAGGCCTCCACGTCTATGAATTCGCGTTTTCGGCAGATAGCGGCCGGATCGCCTACGTCGCGGCGCCGCCGCCCGGCGACAACAACTGGTGGGTGGCGAAGCTCTATGCGCAACCGGCCACGCCGGGCGCGCAGGCGGTCACCCTCGTGGATACGGTGGCGCTTTCCGGTCCACTCAAGGACTTGCAGGTGGCTGTGCCGCGCTTCTCGCCGGACGGATCGCGGGTCGCCTTCATCGGCGGCCTCATGAGCGACCAGGGATCGACCGGCGGCGACATCTGGATGGTGCCGGCCGCGGGCGGCGCCGAGCCGGTCGACGTGACGCCCGGCGTGACGACCACGCCGGCGTGGCTGGCATGGACCGCGCCCGATCGCCTGCTGGTCGGCGAACATGCCGCCGGCGCAAGCCGGGTTTCGAGCTACACGGTGCCCGCCAGCGGTTCCGCCACGGCCACCACCGTGTTCGAACTGCCGATGACGATCGGCGACGGGCGCCTGTCGATGTCGCTCTCGGTGAACACCGGCGCGAGCAAGGCCGCCTTCATCGCCAGTTCGTTCGAAAAGGCCTTCGAAGTGCAGGTCGCCAGTCTGGACGGACAATCGGTGCCCAAGGCGGTCACCACGTTCAACGCCGCGTTGAAACCTTCCTGGGGAAAGGCCGAGTCGATCGCCTGGAAGAACGAAGGTCACGACGTGCAGGGCTGGTTGCTGTATCCGGCCAACTACGACCCGAAGAAGCGCTACGGCATGATCGTCTCGATCCACGGCGGCCCGGCGGCCGCGGTGACGCCGCGCTGGCCGGGCGTGGGTTATGGCGGGGCGCCGCTCTCGGCGCTGGGCTACTTCGTGTTCATGCCCAATCCGCGCGGCAGCTATGGGCAGGGTGAGGCCTTCGTGCAGGCCAATCGCAAGGATTTCGGCTATGGCGACCTGCGCGACGCGCTGGCTGGCGTCGACGCGATCGAGAAGAGCCACCCGGTGGACGACCGGCGTCTGGGCCTCACCGGCTGGAGCTACGGTGGCTTCATGACGATGTTCGGCGTGACCCAGACACAGCGCTTCCGTGCCGCGGTCGCCGGCGCCGGCATCTCCAACTGGCAGAGCTATTACGGCCAGAACCTGATCGACCAGTGGATGAAGCCTTTCTTCGGCGCCTCGGTCTACGACGATCCGGGCGTGTACGCGAAGAGCTCCGCGATCAATTTCATCAAGCAGGTGAAGACCCCGACCCTCGTGGTCGTGGGTGAGCGCGACGCGGAAACGCCGGCGCCGCAATCGTTCGAGTTCTGGCACGCGTTGCGGGCCCAGGGCGTGCCGACGTCCCTGGTGGTCTATCCGGGCGAAGGCCATGGCTTCGCCCGCGACGCCAGCCGTCGCGACGTGCTGGCCCGTGCCCTGGCCTGGTTCGACCGCTATCTGTCGGTGGGAGACAAGTAGACGCCAGGGGCCGGCCGGGCCCGCGAGTGCCGATCGGCGGATTTGCGTTTTTCCGCCGACCCAGCATCATGCGATGCATGTAACGCTAAAGTCGGGGGCGGTGGTGGCCGTTAATTCAGTCTCCCGGGAGCAGGACCGGAGCGTGGTGTGCTGACACATCGTAGCGTCGAGGGCGGCATCCATCTTGTCGCATCGAAGTGTGCCCGCTGGTCCGTGTCCGGGCCCGGCGAGGTCTCCCGCTGCGACACGTTCGGGACGGTCGGCGCCGGGCTCGGCTGGATGGTGGCGCTCATCGTCGTGTGTGCCCTGGCCGCGGTGGCCATCGCCTGGCTGGTCGGCCAGCGTCGGCGCCTCCACGCGAAGCTCAAGGACCCCCGGGAGCAGGCGAGCCGTGCGCTGGCCTTTCACGCCTATCACGACACCCTGACCGGCCTGCCCAACCGCGCCTACCTCATGCGCGAGCTCGAGCAGGCACTGGCGGCACCGCAGACGGGTCCCCTGGCGGTGATGTTCATCGACCTCGACGGCTTCAAGGCCATCAACGACACCCTGGGCCACGAGGCGGGCGATACCTTCCTGCGCGCCGTCGCCACCTCCCTGCGCAGCAGCGTGCGCGAACGCGATACCGTTTCCCGTTTCGGCGGCGACGAGTTCGTGGTGGTGGTACAGGGGTATGGCGGCATGGAGAACCTGATCCGGGTCTGCCGCAAGGTGCTCGATCTGGTGTCCAAGCCGGTGAACGTGTCCGGCCAGCTCGTGGCGGTGAGCCCGAGCATCGGCGTGGCCGTGGCGCCGCAGGACGGCGACGTGGCATCCGCCCTGATTCGCAATGCCGATGCCGCGATGTACGCGGTGAAGGAAACCGGCAAGGCCGATTTCCGTTTCTACGAGGAAGGCATGCTCGAGCAGGCACGCGAGCGCCTGGCCCTCACGGTGGAGTTGCGTGAAGCCTTGCAGGCGGGCGAACTCGCCGTCGAATACCAGCCCAAGCGCAACCTGCGCGACGGCACCCTGGCCGGCGTGGAAGCGCTGGCCCGCTGGCGCCATCCGTCGCGCGGCGACGTGCCGCCGACCGTCTTCGTGGCGATCGCCGAGCGCTCCGGCCTCATCCATGCCCTGGGTGAGTACGTGTTGCGCGAGGTGCTGGGCCAGTTGAAGACCTGGGACGCCGCCGGTATCCAGGTCGATTACGTGGCGATCAACCTGTCGATGCAGGAACTCACGCGGCCCGCCTTCGTCGACACCTTGCACCGCGCGGTGCGCTCGTACGGGGTCGACCCGATGCGGATACGCTTCGAGCTCACCGAATCCACCGCGATGCGCCAGCCGGAAGAAACCATGCGCCAGTTGGTGAAGCTGCGCTCGCACGGCTTCGACCTGCTGATCGACGACTTCGGCGCCGGCTACTGGAACCTGAGCCACCTTCGCGAACTGCCGGTGGGAACGATCAAGATCGACCAGTCGTTCGTGCGTGGCAGCACGCTGAACCTGGCCGACCGCGAAATCACCGAGGCCATCGTCGGCCTCGCCAAGAAACTGAACATGCGTACGATCGCCGAGGGCGTGGAAACCGAGGCCCAGGCGCACTGGTTGCGCGACCTCGGGTGCGACATCGGGCAGGGCTATTTCTTCGCCCGGCCGATGACCGCCGCCGCCTTCAGTCGCTACCTCGATCCGAACGTGGCCTATGCTGGCTGACCGCCCGACGCGGCCCGCTCGTTTCCCGCGCCTTCGAGCCTGTCTGATCGTCCTCGCGGCGGCGTTGTGCTGCTTCGCCGCGACGGCGCCGGCCCAGGTCGCGCCCAGCGTGGGCGTGGACCCGTGGGCGGTCTACGAATCGGTCTGGTTCGATACGGTCGGTGTCGCCGATGGCCTGCCGCATTCCACCACCACCGCGATCGTGCAGGACACCCGGGGCCTCATCTGGATAGGCACCTTCGGCGGCCTGGTGCGGTACGACGGCTATCGCATGCAGGTATTCGGCCAGGAGCCGGATTCGTACGCCGGCGCCGTGCTGCCCGATTCCTACGTGCGCGCACTCATGCCGCTGGACGATGGCGGCTTGCTCATCGGCACGAACGCCGGTGGCCTCGTGCGCTTCGATCCCTCCACGATGCGTTTCCACGTGTACCCGGTCGGACCGGGCGGCACGTCCAGCGGCAAGGTGTTCTCCATCGCGCGTGCACGCGAGCGCGGCGAGTTCCTGGTCGCCACGGAAGGCGGCGTCGACCGGCTCGACCTCGCCAGCGGCCGGATCACCCACGAGTCGGTGACCGCGGGGGACGCGAAGGACATGCTGCCGCGCACCTTCGTGGTAGCCGAGGACAAGACCGGCAATGTCTGGGCGGGTGCGGACAACGGCCTGTTCATGCGCCGTCCCGGAGGCCACTTCGAACGCGTGCGCTCCAACGACCCGGCGGTCGACGAGATCCTCCACGACCAGGTATGGGCGCTGTTGCAGGACAGCCGTGGCCGCTTGTGGGTCGGCACGGGGCAGTCCGGGGCGTTCTACATCGATGCGAAGGGCCAGGGCCACCTCGTGCCGGGCTTTTCCGGCAAGGGCGGGCTGGCCCACCGCCGTACCGTGCGCGCCTTGCACGAGACGCCGCAAGGCGTGCTCTGGGCCGCCACCGACGGTGCCGGCGTGGTCACCTACGATTTCAACACCGGGCGGCTGCGCACGCTGAGCCACGACGCAGCGATGCCGTCGTCGCTGCCCGGCGACATCACGCGCGACATCTTCCAGGACACCTCGGGCAACATCTGGGTGGCGACGGAACTCGGCGCGGCGCATTACGATCCGAACGGGCGCAAGGTGTTCTCGGTGCTGCCTTCGCCGCTGGAGACGCACACGCTGTCCAATGCCAACGTGCATTCGGTGTTCGTGGACCCGCGTGGACGCGTCTGGCTCGGTCTCGGCATGGGCCGCATCGACGTGCTCGACCTCGGCAAGGGCACGATGCACCACCTGCAACTCGGTGGCGAGCAGGCCGAGCGCGACGTGCAGGCTTTCGTGGTGGCGCCCGACGGTTCCATCTGGGCGGGTGCGCAAGGCATTTCGCGCATCGACCCCGATACGTTCGAGCTGAAGAGTTCGATGATCCCGAACCTCGACGGCCGCCTGATCCTGTCGATGCAGCGCGACGGCGACGACATCCTGATCGGCGGCTACGACGGGCTGTTCCGCTACGACACGCTGCACGGCACGCTCACGCAGATGCGTCACGACGACGCCGACCCGAAAAGCCTCGTGGGCGACCAGGTGCGCTTCATCGTGCGCATGCCGGAGGCGTGGTGGTTCGCCACCATCAGCGGCATCAGCATCGCCTACGATGGCGAGAAGGGCTTCGTGAACCTGCGTCACGATCCCGCCGATCCCGCGAGCCTGCCGCAGGACTACACCGGCTCGATGGTGTTCGATTCGCACGGCCGGCTCTGGCTGGGCACGTTCGGCGGCATCGCTTACCTCGACGCGTTCAAGCCACGCGGGCCCTTCCGCTTCGGTTTGATCGGCGCGCGCGAGGGCTTGTCCAACACCAAGATCAACGCCTTGCTGATCGACCACGACGACCGTGTCTGGGCCTCGATGGCCAACGGCGTGGCGATGATCGATTCAGCCAGCCATCGCGTGGCCGACCTCGGCATCCGCGACGGCCTGCGCATTCCCAGCTACATCCATCGCGCGGCCGCGGAAGCGCCCGGTGGCGAGTTGATGTTCGGTGGCCTGGGCGGCCTGACCGTCGTGCGGCCGTACTGGGTGGCTCCCTCCGTGGCGCCGCCGCGTCTCGCCATCACCCAGGTCTCGGTCAACGAAAAGCCGTTGCCGCTGGACAAGGTGCCTGGCGAAGGCGGCCGGGTGGTCCTCGATGGCGACGGGCGCAACATGCGCGTGGACTTCGCCTTGCTCGACTTCCGCGCACCGCTGGAAACGCACTATGCGTATCGCATGGACGAGGCGGACAGGGCCTGGAACGAAGTGCCGCGAGGCATTCCGCCCAGCGCGATCTATACCAACCTCGCCAGTGGCACGTATACCTTGCGCCTGCGCGCCACGATGCGTGGCCTCGATGCGCGGACGGTCGAAACCTCGATCCGCGTGACGGTGACCCCACGCTGGTACGAGAGCCCGTGGACCCTGCTGGCCGGCATCGCGCTGGGCGTGCTGGCGTTCTTCGGGCTGGTGTACCTGCGCACGTTGTACCTGCGCCGGCGCGCGCAGCTGTTGCAGGCGCAGGTCGACGCACGCACGCGCGACCTGAAGGCGGCCAACGAGCGGCTCGACCATCTCGCCGGTACGGACGAACTCACCGGTTCGCTCAACCGCCGGCGTTTCCTGGAGCAAGCCGAGCGGGTGCGCCAGGGCGCGGCCAACGATGGCATTCCCTTCAGCCTCGTGCTCATCGACATCGACGAGTTCAAGGCGGTGAACGACACCTATGGTCACCTGGCGGGCGATACGGTGATTCGCGAGACCATGCGGGTGATCTCGTCGATGTGCCGCGCGGACGATCTCGCCGGGCGCTTCGGCGGCGAGGAATTCATCCTCTGCCTGCCCGGCGCGCTGGCGGAGCACGCGCTGGATATCACCGAGCGCGTCCGCCATGCATTGGGTGCGATGGTGATCGCGCATGGCGACTACCGCATCCGCATCACCGTGAGCGCGGGCGTGGCCATGTGGCGCGCGCCGGAATCGTTGAATTCCCTGCTGGGCCGGGCGGACGAGGCCTTGTACGAGGCGAAGAACGAAGGGCGCAACCGTAGCCGTATCGCGGGGTTGTAATCGCCGCTTCAGCGGCGATGGGTGCTTGCCTCTGCCTGGCCCGCTGCCGCGGATCGCCGATAAATCGGCTCCCACAGGGACCACCGAGGAACGACTACCGGGTGGGAAGCCGCTTCAGCAGCGATGCCCTGGTGGTAGCGGACCCCGTCGGCGATGTGGGAGCCGATTTATCGGCGATCCGCGCGGCAGCGCGGCCCGCCCCCTCAACCCTCAAAATTCCCCTCAATCCCTGAAATTCTCGAACTGCAACGGCACCTCCACATCCGCCTTGCGCAGCATCGCCATGGCAGTCTGCAGATCGTCACGCTTCTTCCCGGTAACCCGGATCTTCTCGCCGTTGATCTGGGCCTCCACCTTCAGCTTGGCCTCCTTGATCTTCGCGACGATCTTCTTCGCCACCGGCTGTTCGATGCCTTGCTTGATCGTGACCTTCTGCCGCGCCTCGGCGAGGTTCGTCTCGACCTTCCCCGAATCCATCGCGCGCACGTCGATGCCGCGGGCCGAGAGGCGGGCGCGGAGGATATCGGTGAGCTGGCCCAGCTGGAACTCGTTGTCGGCCTTGAGCGTGATCACGTTCTCGTCGAGCTCGAACTTGGCGGACGTGCCGCGCAGGTCGAAGCGCGTGGTGACCTCGCGGTTGGCCTGGTCCACGGCATTGGTGAGCTCGTGGGTGTCGACTTCCGAGACGATATCGAAGGAGGGCATGGGTGGGTCCTTGTCGAGGGGATCGATGACCAAGTTTACGCGAGGGCGTTACCATGTGCGTTTGCGCGGCGGATACGAAGCATGGAATACGACGTCCTCGTCGTCGGGGCGGGCGCGGCGGGCCTGATGACGGCCATCGTCGCGGGTGCCCGTGGGCGGCGCGTGCTCGTGCTCGACCATGCCAACCGTGCCGGGAAGAAGATCCTGATGTCCGGCGGCGGCCGCTGCAACTTCACGAATACCGCCACCACGCCGGCCAATTTCCTCTCGGCCAACCCCCATTTCTGCAAGTCGGCTCTGGCGCGCTACACCCCGTGGGATTTCATCGCCATGGTGGACCGGCACCGTATCGCGTGGCATGAGAAGTCGCCGGGCCAGCTGTTCTGCGACGAATCGTCCAAGCAGATCGTGCGCATGCTGCTCGACGAATGCGCGGCGGTGGGCGTTCGCGTGGAGACCGGCTGCGCCGTTTCGCGCCTGCGCGCCGCCACCGCCGGCGGTTTCGCCTGCGAAACGCCGCTGGGCCACGTGCGTGCGGAATCGTTGGTGATCGCCACCGGTGGCCTGTCGATTCCCAGCCTCGGCGCCACCGGTTTTGGCTACGAGGTGGCGAAACAGTTCGGCCACGCGGTGCTGCCGCTGCGTGCCGGCCTGGTGCCGCTCACGCTGAGCGGCAAGCACCAGGAGCGCTTCGAGGGATTGGTGGGTGTGGCCTTGCCCGTGGAGGCCCGTGCGAACGGCGCCTCCTTCCGCGACGCCATGCTCTTCACGCACCGGGGCATCAGTGGCCCGGCCATCCTGCAGGTATCGTCGTACTGGGAACCCGGCACGGACCTGCGCCTCGACCTCATGCCCGGCCTCGACGCCGTGCAAGCCCTGCGGGAAGGGCGCGCGGAGCGTCCCGCCGCGGAATTGAAGACGGTGCTCTCCGGCCTGCTGCCGCGCCGCCTCGCCGAACGCCTTTGCGAGGTCTGGCTGCCCAACCGGCCGATGCGCCAGTTCCGTGACGCCGAATTGAACGAGATAGGCGCACAGTTGGCCGACTGGCCACTCGTGGCGAGCGGCACCGAAGGCTATCGCACCGCCGAGGTGACCCTCGGCGGCGTCGACACCGACGAGGTTTCCTCCAGCACGATGATGTCCCGGCGCCACGCGGGGCTCTACTTCGTGGGCGAGGTACTCGACGTCACCGGCCACCTCGGTGGCTACAACTTCCAATGGGCCTGGGCCTCCGGCCACGCCGCCGGCCTGGCCGTCTGACACGGAGCAAGAACATGCGTATCGGTTTCATCGGTCTGGGCAGCATGGGCGCCGGCATGGCCGGCAACCTGATCAAGGCGGGGCACGAGGTGACGGTGTGGAACCGTTCCCCGGAAGCGGCCGCGCCGCTGGCGGAGCAGGGCGCGAAGGTCGCCGCCACGCCGGCCGAGGCCGCCGCGGGCGTCGAGGTGCTGCACAGCATGCTGGCGAACGACGCCGCCGTGCGCGAAGTGATCCTGCACGGCGGGGTGCTCGACGCGCTGCCCCAGGGCGCCGTGCACGTGAACCACGCGACCATCTCCGTCGCGTTGGCGCGTGAGCTCGCCGGGGCGCACGAGTCGCGTGGCCTCGGCTACGTGGCCGCCCCGGTCTTCGGCCGGCCCGCGGTCGCCGCGGCGGGCGAACTGAACATCGTGGCCGCCGGCAAGCCCGAGGCGATGGCGAAGGTTTCGGGCCTGCTCGACCTGCTGGGCCAGAAGGTCTGGCCGATGGGGGACGACCCGGTGCGCGCCACCATCGTCAAGATCGGCGGCAACTTCCTGATTGGCGCGGCGATCGAGAGCATGGCCGAAGCCACCACGCTCACCCGTGCCCACGGCGTATCCGCAAAGGATTTCCTCGAGGTGATGTCCAGCACCTTGTTCGCCGCGCCGATCTACAAGATCTACGGCGGGATGATCGCGGAGCAGAAGTACACGCCAGCCGGCTTCAAGATGAGCCTGGGCTTCAAGGACATCGGCCTGGCCCGCGCGGCGGCCGAGGCCGAGCGGGTGCCCATGCCGTTCGCCAGCGTGATGCACGACGCGATGCTCGAGGCGCTGGGCGCGGGCGATGGCGACCTGGATTGGGCGGGCATGGCACGCGTGGCCGCGGCCCGGGCAAACCTGAAGGATTGAAGCGTTAGACCGCTTTTACGCACGTCTTCACAATCGCTAGCCCGGCGGGTCCGTGACAATCGGTCCCGCACGCTGTTGTGCGGCTTACGGATGGATGTCATGTCGGCAACCTGGAAGACGGTGTACGAGGGCCAGCACGAAGGCCGCTCGATCACGGTGAAAGAATCCGGCGACGGAACCTACAAGGTGCTTACCAAGCAGAATGTCCACGACGAAGGGATCGCCTACCAGGATGGCAAGACCTTCGTCCACGTCTCCCCGAGCAGCGTGGGCGAGCAGGTGGAAAGCGAGGCGAATTCGCTCGAATCGCTCGAAGAGGCCTTGAAGGAACTGCATTTTTCCGCGGATACGGTGACCAGCATCTGCGCCAGGCTGCACTGACGGCCCGGCGCGCGTTTCTGCCATGATGGGGCTCGTTCCCCCATAAAGGCGTGCACCGTCCATGGCAGAAACGATGCGGATACTGATGTGCGCCCCCACGTTCTTCGAGGTCAGCTACGTCATCAATCCATGGATGACCGGCCACGTCCACGACACCAGCCGTGAGCGCTCCCAGCGCCAGTGGGACGCCCTCCGCGACACGGTCTCCCGCCATGCCGACGTGGTCCAGCAGCCGCCGGCGGAGGGGTGGCCGGACATGACGTTCACCGCCAACGCGGGCTTGGTCTTCGGCAACACCTTCGTACCCAGCCGCTTCCGGTATGCGGAGCGCCAAGGCGAGGAACCCCACGATCGCGCCTGGTTCGAACGCCACGGCTTCGACATCGTGGAACTGCCCGGTGACGTGTTCTTCGAGGGTGCCGGCGATGCCTTGTTCGACCGTGGCGTCGCCCGCCGCCTCTGGATGGGCCACGGCCATCGCTCGGACCCTGCCGCCGCCCCGGCGCTGGCACGCCTGCTCGATGTCGAGGTGCTGCCGCTGAAGCTCGCCGATCCGCGCTTCTACCACCTCGATACCTGCTTTTGTCCCCTGGCCGACGGCTACACGCTGTATTTCCCCGCGGCGTTCGACGCGGCGGCGCTGGCCTCGATCGAGCAACACGTGCCGCCCGGCCAGCGGATCGTGGTCGACGAGCATGACGCACTCGATTTCGCCTGCAATGCGGTGAACCTCGGCCGCGTGGTGATCCTCAACCGCGCCAGCGCCGGTTTGCGCTCCCGGTTGGAGGGCGCGGGTTTCATGGTGATCGAGGTGGCCCTCGACGAATTCATGAAGTCCGGCGGGGCGGCGAAATGCCTGACCTTGAAGCTGGACGAGGCAGCCGGCGCCTGATATCCCATCCGCTCGCGGCGGCCTGGTGGGAGCCGACCTTGTCGGCGATCCCGCGGCAGCGGGCCAGGTTGCGGCAAGCACCCTTCGCCGACAGGGTCGGCTTCCACCTGGTGTTCTAGCGGAGCGCCGATCGGCGTCGCGCGAGCCACTTGTCCAGCTCGTTGGCGAAGGCCTGGCGATCGCGCTGATGCATCGTGGCGGGGCCACCGGTGTCGACGCCGGAACCGCGCAGTTCTTCCATGAAATTGCGCATCGACAGCCGCGCGGCGATGGTGTCCCGGGTGAACATCTCACCGCGCGGATGCAACGCCAGCGCGCCTTTCTCGATGGCGAAGGACGCCAGCGGGATATCCTGGGTGACCACGAGGTCGCCCGGCTCGACGCGGCGCACGATCTCGTCGTCGGCGACATCGAACCCGCCCGGCACCTGGATCGAACGAACGAAACGCGAAGCCGGTGTCCGGATCCACTGGTTCGCCACCAGCGTCACCTCGACCTGTTCGCGATCGGCGGCACGGAACAGGATGTCCTTGATGACGTTCGGGCAAGCGTCGGCATCGACCCAGATCCGCATGGTCAGAGGTCCTGCCAGTCCACGTGGCCGTCGATGATGGTGTTGGTGCGCCCACCGACCCACACCGCGTCGCCGTCGATGCGGATGATGATGCGCGCGTCGTGCCCCACCTCGCGGCCCTGGCTCACGACATAGCCCTTGGCGAGCGAGCCGGTCGTGTCACGCGCGGCCACGTAGGCGGCGATCAGGCCGTTCGCCGCGCCGGAGGCCGGGTCCTCGACGATGCCCACGCCCGCGGGAAAGGCGCGCACGGCCAGACCTTCGGCCGAGCGTGCGAAGACACAAAGGCCCAGCGTATCGGTGGCCAGGGCCAGCGCTCGGATGGCGGCGTGGTCGGGACGCCATCCACGCAGTTCGGCTTCGTCGGCGAACTCGGCCACCCACCAGCGGCGGCCGCCTTCGACACAGGCCGGGGGCAGGGTGCCGGGCTTCACGCCATAGAGCACGGCCGACAAGGTCTCGCCGCCGCACGAGGCGTCGCCGACGATGCGCGCCTTGGGCGATTGAACGAACAGTTCGCGTTGCGGGCCATGACCTTCCACGCGGATGGGCAGGACGCCCGCACCGCACTCCTGCCAGATGATGCCGGCGGCATCCGGCGCGACCAGGCCCGCATCGAGCGCAGCATGCGCGCTGCCGATGGTGGGATGGCCGGCGAAGGGGATTTCCTTGGTCGGGGTGAAGATCCGGGCGCGGTAGCCGGCGCCTTCCGCACGCGCCGGCATCAGGAAGGTGGTCTCGACCAGGTTCGTCCAGTGGGCGAAGCGTTGCATGCGGCGGTCCGACCAGCCTTCCGCGTCGATCACGACGCCGAGCGGGTTGCCGCCGCCATGACGGGCGGCGAAGACGTCGAGCTGCTTGTAACGGATAGAAGGCATTTCGGTGGGGCCGGGGAAACGGGGGGAACCGTCATGATAGCCGTCCAAAGCCCGAACGGGAGGTGCGGCGGCATTCGACATCCGCGCGAGATACCGCCAAGATGCGCGCTGGCTCGACGCGTAAGGACGCTGTTTCAAGGCATGATCACGCTGCTTATCATCCTCGTGACCTGTGTGGTCTCGATCGTCGCTTTCCGCAACCAGCGCCTGCTGGACGACCTCATCCTCTGGCCACCGGCCCTCAGCCGCAGCCGCGAGTACTACCGGCTCGTCACCTACGGCCTGGTGCATGCGGACGGCGGCCACCTGTTCTTCAACATGATCTCGCTGTATTTCGCGGGGCGCATCATGGAACAGTTCTTCACCGCCGCCATGGGCCCGCTGGGCTTCCTCACCTTCTACATCGGCGCCCTGGTCTTCTCGATCCTGCCTTCCTACATGGCGAACCGGCGGAACGCGGCGTATCGCAGCCTGGGTGCCTCGGGCGCCGTCTCGGCGATCCTCTTCGCCTTCATCCTGCTGGCCCCGTGGTCGCGGATATACCTGATCATCGTGCCGATGCCGGCGATCCTGTATGGCGTGTTGTTCGTCGCATATTCGATCTACATGGACAAGCGCGGCGGCGACAACGTGAACCACAGCGCGCACCTGTGGGGTGCGCTGTATGGCGTGATCTTCACCGTGGCGTTGAAGCCGGCGGTGCTGCTCACCTTCGTCGCATCGTTGACGCAACCGCGGTTGTGATGCGCGAACCTGAATTTTTCCGATAGATTCATGTGACTTCGGACGACGGCTGTTACATCATGCGACCGACCGGAACGAAAACCTGATCGCAACGACGTCGTCCGGCATGCACGCGGGTTTCCCCGGTGGGGTGGTTCGCGTCGGCTACTACCGCAGGAGGAATGAACGCATGGCTACGACCCGAAAGTCCGCCGCGAAGAAGTCCGCGGCCAAGAAGACGGCTACGAAAAAGGCGGCTACCCGTAAGACCGCCGCGAAGAAGGCAGGCGTCCGCGCCGCCACGAAGAAGACCGCCCGCAAGACCGTCCGTCCGGCAGCGAAGAAGGCCTCCGTGAAGAAGGCTTCCGCGAAGAAGACGCCGGCGAAGAAGACATCGGCGCGCAAGTCGGCGGCGAAGAAGGCCCCGGCGCGCAAGGTTGCCGCCAAGAAGGCAGCCAAGAAGGTCGCGAAGAAAACCTCCGCCCGGAAGGCCGCCACCCGGAAGTCGCCCGCGCGCAAGACGGCCGTCAAGAAGGCGGCCACGAAGGCCCCCGCACGCAAGTCCGCCGCCCGTAAGGCGGTGAAGAAAACCAGCACGAAGACGACGGCCCGGAAGTCGCCGGCACGCAGCGGCGCAGCGAAGAGCTCGACCCGTAAGACTGCCGCCAGCAAGTCCGCCGCACCCAAGACGGCCAGTCGGAAGACCCCGGCGCGCAAGGCACCCGCCCCTTCGGCAGGGCAGGCCTCGCCATCGCGCACCACAGCGAGCAAGACGCCTCGCGGCAAGACGGCCATCGCCCAGGCGCCCGCACCCGCGACCGCGCCGGTTAAGGCAAAGCCGAAGCCGGCAGCCAAGCCGCGTCCGAAGCCCGCCCCGGTGGCACAGGCACCCGCGGCAACCGACGCCCCGGTCCAGCACATCAGCCAGGAAGAGGCGGTGGCGCATATCCAGGCGTTGCTCGACGCGAAGCGCGAACGCGACCGTCAACCGCCAAGCTGGCCAAGCGGCGATCAGCACGCCGCAGGCGCGCCGAACATCCAGCCGGGTGACGAACCCAATCCGGCGCCGAAGGCTCCCTCGCCCGAGGCGAGCCACGCGAACGCCTCCCATGAACGCGGCGATCAGCAGAAGAACAAGGGCTGAGCGTGAAAGCTGAATGAAAGGGAAGGGCCGCTTCGTGCGGCCTTTTCTTTTTAGCGGCCGTTCAATCGCGCGAGCGCAGTGTCGAGCCGTCACCCGGAGAACCTCCATGCGTCGTGCGCATTCACTGATCCTCGCGCTAGCGGCCTGCCTGCCACTCGCGGGTTGTTACTACGATCCGGACTACGGCTATGTCCGTAACGGTTCGGGCGCCGACGCGTACTACGGCGAAGAAACGACGACGGTGGTTTCCCCGGGTGTCTATGATCCTGGCTACGGTTATTACGGCGGCGGCTATGGCCCCGGTTGCTGCTACTCCGGCGTCACCGTCGGCACGGTCTGGTACGACCGCGACGACGATCGCCGGTACTACCGGCGCGATCGCGACTGGCACGGCCGTCCGCCACCGCGTGGCGACTGGAATGGACGCCCCGGGGGCGATCACCGTCCGCCGGGTGGCTGGCAAGGCAACAACCGCCCGCCCGGTGGCTGGCGTGGAAACGACCGTCCCCGTGACAACGATGGTGATCGTGGGCCGCGCGGTGGCGGCTGGCAGGGCGGCAACCGTCCCCCGAGAGACGATGGCCAGGCTGGGAACCGCCCGCCGCGAGGCGACGGCCGTCCCGGCGGCTGGCAAGGCGGTGGAAACCGCGGCGATGGCGATCACCGACCTCCGTCGTCGTCGGGTCAGCGAAGCGCACCCCCGGTCCGCCAGGCAGGCACCGGCCGCGACCGCAGCCGCTTCCGCAGCGACACCGACTGACAGATTGCGGCGTTCGCAATCTGGGTGGGAGCCGACCCTGTCGGCGATAAAACCTCGCCTCACGCCACACCCTACCCCCACACACACCATCGACCCGCACGAACCCCATAACCCCCTAGCCTGAAGGCCGACTCCGCGCAGGCGACCGGCCGTGCTCCGCTCCCCCGTTTCCATCGTCACGCTAGCCGTGACCGCCGCCATCGGTTGCACCGCCATGCAAGGACTGGCATGGCTCCCGCCCTGGAAACTGTCCGCCGTCATGGGCGTGCTCGCGTTCGCCGTCGCCCTGCGTGCAGGCAACACATGGATTCGCCTCCCTGCCGTCCTGCTGATGTTCGCCGCCTGGTCCGCCATCCACGGCGCCCTCGCGATGGACGCGCGGTGGGCGACCGCGCGCGATGGCGAGGATGTCACCGTCACAGGCCATGTCGTGGACTTGCCTCGCCGTATCGGCGCCGACACATCCTTCGTCTTCGTGCCGGACAAAGACGCCGCCGATGCGCCGCGAGGACGGCTGCGCCTCACCTGGTATCGCGCGGCGGCGCCACCGAAGACCTGCGAGCGTTGGCGCCTCACGGTACGCTTGCGCCGGCCGCGAGGTACGCTGAACCCGGGTGGCGGCGACACGGAACGCGGGGCGTTGCAGCGGCGTATCGTCGCCACCGGCTATGTCCGCGCAGGGCAGGGGAACACGAGACTTTCCTCCCCGGCCTGTATCGACGGCTGGCGCGACCGTATCGGCGAAGCACTCGACGCGCGTGTCGGCGTCCGCGACGCCCGTATCCTCAAGGCGCTGGCCATCGGCGATACCCGTGGCCTCGACGCCGCCGATTGGGACATCGCGCGGGCGACGGGCGTATCGCACCTCATCGCGATTTCAGGATTCCACGTCGGCGTCGCGGCGGGTGGTGGCGTGTTGTTGGCGCGCCTGCTCTATGCCTGCCTACCCTGGCTCGCGTTGAGGTTGCCGCGGCAGATGGCGCAAGCGGCGGCGGGGTTGTTTGTCGCGGGGGCCTACGGCGCCCTGGCTGGCCTGGGGCTGCCGACGATCCGAAGCTTGCTGATGATCGCCATCGTCGTGCTGGCTGGATTCGGACGCCGCCGCGCTAGCGGAACGTCGTTGCTTGCGCTTGCCTTGCTGGCGGTTCTCATCGTCGATCCGCTAGCGGTACTCGCACCAGGATTCTGGCTGTCCTTCGGTGGCGTGGGATTTCTCATGCTGTGCGTGACGCCTCGTGCAACTGGATGGCGCGGCTGGCTGGGCGCTCTCTTGCGGGCGCAGGCGGCCATGAGCATCGCCTTGCTGCCGATGTCGCTATGGTTGTTCGGGAGCGCGTCGCTGGTGGGCTTCGTGGCAAACCTCATCGCCGCGCCCCTGGTCAGTTTCATCGTCGTGCCGCTGGTCCTGTGTGGCTGCGTCGTGCTTGGGTGGCCCACCTTTTCCGAGTTCCTGCTCGCTCCGGCCGCGTGGGTGCTTTCGTGGCAATGGCGTCTACTCGCGACGATGGCCGATTGGCCGGGCGCACGCTTGAACGTCGCCGAAAGCGGCTTGCCGCCGATGCTCCTGGCGACATGTGGAGCGGCATGGCTGTTCGCTCCGCGCGGGGTACCACTGCGAAGTTATGGCGCATTGCTGTTCCTGCCCCTGGTCTTGCCACCACGTGACGCCCCAACTCATGGCGCGTTCCGCGCGTGGGTGCTGGACGTGGGGCAGGGACTCGCGGTGCTGGTGAGAACGCGGTCGCATACGCTGGTATACGACGCGGGGCCGGCCTATGCCGGCGGGCAGGACGCCGGCGCGGGCATCGTCCTTCCGTCCGTCACCGCACTTGGCGTCGATCCCGTGGACACGCTCGTGGTGAGCCATGGCGACAGCGACCACGCAGGGGGCGCCACGTCCATCGTGACGCGTTACCCGCGAGCCGCGCGGCTATCCGGCGAGCCCTGGCGACTTCGCTTCGAAGCCGAACGGTGTGTACCAGGTACGACTTGGTCATGGGATGGGGTGACATTTCGTTTTGTCGATGTCCCTGCGCCGAAGGCCGGCAAGACGAGCGGCAACGACCGCTCATGCGTCCTCGCCGTGGAGGGCACGTCGGGCCGTCTTCTCCTCACTGGGGATCTGGGCAACAAGGCCGAACGCCTCATGACGGTGGCATCGCTGGCGTCGCCATTACCGACGGTGACCACCATCGCCCATCATGGGAGCCGCCATTCGTCCGACACCGTGTGGTTGCGGGCCGTGCGACCCAAGCTCGCCATCGCCTCGGCGGGCTGGCGCAACCGTTTCGGGCATCCCCATCCGTCGATCGTCGACCGGCACGCCGCCATGGGTATCGATGTCTACGTGACGAACCGCAGCGGTGCCGTACGCATCGATTTTCCCGCGAACGCGCCCCCCCATGTGGAAAGGGAGTGGCGACGTCCGAGGCGTCGCTACTGGCATGAGTGAGCGGACGATCTGACACGTCCCCCATGTCGACTTACACGAAGCGATGGCCGCCTCTGGCAGATCGCCGCTCCAGCGGCACCTAGGCTCTAGGACCCACTCATGAGCGAGTCCTCGTATGAATCACGTTCACCGCGTTAGCGTCGGCATTTTCGCCGCGATCTGTGCTGTTGGTAGTGTCTCGGCAACCGAGCTCCAGCTGCAGCCGCAAATCACCGGCTTTATCAGCAACGAGCGCATCACCCATCTCGTGCCCGGAGGCGCGAACGCCGCACGTGAGATGGAGGTGTCGATAGCCCTATACGATGGTTCCGGAAAACAGGTGCCCTTGCCCGGCATACCTTTCATAATCGAGGCATACGACGGCGCCGCGCCCGATCCGGCGTTACGAACGGGCCGCACTGAAGTAACGTCCAATGGTCTCGGTCAGGCCCGGGTTCGGCTTCCGCTCTCGGCATGTCGCGGCACGGGAATACAGGGGCCCTTGCTGGTCCATCGTACGTCGAACCATCCGGAGTATTGGGACGTCACCTTCGTACCTCATGCGAAAGTGAGAATCATCGCCGCGGGACGCATCGCCACGGCCCATTTTGTTCATGTATGCAGGGAGTCTTACCGGGGAGCCCGGCCATGATCATTTCATCCGCAGGCTCGTACCTGGGCGGCATGGGTCCGTTGGCATCCGCGCCACGGGCTCCCGCACCGGTTGTCGAGGAAAGCAGATACCCGCTTCCCTGGCGCGTCGAACCATCGCCACGTACCGAACCGCTCATGTGGAACTATGGCAATCTCGGCAAGGACTTCGAGAGCTTCGCCGAGCGACTCGATGACGTGCTGGAAAGAATGAAGCTCCTTCGCCCGGATATCACGGAGGGCAGCTACGACCTGATCCATGATCAGGGGCGGCTCAAGGTGGTGGATGCCAAACTGGATGACCGCTCCGTCATCTGGCTCGAGGAATCGTTCAACGGCGACAAGCTTCTGGTCGAGCGGGCCGCTGCTTTCAACGATCGAGTGGTCAAGACCTTCGACACGGAACGGGGACGGATAGACGAGGAAGGCGTCTTCCGTCGCATTGGCGACGGCTACGGAGATAACGGCTGGTCGCGCGACTATTCGGGTCTGGAAGCGACCGTCGGTCGCACGACCCGCTTCATGTCGTTGCAGCGAGACATCGATTCACACCGCCTTCGCCCGGAACTCGGGGAGCACAACCGCTTCGACCGCACGGGTATCTACATGGAAAAGTACATCGAGAAGGACATCATCCAGTACCAGTCGACCTCATCCGGAGGCCTGGAAGTCGTCCGTTCCATCGAAGGAGCCTCGATGTTCGGCTGGCTGGACCTGGTGGGCTGATTCGCCGTGCCGTGTTGCACCGCCGTTTGACATTTTGAATTTAGAACGATTTAAATGCCGCTTCCGCAAACGAGGGGATCGACGCGTGACGGTATCCAAGCACGGTTGGGGTAGGGCGGTGCTCGCCCTGGCGACGGCGTCTGTGGTGGTACCCGTGGGGGCCCTTGCGGCCACCCAGGGCTTCGACAGTTCGTTCGAGAAAGGAAATCCCACGCTTGCCGCCAACCCGCAAGGCGGTCTCGATATCCAGATCGTGGGAGGACCGCCCGCCGAGGCGGTGCTCACCGCCAAGGCGAACGTCGGTTTCACCGGCACCCATTCGCTGCGGTATGCCGGTACCTCGACCGGATCGCCGGTCACCGCGAAGCTGTTCGACACCGATCTTCGCGTCGCCGACGGCACGACGCTCTCGTGGCTGGTGTTCCCGCGTTCCAACAAGGACGACCTGGCGAACCCGGCCAACTACGTGAGCGTGGATCTCGTCTTCGACGACGGTTCGCGGCTTTCCGCGACCGGCGCGCGCGACCAGCATCGCGTGCCTGCCACCGCGAAGGGGCAGGGCGAAGGGCGCGTGCTCTATCCGGACCAGTGGAACTACGTGAGCGTCGATCTCGGCGCGGTGGCCAAGGGACGTCGCGTGCGTGCGATCGAATTGACGGCGGATGCGCCGGCGGGCAAGGCCTTCGAAGGCTATGTGGACGATGTCCGCATCGGCGCGGTCAAGGATATCGCCAGCTCCCATCCCACCGATTACGTCGATACCCGCCGTGGCTCCAACGCCAACGCCAATTTCTCGCGCGGTAACAACTTCCCCGCCGTGGCGATGCCGCATGGCTTCAATTTCTGGACGCCGACCACGAACGCCGGCTCGAACTGGATCTACCAGTACCAGGAGCGCAACGGCGACGACAATCGTCCGCGTATCGAGGCCTTCGGCCTGTCGCACGAGCCCAGCCCGTGGATGGGTGAACGGCAGACCTTCCAGGTGATGCCCTCCCAGGTGGCTTCGGGCGCACCGCCGTTGAAGCGCGAGACGCGTGCGCTTTCGTTCGGCCACGACGCCGAGGTGGCGCATCCGGATTACTACCGCGTGCGCTTCGACAACGGCGTAATGACGGAAATCACGCCGACCGATCATGCCGCCATGTTCCGTTTCACCTTCACGGAAAAGCGCTCGCAGCTGATCTTCGACAACCTCAACGATGATGCGTCGGTGACGCTCGATCCGGAACACCGGGCGATCCAGGGCTGGTCCGACGTGAAGAGCCGCCTCTCCACGGGGGCCACCCGTCTGTTCTTCTACGCCGAGTTCGACAAGCCGGTAACCGAAAGTGGCCGCCTGACCGGTGAGAAGCGCGACGCCGCCTCGGCCTGGTTCGGCTTCGACACCGCCAGGAAGGGCGGCAAGACGGTGACGATGCGCATCGCCACCTCGCTCATCAGCGTAGACCAGGCGAAGGCCAACCTCGTCCAGGAAATCGCCGCCACCGACAGCTTCGACAGCGTGCGCGAACGCGCCCGCAAGGCATGGGACGAACGCCTCGGCATGATCGCCGTGGAAGGTGCCACGCGCGACGAGCGCACCATCCTCTATTCGAACCTGTACCGTCTGTTTCTCTACCCCAACCAGGCATACGAGAACACCGGAAGCAAGGAAAAGCCGGTGTGGCGTTACGCGAGCCCGTTCTCCGCGCCCGTCGGCGAGAACACGCCGACGCACACCGGCGCACGCATCGTCGATGGCCAGCCGTACGTCAACAACGGGTTCTGGGATACCTACCGCACGGCCTGGCCCGCGTACGTGCTGTTCACGCCGACGGAAGCCGGGCGGATGATCGACGGCTTCGTGCAGCAATACCGCGACGGAGGATGGATCGCGCGCTGGTCGTCGCCGGGTTACGCGGACCTCATGGTCGGCACCAGCTCCGACGTCGCCTTCGCGGACGCGTGGCTGAAGGGTGTACGTAACTTCGACGTGGCCTCGTTCTACCAGTCGGCGATCCGTAACGCCTCCAGTGTCAGCGATGTGAAGGGTGCCGGCCGCAAGGGTATCGAACGCTCTCTGTTCAACGGCTACACCGACGACAAGGTCGCCGAAGGCCTGTCCTGGTCGATGGACGGATACATCAACGATTTCGCCATCGGCAACCTCGCCGCCGCGTTGGCGAAGGCGCCGCCTTCCGGCGACGGCTACGGCTCTTATGGGGACGACGCGGTGTGGTACCGATCGCGTGCCCTTGGCTACGCGAACCTCTTCGATCCCGCCGTCGGCTTCTTCGTCGCCCGCGATCCCGCCGGCAAGTGGCGTTGGGATGCGAAGGATTTCAGTCCGATCCGCTGGGGCGGCGACTACACCGAGACCGATGCCTGGAACATGGCCTTCCACGCGCCGCAGGACGGTGCCGGCCTCGCCGCGCTCTATGGCGGGCGCGAGGCGCTCGGCGCCAAGCTCGACGAGTTCTTCTCCACGCCGGGCAAATTCGACGTGGGCGACTACGGCGACGTGATCCACGAGATGCTTGAGGCACGCGACGTGCGCATGGGCCAGTACGGCCATTCCAACCAGCCCTCGCACCACATCATCTGGATGTACGACGAGGCCGGCCAGCCGTGGAAGACGCAGGACAAGTTGCGCGACGCGGTGTCGCGCCTCTACGTGGGCAGCGAGATCGGCCAGGGATATCCGGGCGACGAGGACAACGGCGAGATGTCGGCATGGTGGCTGTTCGGCGCGGCGGGTTTCTATCCCCTGCGCATGGGCACGCCGGAGTACGCGATCGGCGCGCCGCACTTCCCGCACATGGTCATCACCTTGGAAGGCGGCGCGAAGATCGACATCCGCGCGCCGGGCGTGAGCGACACCAACCGTTACGTGCAGTCGCTCAAGGTCGACGGGCAGCCGTGGAACAAACTCAGCCTCCCGCACGCCTTGCTCGCGAAGGGTGCGACGTTGGACTTCGAGATGGGTCCCAAGCCTTCGACCTGGGGCACCGGTGCCGACGCCTTGCCTGCTTCGCTCACGGCGGAAGGCTCGAAGCCGGCGCCGTTGCGCGACGTGACGCGGGCCGACGCGGTCACCCTCGACGGCAAGAAGGACGCGAAGCTCACCGCGGTGGCGGATAACGATTCGTCCACGGAGTTCGCGTTGCCGGCGGGCAAGTCCGTCATCGCCTATCGCCTGGACAAACCGGTGGGCGTCACGGTCTATACAGTGACCTCGCCGGCTACCGCCGCCGCGCCGTCGCGATGGACCTTGCAGGGCTCGGCCGATGGCAAGCACTGGACCACCCTGGACGAGCGTCGCGACGAACGTTTCCCCTGGCATCGGCAGACCCGGGCCTTCACGGTGGCCCAGCCGGCCGCGTACAGCCGCTATCGCCTGACCTTCGAGGGGGCGGCTCCGAGCAGCGTGGCCGAACTGGAGCTGTTGGCGCCATGACGACGGCATAGGGAGAGGGCTCGCGCCCGGACTGCCAAGGCCGCCTCAGTCCGGATCGCGGGCCCTGCTATGATGCCCGCCTGACTTTTTGGTACTCCCGGGGTTCACGTGCTCGAGATCCTTCTGGCTGGCGGCTGGGCATTGCTGCCGATCCTCATCTGTTCGCTGGCGGCGCTGGCGATCGTACTGGAACGCTTCTGGGCCCTGCGCCGCGCGGCCGTGCTGCCGCCGGGGCTGGGCGCCGAGGTCCGTGAATGGGCCCGTTCGTCGAAGCTCGACGCCACCCATCTCGCCGCCCTGGAGAAGGGTTCGCCGCTGGGCGAGCTGTTCGCCGGCGCCCTGGCCGTGCGCGACCGTCCGCGCGAACTGATCAAGGAACGCATCGAGGACACCGGCCGCCATGTGGTCCACCGCATGGAGCGCTACCTGAACACCCTCGGCACCATCGCCCTGATCGGCCCGCTGCTGGGCCTGCTGGGTACCGTGATCGGCCTGATCCGCATGTTCCTCAACGTGATGGCGGGCGGCATCGGCGATCCAACCAAGATGGCCGGCGGCATCGGCGAAGCCCTGATCTGCACGGCCTTCGGCCTGGTGGTGTCCATTCCCGCGTACGTGCTGCACCGTTATTTCCGCTCGAAGGTGGGCGGTTACGTCGTGCAGATGGAAAAGGAAGCCACGGCGTTGCTCGACGATCTCTCGGCCCCGCGTCCGGCTGCGCCGCGCCGCCGGACCGCCGCGCCGGAAGCCGCCGCCACGCAGGCCGGTTGATCCATGCGCATCGGTTCCCGTCGTGAGGACGACTTCGAGATCAACGTGATCTCGCTGATCGACGTCCTGCTCACCCTGCTGATGTTCTTCGTGCTCAGCACGACCTTCATCGAGCACTCGCGCCTCAAGGTCAACCTGCCCAAGGCGGACAGCGAAGCGCGCGAGACCACCGACAACGCGCTCACCCTCGTGGTCGACCGCGACGGTCATTACTCGGTGGGCAGCGACGAGGTGATGGGCGAGGGCATCGACCCGCTGAAGTCCACCATCGAACGCGTGGCCGGCCCCGATCGCGGCCGCCTGGTGGTGATCCGCGCCGACGCCATGACGGCGCACCAGAACGTGGTGCGCGCGATGGATGCGCTGGGCCAGCTCGGCTTCACCCGGCTCTCGATCGCCACCACGCCGGCCGAGGCGGCGGCGGGCAAGTGAGCACGCAGAAAGTTTCTGTCTGGGACGCCCGCACCTGGCGCACCTATAAACGCCTGCTCGGCTATACCCGGCGGTTCCGCACCGCGGGATATATCGCGATCGTCGGCATGATCGTCGACCCGGTCTGCCTCTCGGTGTTCACCGGCATGCTCAAGCCGTTGATCGACAACCTGTTCGTTGAGAAAGACCCCTACACGATCTTCTGGATGCCGATCTGGATCGTGTGCATCTTCCTCGTCCGCGGCGTGGCGTCGTATGCCACCGACTACGGTATCGCCTACGTCGGCCGCAACGTGGTGCAGGCGATCCGCGTCGACGTGTTCGCCGCCTACCTGCGCCTGCCGGCCGCCTTCTTCGCGCGTGAGCCTTCAGGCCAGCAGATTTCGCGCATCACGTATACCAGCGAGCAGGTGGCCTCGGCGTCGGCGGACTCGCTCAAGGTCGCCGTGACCGAAGGCCTCACCGTCGTCGGCATGCTCTGCGTGATGCTCTACCACAGCCCCTACCTGGCCATGGCCTTGCTGGTGCTGGTGCCCTGCGTGGTCGCGATCGTCACCGTGATCAGCCGGCGTTACCGAAAGATCAGCAAGCGCATCCAGGGCAACATGGGCACGGTGACCAGCGCGGTGGAGGAAGCCGTCGCCGCCAATCGCGAAGTGCGCATCTATGGCGGACAGGTCCGCGAGACGGCGCGTTTCGGCGACGTCGCCGAGCGGCAGCGCCGGTTGAACCTCAAGGTGTCGTCCACCAGCGCGATGTCCAGCGCGACGATCCAGACCACCGGTGCCGTGGCCCTCGCGACCCTGGTCTTCCTCGGAACGCGTCCGCACGTGCTCAACAGCATCACGCCCGGCGTGTTCACGGCCGTGCTCACCGCCATGGGCGCCATGTTGCCGTCGCTCAAGCGTCTTGCGGGCATCCAGGCGAGCCTGCAGAAGGGCGTCACCGCCGCGGAGGATCTCTTCGAGATCATCGACGAGCCCGCCGAGGTGGACACCGGCACCGAAGAGCTGGTCCGCACGAAGGGCGAGATCCGCTTCGAGGACGTCAAGCTCGTCTACGAACGCAACAACCACGTGGCCTTGCGCGGCGTCGACCTCGCCTGCGCACCGGGTACGGTCACGGCGCTGGTGGGGCGGTCGGGCAGTGGCAAGTCGAGCCTCGTCAGCCTGCTGCCGCGCTTCTATGAACCCACCGATGGCCGCATCCTGATCGACGGGCGCGACTATCGGCAGTACAAGCTCCCGTCGCTGCGCAAACAGATCGCCTGGGTGGGCCAGCACGTGGTGCTGTTCGACGATACCGTCGCCGCGAACATCGCCTACGGCGAAATGGCGGGTGCGTCCGAGGCGGAGATCACCGCCGCCGCACAGGCCGCCAACGCGATGGAGTTCATCGAGCGCCTGCCGGAAGGGCTGAACACGCGGATCGGGCAGGGCGGCAATTCGCTTTCGGGTGGCCAGCGCCAGCGCATCGCCATCGCTCGCGCCATCCTGAAGAACGCACCGATCCTCGTGCTAGACGAAGCCACCAGTGCCCTCGATACCGAATCCGAGCGCCTGATCCAAGACGCCCTGACCCGTTTGATGCGCGACCGCACCACCCTGGTGATCGCCCATCGCCTGTCCACCATCGAGCACGCCGACCAGATCGCCGTGATGGAGCAGGGCCGGATCATCGAGCTCGGCACGCATCGCGAGCTCATCGACAAGGGCGGCCAGTACGCGGCGTTGCATCGCATGCAGTTCCACGAGCAGGTCACGGCGGGCTGACCGGGTGGCCCTCGGTACGTCGTTGCAACGGCGTTGGTATGGCGGAGGGTCGCCGCCATGGTGGACGCTTCCCTTCGAGGCGCTCTATCGCCACGTGACGCGCCGTCGTGCGGAACATTTTCGCCACGATCCCTCCGCGGTCATCCGCCTGCCGGTGCCCGTGGTCGTCGTCGGCAACATCACCGTCGGCGGGACGGGCAAGACACCCTTGATCGTCGCGCTGGCGAAGGCGATGGAACAGCGCGGCTTCATGCCAGGCATCGTCAGCCGCGGCTATGGCGGCAGCGAGCGCGGGCCGTATCTGCTTACCGGCGACGACGATCCGGCAAAAGTGGGCGACGAACCCTGTCTCATCCGCCAGAGCGGCGTGCCGGTGGCGATCGGGCGCGAGCGGCCGGAAGCGGCACGCCTGCTCGTCGACGCTGGCTGCGACCTGATCCTCGCCGACGATGGCTTGCAGCATTACCGCCTGGGCCGCGACGTCGAGATATGCGTCATCGATGGCGAGCGCCGGCTCGGCAACGGGCACCTGCTTCCGGCGGGGCCGCTGCGTGAACCCTCCAAGCGGCTCGCCGAAGTGGACTTCGTCGTCGTCAACGGCGGCGTACCCACGACTGGTGAAATCGCGATGCGATTGGAGGGAGGCGTGGCGGTGAACATGCGCGAATCGTCGCTGACCGCGCCGCTCGCGGATTTCGCGGGCCGGCCGGCCCATGCCGTCGCCGGCATCGGCAATCCCACGCGCTTCTTCGCCAGCCTCGCCGCGCAAGGCATCGCCGTGCATGGCCATCCCTTTGCGGATCATCACGCCTTCACCCGCGACGATTTCACCTTCGCCGACGGGTGTCCCGTGCTGATGACCGACAAGGATGCCGTGAAGTGCCGCCGCTTCGCGCGCGATAACTGGTGGCGCGTGCCGGTGCACGCCGTGCTGCCGGAGTCGTTCTACGACGCGGTAGCGAAACGCATCCAAACCCGCGTTTCATAGTTGTAGGAGCCGCTTCGTTGTGGGAGCCGCTTCATTGTGGGAGCCGCTTCAGCGGCGATAGGTGCTTGCCTCAGTCCTGGCAGGAACTCCAGTAGGAGCCGACCCTATCCCTTGTGGGAGCCGACCCTATTCTTGGTGGGAGCCGACCCTGTCGGCGATGGGTGCTTGCCTCAACCTGGCCCGCTGCCGCGGGATCGCCGACAAGGTCGGCTCCCACAAGGTAAGGCTCCTACAAGGTAAGGCTTCCACAAGGTAAGGCTCCTACAAGGTAAGGCTTCCACAAGGTAAGGCTCCCGCCAGGGGCTCCCTTACCCGACATGAAAAAGCCGGCCCTTGCGGACCGGCTTCTCATTCACCAGGTGACTCGAAGGCGGCGCTTACTGCACGCGCGACACGTTGCCCTGCTCGTCGACGACCACGATGTCGCCTTCGCGGATCGCCGAGGCGTCCTTGACCTGCACGTTGGTGTAGCCGCCGGTGCCCATCTTCAGGCGCAGGGTGTAGGTGTCGCTGCCGCCGCCCTTGCCGATCGCGTTGCCGGCGAAGCCGCCGCCCACCGCGCCGCCGACGGTGGCGAGGGTCTTGCCCTTGCCCTTGCCGACCTGGTTGCCGAGCACGCCGCCGGCGATGGCGCCGATCACCGCGCCCGCGGTGCCGTGATCGCGGCCGGCGGTGACGTTGTGTTCGATACTCTGGACCACGCCGCACTGGTCGCAACGTACATAGATGCCGTCGCTGCGCGTCAGCGTGGCGGCCGAAGCGGGAGCGACGACGGCGCTGGCGAGCAGGGCGGCCAGGGGAAGGCCGAGGACGGTCTTGATGTTCATGGAAGCTCCTTAGGGACGACCGGATGGGAGGTGGCCGTCAGCGACACCAGTCTAAGCATGTCGACTGAACGGAGAGCGAGCACAATTCTCATTTCACGCGTCGCATGGATACTACGCCGATGAGTACCGCCATCGTCTGGTTTCGCCGCGACCTGCGCCTTGCCGACAACCCCGCGCTCACCGAGGCCGCGAGGAACCACGAGCACGTCGTTGCCTTATACGTGCATGCCCCCGAAGAGGAGGGCAAGTGGGCGCCGGGCGCGGCCAGCCGCTGGTGGCTGCACCATTCCCTGGAGGCGTTGGATGCCTCGCTGGCGAGGCACGGGGGGCGGCTCGATATCCTCCGGGGGTCCAGCCTCGATGGGCTTCGTGCCGCCATCGAGGCCACCGGCGCCGCTGCCGTGTACTTCAACCGCCTGTACGAGCCAAAGGCCATCCGGCGCGACAAGGCTGTCAGGCGAGCGCTGGAGGGCGATGGCATCGAGGTGAAGTCGTTCAACGCGGCGCTTTGGGTCGAACCATGGGATGTGACGACGAAGCAAGGTGAACCGTATCGGGTGTTCACGCCGTTCTGGCGGAACGTGCGCACGCGGATCGACGAGATCGAGGTCTTGCCGGAACCGCCCATGTGGGAGCCGCCCTTGTGGGAGCCGCTTCAGCGGCGATCCCGCGGCAGCGGGCAAGGTCTCCGCGAGCACCCATCGCCGCTGAAGCGGCTCCCACATGGGCAGGGTGGCCTGCAAGAGCAGGGCGGCCCGCTGGAAGTGGCGGACCTGGGACTGTTACCGAAACACGACTGGGCCAGCGGTTTCGCCGAATGGACACCGGGCGAAAAGGGCGCGCACGAGATGCTCGCGCTTTTCGCCGACGACGCGGTCGGACACTACGTCGAAGGCCGCGACCTTCCGGCCCGCCATGGCACGTCGCGTCTGTCGCCGCACCTGCACTGGGGCGAGATCTCGCCGGCGCAGGTGGCCGCGGGATTGCGGTCGCACGCCACCAGACAGCGAAAGACAGTCGACATCGAGCCCTACCTGCGCCAGTTGGGATGGCGCGAGTTCGCCCACCACCTGCTCTACCACTTCCCGAAGACGCCGAAAGAAAACTTCAATCCGACGTTCGACGCCTTCCGTTGGGCTAAGCTGGATGCGAATGCGCTTCACCGCTGGAAGCACGGCCGGACCGGCATTCCCATCGTCGACGCCGGCATGCGCGAACTCTGGGCGACAGGCTGGATGCACAACCGCGTGCGCATGCTGGCGGCGAGCCTGCTGACGAAGAACCTGCGCCAGCACTGGGTGCTGGGTGAGAAGTGGTTCTGGGACACGCTGGTCGACGCCGATCTCGCCAATAACGCCTTGGGCTGGCAATGGGTGGCCGGCAGCGGCGCGGACGCCGCGCCATATTTCCGGATATTCAACCCGGTGACCCAATCGGAGAAATTCGATCCGGAGGGTACCTATATCCGCCGCTGGGTGCCCGAATTGGCGAAGGCGCCCGGACGGCTCGTGCACGCACCATGGGAAGACGAGACCTTCCTGGAAAACTCGGGCTACCCGCCGCCGATCGTCGACCTCAAGTCGTCGCGCGACGACGCTCTCATGGCTTATCAGTCGATGCGTGGCGGTCGCGCAGGAGCAGGGCCAGTACCGGTGGCGTGATCATGGCCGTCAACAGCGACATCGCCACGATCACCGCGTAGATACGCTCGTCGAACACGCCAGCCGCAAGACCGAGGCTGGCGATCACCACGCCGACCTCGCCGCGCGGAACCATGCCGAAGCCCACGATGGTCGCGCCGCGCTTGCCCAGCGTGATCGCTCCGAGGAAGCCACCGGCGAGCTTCGACACGATGGCGATGACGGTGACGACGGCGAGCATCCACAACGCGCTGGCATTGCCCAACTCCGCGAGGTTCACCTTGGCGCCGGTGACGACGAAGAAGAACGGCGTGAGGAAGGCGAGCAGGGGTGCGGTCTGTTCCTCCAACTGGTGGCGCTGGCTGGTTTCCGACGCGATCATGCCCGCCAGGAAGGCCCCGATGATGGCGGCGAGGTGGAACTTCATCGAGAGGAAGGCCAACCCCAGGCACAGCGCGAGCACGATCGCCAGCGGCGACATCGGGTTGCTGGGCTTGTCGAGCCAGCCGGAGCCGCGGCGCATCACGCGCGCACCGCCCCAGCCGATCACCGCGACGAAGCCGATCGCGCCGAGCAAGGTACCGACCAGGCTGCCGACGTCGACGGCACCGCCGCCTTGCAGGGACGAGACCACGCCGAGCAGGAGCATGGCGAGGATATCGTCGATCACCGCCGCGCCGAGGATGATGCGTGCCTCCCGCCGTTGCAGCACGCCCAGCTCCTGCAACACCCGAGCGGTGATGCCTGCCGAGGTGGCGACGAAGGCGGCGGCGACGAACATGGAACGAATCCAGTCGAAGCCGGAGCCGTGCGCCCATAGCGAGCCGAGGGCGAACGGGATGACCACCCCCAGCACGCCGACGAGGAAGGCGCTGGTGCCGACCTTCTTCAGGTCGTCGAGCCGGGTTTCCAGGCCCACCGAGAACAGCAGCAGGATGACGCCGATCTCGGCGAGCACATCCAGCGGCGTGCCGGTGGCGATATCGGGGAGGGTCACCCAGCCCAGGGCCGAGGGTCCCACGGCGCAGCCGGCGGCGATTTCGCCCACCACGGAAGGCAGGCGCAGGCGCTGCGCGATCTCGCCGCCAATCTGCGCGGCGACGAAGATGATGAACAGGGTCAGCAGGATGCCGGCGGAGTCATGCATGGGATCGGTCCAGATCGAAGCCGCGAAGGAAGGCGCGGTGTCCTTGAGGGTAACCTCTATGAGGCCGTTTCCGCAGCTTTCGCCGAACGGGTATCGCGCAACCGCCCGAAGATCCAGCTCGCGGCGAGGGTGATCAGGCCGAGCACGATCACCGACCAGCGGAAGGCCCAGACGTAGCCCTGGGCATTATGCGAGGCGAGGAAACCGCCCATCAGCAGCGATGCCAGGGCGATGCCGAAGCTCATCGACAGGTACTGCGCGGTCGAGGCCATGGACGAGGCCATGGAGGCGTGTTTCACATCGAGGTCCACGTAGGCCAGCGTGTTCATCGAGGTGTACTGCAGCGACATCACCGCGCCATACACGTAGACGAAGGCGACGATCACCCACGGTGGCGAGTCCGGCGTGAGCAGGGCGAAGGAGCACAGCACCACCGAGACGGCGATGGTGTTGCCCAGCAACAGCCGGCGATAGCCGAAGTAGGTGAGCAGGCGGTCGATGAAGGGCTTGACGCTGATCGAGCCGATCGCCTGCGGCACCATCATCAGGCCGGCGGCAAGCGGCGACCAGCCACAGCCGATCTGCAGGAACAGCACCAGCAGCAGGTACATGCCCGACACGCCCAGGCGCGTGAACAGGTTACCCGCCAGCGACACCCAGACGCTGCGCACCTTCAACAGCGAGAGGTCGCTCACGGGAAATTCGGTGCGCCGGCTGTGGCGCACGTAAAGCGAGGCCAGCGCCACGCCGCCCAGGGCGTATCCGGCGACGGCCAGGCCATGCCCGGCATGCGCGCCGTCGCCGCCGAGCGTTTCCGCCGCCATCAGGCACAAGGCCGAGGCTCCGGCGAAGAGCAGGAAGCCCAACGTGTCGAAGCGGTGCGCGCGGTCGAGACGGTAATCCGGCATTTCCCGGCGGTTGAGCAGCAGGCCGATGATGCCCACGGGCACGTTGATGAGGAAGATCAGGCGCCAGTTGGTGAATTCCACCAGCGCGCCGCCCAGCAACGGGCCGAACACCGAACCGAGCAGGCCGAAGGTGGCCACGGTGGTCATCGAGCTGACGAACTCGCGGCGATCGATGCTGCGCACCAGCACGTAGCGGCCCACCGGCATCAGCGCGGCGCCGCCCAGGCCCTGGACGATCCGCGACGCCACCAGTTGCGGCAGGCTCTGGGCCACGCCACAGAGCAGCGAGCCGAGGGCGAAGACGAGGATCGCGCCGCCGAACACGCGGCGCGTGCCGAAGCGGTCGCACAACCAGGGGCTCATCGGGATGAAGATGGCCAGGGTCAGCACGTAGCTGGTCAGGGCCGTGCGCATGCTCAGCGGCGTCACATCGAGCGCGCCCGCGATGGCGGGTACGGCGGTGTTGACGATCGTCGAGTCCAGCGCCTGCATGAAGAATGCCGCCGAAACGAGCCAGATCAGGCCGCGATAACGCGCCTTGCTGGACGGTTCCGCCGGGGCGAGCGCCGGTCGGTCGGTGGGTAGGGCGTGGACGTCGGTGGGGTCGGGGGCGGCGATGACGTCGTGGGGGGGCATGGCCGATCGATTATAGCCGATGGGAATCTTGCTTTTGCCGCCTCTTCGGCCGACAGTTCAGGGTCGCGTCGGTGACGCGCGCGCCATCACGGACCCTGCACATGCCACAAGCCACCGCCACTGCACCCGCCGAAGCCGTCGAGCGCGCACGGACATTGCGCCGCCTCATCGAGGACGCGAATTATCGCTACCACGTCCTCGACGATCCGGATATCGCCGACGCCGAGTACGACAAGCTCATGCGTGAGCTGGAATCGCTCGAGGCGAATTACGCCGACCTGGCCAGCGACGATTCACCCACGCGCCGGGTCGGCGCGCGCGCCAAGGGTGGCTTCGCCGAGGTGACCCATGCGGTGCCGATGCTCTCGCTGGGCAACGCGTTCGAGCAGGAAGGCGATACCGATCGCGAGAAGTACCGCGAGATCGCGGATTTCGAGCGGCGTATCGAGCACACTCTGGGCCGCAAGAACCCCGTGTTCTCCGTGGAGCCCAAGCTGGACGGCCTCGCGATCAGTCTCCGCTACGAGGACGGCGTCTTCGTGCAAGGCGCCACACGCGGCGACGGGGCGGTGGGCGAGGATGTCACGGCCAACCTCCGCACGGTGAAAGCCATACCCCTGCGCCTGCGTGGCGAAGGGTGGCCGCGCGTGCTGGAGGTGCGCGGCGAGGTCATCATGCCGCGTGCGGCCTTCGAAGCGTTCAACGAACGGGCCCGTGCCGAGGGAGAGCGGCCGCTGGCGAATCCACGCAACGGCGCGGCGGGCTCGCTGCGCCAGCTCGATCCCGCCATCACCGCGAAACGGCCGCTGGCTTTCTTCGCCTACGCGGTGGGCCGCGTCGAGGGCGGCGAATTGCCGGACACGCATTCAGCCACGCTGAAGAAGCTTCGCGAATGGGGCTTCCCCGTATCGCCGGAGGTCTCAACGGCGAAGGGATTCGATGGCCTCCTCGCGTATTTCCACAAGATCGGTGCGAAGCGGGACAGCTTGCCGTACGACATCGATGGCGTGGTCTACAAGCTGGACGACTACGAAGGCCAGCGCGAGATGGGATTCGTCTCGCGCGCGCCGCGCTGGGCCATCGCGCACAAGTATCCCGCGCAGGAGCAGATGACCACGGTGGAGGCGATCGAAATCCAGATCGGCCGCACCGGCGCGGCGACGCCGGTAGCCCGGCTCACGCCGGTGCAGGTCGGCGGCGTCACCGTGACCAACGCGACGCTGCACAATGCCGACCAGGTCGCGCGGCTCGACGTGCGTATCGGGGACACCGTCATCGTGCGCCGCGCCGGCGACGTCATTCCCGAAGTGGCACGCGTGGTCGAAGAGCGCCGCCCGGCGAAGACCGTGCCGTGGAAGATGCCGGCTACGTGCCCGGTGTGTGGTTCCGAATTGCTGCGCGAGGAAGGCGCCGCCGCCTATCGCTGTTCGGGCGGACTCATCTGTGCCGCGCAGCGGAAAGAAGCGCTGATCCATTTCGCCTCGCGCCGGGCCATGGACATCGACGGGCTCGGCGACCGCTTCGTCGACGCCCTGGTCGAGTTCGACATGGTGCACACGCCGGCCGATCTCTACGGACTCACCGTCGAACGTTTCGTGCGGATGAAGACCCTCGCCGACGAACGCGACGGCTCGACGCCGGAAACCGTGAAGCAGGGCAAGGTCGCCACGAAGTGGGCCGAGAACCTGGTGCAGGCCATCGAGGCCAGCAAGCGTTCCACCTTGCCGCGCTTCCTGTTCGCCCTGGGCATCATGCACATCGGCGAAAGCACGGCGAAGACCCTGGCCAACTGGCTGGGTTCGTTGGAACACGTCCGCCATACGCCCGCGCCGGTGTTGCGCGTGCTGCCCGATATCGGCGACGAGGTCGCGACCTCCATCGCCGCCTTCTTCGAACAGGACGGTAACCAGAAGGTGGTGGACGCGTTGCTCGCGGCCGGCATCACCTTCGCCGACGAAGGCGCGCCTTCGCCGAAACTGCGCGATCGCCTGGGGCTGGACGTGCTGCTGGATGCCGCCAAGGTGTCGAAGCTCGGTCCCAAGAGCACGGCCATCCTGGCGAAGCACTACGCGACCCTCGACGCATTGGCGAAGGCCGGCGAGCACCAGTGGATCGTCGCGGGCGTGCCGCAGGCCGCCGCCACCAACCTTTCCGCCTGCCTCGCCGATGGTGAACGGCTGGCCGAATTGCGCCGCGCTGACGATGCCATGCGCAAGCTCGCCGAGGCGTTGCCGGCGAAGGCGGCATCCGCGCTTCCGCTGGAAGGCCTGACCTACGTGATCACCGGGACGATGGAAACCCTCAAGCGCGACGATGCCACGGAACGCCTGGAATCGCTGGGTGCCAAGGTTGCCGGATCGGTATCGAAGAAGACCACCGGCGTGTTCGCTGGCGAGGCGGCGGGTTCCAAGCTCGACAAGGCGAACGAACTCGGCGTACCTGTCTATACCGAGGCCGATCTCGTCGCCTTGCTGCAGGAGCACGGAGTGGCACCGTGAACGACCTGAAGAACCTGCGTCTGCGTGCGGAGACCTATGCCCAGATCCGCGCTTTCTTCGCCTCACGCGAGGTGCTGGAGGTGGAGACGCCGATCCTCTCGGCCGCGGGCAACACCGACCCGAACATCCAGAGCTTCCGCACGCGTTTCAGCGGCCATGTCGACGCCGGTGCGCCCGAACGCTGGCTGCGCACGTCGCCGGAATTTCCCTTGAAGCGCCTGCTCGCCGCCGGCCTGGGCGACTGTTACGAACTGGGCCGGGTGTTCCGCGACGGCGAGGCCGGTGGCCGGCACAATCCCGAGTTCACCATGCTGGAGTGGTACCGCGTGGGGTGGGACGAAGCCAAGCTCGCACGCGAGGTGTTCGACCTGCTCGAGCGCGTGCTGGTGCAGGCGGGCCGTACCTTCGACGTCGTGGAAACCACGTACCGCGGCCTGTTCGGCGATGCGCTCGGTATCGACCCCCTCACGGACCCGCTGGAGCGCTTGCAGGCACCGCTGGCCAGTTCCGGCATCGATCCGGAGGGGCTGGAACGCGACGACTGGCTCGACCTGCTGATGACGCACAAGATCCAGCCTGCGTTTCCGCGCGACCGGATCACGGTCGTGTCCGACTACCCCGCCAGCCAGTGCGCACTGGCGCGCATCCGCGAGGACGATCCACCCGTGGCGAAGCGTTTCGAGGCGTATGTGGGACCGTACGAGGTGGCCAACGGCTACCACGAACTGAACGATCCCGCGGAGCAACGTGCGCGCTTCCAACGCGACAATGCGAAGCGACGGGCGCGTGGCCTGGACGAGGTGCCGATCGACGAGAATCTGCTCGCCGTGCTGGGGCGTATGCCCGATTGCGCCGGCGTGGCGCTCGGTGTCGAGCGGCTGCTGATGGTGCTGGCGCGCACCGATGCGATCGCCGACGTGCTCGCATTTCCTTTTTCGGAGGCGTGACCGCTCATGCTCGAAGCGATTCACCATGTGGCGTTGATCTGTTCGGATTACGCGCGTTCGAAGGCGTTTTACACCGAGGTGCTGGGGCTGAAGGTGATCCACGAGGCTTATCGCGAAGCGCGCGATTCGTGGAAGCTGGACCTGGAGGTGAGTCCTGGCGTGCAGTTGGAGTTGTTTTCGTTCCCGTCGCCGCCGAAACGGCCGTCGCGGCCGGAGGCGCAGGGGCTGCGCCATCTCGCGTTTTCGGTGAGCGATATCGAGGCGGTGGTGGCGACGCTGGGTAAGCGCGGCGTGGTGTGCGAGCCGATTCGTGTCGATGAATATACGGGGCGGCGGTTTACGTTCTTTGCCGATCCGGATGAGCTGCCGATCGAGCTTTACGAGCGCTGAGGGGAGCTGGCCCGCTGCCGCGGGATCGCCGCTGAAGCGGCTCCCACCAGAGCATCCGCTGCCGCGGATCGCCGACAGGGTCGGCTCCCACCATGCCGGCGCCAGTCTGGTGGGTCCCCGGGGTCTAGTGGGCCCTCGGGCCGCTCTGGTGGGAGCCGACCCTGTCGGCGATGCTCTTGCCTCACAGGAACTACCTCAGCAAGCCGCACTACCCCAGCAAGCTCCTGTGGGAGCCGCTTCAGCGGCGATGGTCGCGGCAGCGACCGCCACCCCACCTCAGTCAGAACTCCAACTCCTGCGCCGCACACAAATAATCCACCATCGGCGCCAGCCGCTTGAAGTGGTCCACCACGAACGGCAGCAACTCCGGCGAGCACGCCATCGCCTCATCGAAATCCCGCCCCGCGGCGAAGTTCTTCCGCTTCAGGTCCTCGATCAACTCATGGTTCGCATCGAACCCGCGCGGCGGCCGCGACAGGCTCTCTCCCCAAAACGCGAAGCGCTCCTGGAACGCCTTCCCATGCGTCGCGCGCTTCCACGCCCCAGGATTATCGGCCAGGAACTCGCGCAGCTTCTTCAACACCGGCGGTTCCGGATGCCACATGCCGCCACCGACGAAGCATTCGCCCGGCTGGATATGCAGATAGAACCTCGGTGCCTGGATCTCGTGCCGGCGTTCATGAAAGAAGCGTGCACCCTGCCAACCCTTGTACGGCTGCTTGTCGTTGGCGAACCGTGTATCGCGATGAAGCCGGTACAACGAGCCACCCACCTTGCGCGGATCGGCCCGGAAGTGCGGGCTGATCTTGCCCAGCGGCACGGCGAGGTCGCCGATCAGTGCGAGGAACGGCTCGCGCACGTGGCGCTCGTAGTCGTCCTTGTGATCCTGGAACCACTCGCGGTTGTTGTTGCGGACCAGCGACTTGAAGAAGCGGAAGGTGGCGGGCGTGAAATAGGTCTTTGGCATGGAGGTCGTCAGCGAAGTTCCTGGCCCCAGGCCTCCAGCTCGTCGAGCAGGGCGAGGGGGGCGCCGGGCAGGGCGCGCAGGGTGGCGAGTTCGGCGTCGTAGTCGTCGAGGGTGAGGGTCGTGAGCGGGCCGTGGCGGGTGAGGCGATCGGCGCGGAAGGCTTCCCAGCGCTCGTGTTCCTCGAGGGTGAGTGTCTCCGGCCAGTTGCGCGCACGATAACGGAACAGCAGTTCCGGATAACGGGGATCGCGAAAGTTGAATCGATGCGTGCCGAGTTGCTCCGGCGGCGTGGCGCGTACCTCGGCCAGCAGGCGGCGGTCGGCATCCGGCAGGAAGCCGCCGTACAGCGCCAGCTCGGGGTCTTCCGCCGGTGGCAACGCAGCCGCATGGGCATAGACGCGGCGCAGTTTTTCGGCCAATCCGCTGGCATGGCGCAGGGCGCCGAGATGGCGTTCGACGGCATCCATGTCGAGCCCCAGGCGAGCGTGGTCGGCGCCTTTCAGCACCGACAGCGGTGCCAGCGCCGGCGCCTGGTTCGCGCGGATGGTGCGCAGCGCGATCCGTTCCACGCCTTCCGGCAAGTCCGCGCGCGAGGTGAACACGCGATCGGCGATATCGCCATCGTCCAGCGCGAGCAGGTCGGACGGATCGGCGGTGAGGTCGTAGACGATGATCTCGCCGGCACGCGAGGGATGCGCCGCCAGTGGTGCGACCACGGTCAGGCACTGCCGGCTGGCGGGGTAGCGCGACGACACGTGGACCACGGGCGTCATCGCCGCCACGTCCAGCAGTTCGAAGACACGCTGCTTGCGTCGCAGGGCGAAGTACCAGTCCCACAATTTCGGCTGTTTCTGCCGGATGAGGCGGGCCAGGGCGATCAATGCTTCGACGTCGGAGAGCGCATCGTGCGCGCGCGCCTGCTTCAGCCCGTTTGCCGTGGCGAGGTGCTCCAGCTTGAAACTCGGCGTGCCGTCCTCGCGGGTGGGCCAGACGATGCCTTCCGGACGCAGTGCCTGGCACATGCGAACGAGGTCGATCAGGTCCCAGCGTGAATTGCCGTTTTCCCACTCCCGGCCATAGGGGTCGTAGAAGTTCCGGTACAGCAGGTGGCGGGTGAATTCGTCGTCGAATCGCAGCGAGTTGTAGCCGACCGTGCAGGTGCCGGGCAGGGCGAGCTGCTCGTGGACCGCCGCGGCGAAGGTGGCTTCCTTCAGGCCCTCGCGCTCGGTCAGCTGGGGCGCGATGCCGGTGACGAGGCAGGCGGCCGGTTGCGGGGGCATGTCGCGCGGCGGCTTGCAGTAGATCATCACCGGCTCGCCGACCACTTCGAGGTTGGCGTCGGTGCGGATGCCGGCGAACTGGCTGGGACGGTCCCGCCGGGGATCGGTGCCAAAGGTTTCGTAGTCGTGCCAGAAGAAGGTCGGTTCGGCCATCGAACGATGATCTCACGTTCCGGTGCTCCTGCAGGCCAGGGGCCTCGCGGGTTAGACTTCGCGGTACCAAAGGAGCGCCCATGACGCCAGCGAACGAAGACAACCTCATCTGGATCGATCTGGAAATGACCGGCCTGGATACGGATAACGATTCCATCCTAGAAATCGCCACCATCGTGACGGACAAGGATCTGAACGTGCTCGCCGAGGGACCGGTCTTCGCCATCTCGCATGCGGACGCCCGTCTGCAGCAGATGGACGCGTGGAATCGCAACCAGCACATGCGCTCGGGCCTGTGGGGGCGTTCGGTGGAATCGGATACCTCGCCCGAGCAGGCCGAGGAAGCCACCATCGCCTTCCTCCGCGAGTGGGTGCCCGCCGGCAAGTCGCCGATGTGCGGCAATTCCATCTGCCAGGATCGCCGTTTCCTGCACCGCGAGATGCCGAAGCTGGAGCGCTACTTCCACTACCGCAACCTCGACGTCTCCACCCTCAAGGAACTGTCGCGGCGCTGGTCGCCGGAGATCGTCCGCGGCTTCGCCAAGGATTCGGCGCACACCGCGCTTTCCGACATCCGCGATTCCATCGACGAGCTGCGCTACTACCGCCATTTCATGGGCGCGCTCGGCGGCCAGCAGCAGCCAGGTTGACCCCATGAATACCGATCCCTTCGCCACGGTGCTCGACTGCAACGGCCGCGCCCTGGTGCTCGACCGGCCACGCGTGGTCGGCATCGTCAACGTCACGCCGGACTCGTTCTCGGATGGCGGCCGGCACGGCACCCTGGAAGCCGCCTACGCGCATGCGATGAAGCTGGCGGAAGAGGGCGCGGACATGCTCGACATCGGCGGCGAGTCCACCCGCCCGGGTGCCGATGAGGTGTCGGTGGAGGAAGAGATCCGCCGCGTGGTGCCGCTGATCGAACGCCTCGCGGCAGGCACGACGCTGCCGTTATCCATCGATACCTCGAAGCCCGAGGTGATGCGTGCCGCCGTCGGCGCGGGCGCGGGCATGATCAACGACGTGTACGCGCTTCGCCGCGAAGGTGCGCTGGATACCGCCGCCGAACTGCGGGTGCCGGTCTGCCTCATGCACATGCAGGGTGAACCGCGGACGATGCAGGACGCACCGGACTACGACGACGTGGTCGGCGACGTCCATCGTTTCCTGACCGACCGGCTGTTCTCCTGCGAGCTGGCGGGTATCGAGCGGCGCAAGGTGCTGGTCGATCCCGGCTTCGGATTCGGCAAGAACCTCGAGCACAACCTGGCCCTGCTGCGGGCGATGTCACGCTTCGCCGAACTCGGCGCGGGCGCCTACGCCGGCGTCTCGCGCAAGGGCATGATCGGTGCCATGACCGGCCGGCAGGACCCGTCGGCCCGGGTGCACGGCTCGGTCGCCGCGGCCTTGATCGCCGTGCAGCACGGCGCCGTGATGGTCCGCGTCCACGACGTGGCCCCCACCGTCGACGCCCTGGCGGTCTGGGCCGCCGTCAAAGCCGGTGACACCGTCCCTCGCCACGACAAACCCTCGATGCCCCGCTGGCCCGACGACGACTGACCCCCAGGTGCGGCGGCCCCACGCCCCGATGACAACGCGCCCCTGTGGGAGCCGACTTCGTCGGCGATAGCCCCACCAGCCGGCTAGCCCTTCCGGGCTATCCGGCACTTCCAGCCCACCGGAGTATCCTTTGCCGATCCTGCAAGGACGATAAGACCATGAGTGAACGCAAGTATTTCGGCACCGACGGCATCCGGGGCCACGTCGGCACCTACCCGATCAGCGCGGATTTCATCCTCCGCCTGGGCCGCGCCGCCGGTGCCGTGCTGGCGCGCCGCCGCGCCGCCGACCGTCGTGGCGCCACCGCCGGCCCTGACCGCCGCGACCACAGCCGCAAGGTCACCGTGGTGATCGGCAAGGACACCCGCGTGTCCGGTTACATGTTCGAATCCGCGCTGGAAGCCGGCCTGGTCGCCTCCGGTGCCGACGTGCGCCTGCTCGGCCCGATGCCGACGCCCGCCGTCGCCTTCCTCACCCGCTCGCTGCGGGCGGATGCGGGCATCGTCATCAGCGCGTCGCACAACCCGCACCAGGACAACGGCATCAAGTTCTTCTCCGGCCAGGGCGAAAAGCTCGACGACGAACTGGAAGCCGAGATCGAGGCCGAGATCGAGGCCGATTTCGTCACCGTGGCCTCGGACGCGCTGGGCAAGGCCAGCCGCATCGACGACGCCGTGACCCGCTATGCCGAGTTCTGCAAATCCACCGTGGCCGATGAGTTCTCGCTCCGCGGCCTGAGTGTCGTGCTCGACTGCGCGCACGGTGCCACGTACCAGGTGGCGCCGAAGGTGTTCCGCGAACTGGGCGCCGAGGTCTCGACCATCGGTACCGAACCGGACGGCCTGAACATCAACCGCGGCGTGGGTTCCACCGATCCCGCCGCACTCGCCGCGGCCGTGGTCGCGCGCGGCGCGGACCTCGGCATCGCCTTCGACGGCGACGGCGACCGCGTGCGCGTGGTCGATGCCGACGGCACCGTCACCGATGGCGACGACATGCTGTACGTCATCGCCCGGCACTGGAAGCGTCGCGCCGCCTTGCCCGGGCCCGTGGTCGGCACCCTGATGAGCAACTACGGCCTGCAGCGCGCGCTCAAGGCCATGGACATTCCCTTCGTCCGCGCCAACGTGGGCGATCGCTACGTATTGCAGCAATTGAAGGAACATGGCGGCGTCCTCGGTGGCGAGACCTCCGGCCATGTGCTGTGCCTGGACCGCTTCACCACGGGCGACGGCATCGTCGCGGCGCTGGCCCTGCTCGAAGCGTTGGCCGATGCCGGCGAGACCTTCGCCGAGGCCAGGGCCGGCCTGGTCAAGTTGCCGCAGACGATGCTCAACGTGCGGGTCGAGGGTGCCAAGGCGGCGCTCGGCACGTCCACGGTGAAGCAGGCGCTGGCCGAGGTGGAAGCCGCGCTGGAAGGCCGTGGCCGGGTGGTCCTGCGCGCTTCCGGCACGGAACCCCTCGTGCGCGTGACGATCGAGGCCGCCGACGCGGCCGAGGTGGAACGGCTGGCGGCGCAGCTGGCCGACGCCGTAAAATCGGCGGCCCAGGCCACGGCCTGACCCTCCGACCAGCGGACACAGCATGAAGAAGGTTCCCACCCTCGATATCCGTCGCTACGACACCGACCGCGAAGCCTTCGTGGCCGAGTTGGGCGCGGCCTACCGAGAATTCGGTTTCTGCTGCATCAGCGGACACGGCATCGCGAAAGAGGCCATCGACGGCGCGTACGACGCCTTCAAGCGCTTCTTCGCCTTGCCGGACGAGACCAAGCGCAAGTACCACATCCCCGGGGGCGGTGGCGCGCGGGGCTACACGCCGTTCAAGGTGGAAACCGCCAAGGACAGCAAGTTCGCGGATCTCAAGGAGTTCTGGCATATCGGCCGCGAGATCCCGCGCGATTCGAAGTTCGCCGACGTGATGCCGCCCAACGTGTGGCCGGCCGAAGTGCCGGACTTCAAGGAACATGGCTACGGGCTGTACGAAGCCCTGGACCAGCTCGGCGCCCGCGTGCTGCGCGCCCTGGCCCTGCACATCGATCTGCCGGAGCGTTTCTTCGACGACAAGATCGACTCGGGCAACTCGATCCTGCGCCCGATCCATTACCCGCCGATCGAACAGGCCGACGTGCCGAACGTGCGCGCCGGTGCGCACGAGGACATCAACTTCATCACGCTGCTGGTCGGCGCGAGCGCCGAAGGCCTGGAAGTGCTCACGCGGGAAGGCGACTGGCTGCCGATCACCACCGAGGGCGACGCCATCGTGGTCAACATCGGCGACATGCTCCAGCGCCTGACCAACCACGTATACCCGTCCACCACCCACCGCGTGACCAATCCGCCGAACGAGAACGCGCGCAAGCCGCGCTATTCCGTACCGTTCTTCCTGCACCCGAACCCCGACGTGGTGCTCGACGTGCTGCCGTCCTGCGTCACGCCGGACAACCCGAAGCGCTACCCGGAGCCGATCACGGCACACGAGTACCTTCAGGAACGTCTGCGCGAGATCAAGCTGATCTGATCGCGTCTTAGCGGGTTTTTCACCGGGAGGGGGAGAGCATCCACCCTCCCGGTTCCGTTTCCGGAGTCACCAGTGACACCCTCACGCCCGCCTTCGCGAGCCAAGCGCTCGTCGCCCCGTAAAAAATCCGCCGTCCGTTCGGCGGCCCAACGCACGCGCCGCCAGCGCACCGTACGCGCCCGCGGCCGCGCCTGACGCCCCGAGAGACAGAGGTAGAGCCAACTCTGATGGAAGCCGACCCTGTCGACCTGGTGGGAGCCGACCTTGTCGGCGATCCCGCGGCAGCGGGCCAGACTGAGGCAAGCACCCATCGCCGACAAGGTCGGCCTCCACCTGGAGCTAGCTCACTGCCGTCTCGGAGGGACTCAAACCTCAAACCTTGATGCTCCTAACCGAGCATCACGGCGCCACGAGATCCGCCGCTTCCGCCTTTTCCCCACGATGCAGCCACGGATGCGCGAACACGGCGCCAAGGATGACCGCCACGCCAGCATAGAACGTCCAGCCCAATTCGCGCTGTTCACCCAGCAACGGAATCGCCAGGACGATCGCGTACACCGGCTCCAGGTTCGTCACCATCTGTGTCGCAAACGCGGAAAGGTGCCGCAGCGCAGCCAGCGCCAATGCGAAGGGCAACAGCGTGCAGCCATAGGCGAGCACGAGCATCAGCGCGCCATCGTGCATATCGGGCAGTACGAACGCCGGCGAGGCGAGGAAGGGAGCCAGCGCGGTGAGGAACAACGTGCCGGTGCCGAGTTCAACGCAGGTCACGGTCAAGGCGTCGGCCCTGTCGACCAGGCGCTTGTTCAACGCGCTGAAGAAGGCCACGAACAGTGCAGAGAGCACGCCGATGGCGAGACCCAGGCGCATGTCGCCGGGAAGCCCTCCAGCCACCAATGCCACGCCCGGCACCACCGCCGCGCCGATCAGCAATTCGCGTGGATCGAAACGGCGCCCCGCCACCCAGGGTTCGACGATCGCGAGGAAGATCGGGCACAGCGCGATGCACGTGGCGGCGACGGATGCGTTGGCGAGCTTGATGGCACCGTAGAAGGTGAGCCAGTGCAGCGCCACGATCACGCCGACACCGGCATAGGAGAACAGCAGGCGTCGCGGCATCGCGCGCAGTTCGCGCCAGACTTTCGGCACGCAGAGCAGGGTGCCTGACACAAGAAGCATGCGCCACCACACCAGCGGCAGCGCGGGCAGGGTGATCAACTTGCCGAGGATGGCGGTAAAGCCCCAGAGCAGGACGCAGAAGTGGATCTGCAGGTGGGCTTTGCGGGAGGGAGACATCGGTAGAGCTTGCCCGAAGGCGGGGGCGTTTTACAGGAGGGTGCACCAGCGGGAGGGTGCACCGGTGGGAGGGTGCACCGGCGATGTGGGAGCCGCTTCAGCGGCGATCCCGCGGCAGCGGGCCAGGTTGCGGCAAGCACCCATCGCCGCTGAAGCGGCTCCCACAGTAGTGCAGTCGGGATCAGCCGCGCGCCTTTCCAGCGACAGGGGCCTTCCCGGCGGGCGACGCCTTCCCGGCTGCCGGAGCCTTCGGTGGATTCCTGCGCAGGTCATCCAGCAGCGGCTTGCACTGCGTCGCGTCCGCCTTGCCGCTTTCCGGAACCACCAGGGCGGCCAGCGCCGCGACCGGCGCGGCGAACACCGCCAGCGCCACCGCGCCGCCGCCGCGCAGGATCAACGGACCGGCATGCACGCCCGGCGCGGGGTCCTTGAACGTGCCATGCACGTATAACGGCGAGCGCAGCGAGAACAGCCGGAAGCCCTTCGTATGCGGCACGATGTCGAGGTTGATCTTCTCGTCGCGGAAGTTGATGTCACCAGTGACGTTGATGAGCGCCTTCTCGGTATCGAAGGCGAACAGCCGCGACTCCATCACGCCGTTGGTCGAGACCAGGTCGGCAGCCATGCAGTTGATCTTCACCACCTCGTCGCCGAACAATTTGGTGACCGCGTAGCTGCCGACGTTCAACCCCGCCAGTTCCAGCAGCGAGCCGCTGATCGCGCCGTCGTTGATGAGCAGCTTCACCTCGCCGTTCGAACTGCCCAACAAGGCAGCTGGGGAATTCCCGGTAGCGGTCAGCGACGCATCGCCGTTCATCTCGCCGAAGCTCGTCTGCATCGGTGCGAAGGTCGGGAAAAGTTCTTTCAGCTTGAGGTGGCGCGCGCCAAGGTTGAAGCCGCCCCGCATGGGCGTCTTCGACCCGTCCAGGCGGATGTTGCTGCCCACGGTGCCGCCCGCGACGCCGAACTTCAGCGGATCGAGGACCAGCACGGAATCCTTCAGCACCAGGTGGGTCGAGAGGTTGTCGATCGGCAGGCGCTCGCCGTGGACGATCTTGACGCCGGTGAACTGCACATCGGCGTCCATCGTGTTCCAGCGGTCCGTCTTGAACGGCTCCACGGGCAATACCTTGTCCGCCGGTTGCTTCACCGAGTCGCCGCGTTGTGCCTTTTCCTCGTTGGAGCCGCCGCCGATCAGCGGCGCCAGATCGCTGAAGAGCAACTGGTTGGACTTCAGCTTGCCGGTGAGGCTCGGGCGCTGGCCGCCGGTGTTGAAGACGAGGCTTCCGCCGAGATCGCTGCCGCCGACGCGGCCGGTGAAGTTCTCGTAGGTGTAGACGCTCGCGCCCTTCTTCAGGTTGGCCTTGAGGTGACCTTCGGTGGCAAACGGCGGTGTATCCGGCAGGGTCACGCCGGTAAGGTCGTAGAGGTGGGACATGCTCGTGCCGGAGAACCAAAGGCGCACGTCGAGCGCGCCCATGTTCAGCGGATCGGTGAGCGTGCCCACGAAGGCGATGCGCGTGTCGCCGAAGCGCGCATCGGCCTGCACCGGGAAGGGCCGGTTGGCATCCCGCAGCGCCAGCACGCCGCCGGTGCGCGCCTTGGCCGCAACGGTCGACTTCTTGTACGTGCCCTTGGCGTCCCAGGCGAAGTAGTAGATCTGCTTCTTCTTGGTTTCGTCCTGGCGGTCCTTTTCGTCGGCGTCGCTCCTGGACATCGCCTTGGCGCTGGCCCCGGTGATCTTGTTGGCCTGCGCGCGCGAATCCTTCTCCTGCTGCGCCATGATCTCGTCGAAGGGAATGCCCTTGCCGAGCGGCGTCACGTCGATGCCCATGACGATCTGGTTCGTCGCGTCGGAGAAGTCGATATGGCCCTTGTCGAAGGCGATGGCATTGAGTTCGAGCTGCCATTCGGACGGACCGGTGCTTTCAGGAAGCTTGAAGGTCCAGGTGTTGTCGCCGTTCTTCACGCGTTCCAAGGCGATCTGCGGCTGGCCGAGGCGGATCTCCGGCACGACGATGTGGCGAGCGATGAGCGGGAAGGGCGAAAGGCGGAAGTCCAGCGTGGCCAGCGTGGCGAACTGCTTCGACTTCGCCCAGTCGGGATTGGCCACGGTGATGTCGCGCGCGGTGAAGTGCGGCCATGGCATGAGCCCGACGAGCCCACCTTCACCGGGCTCGCGCGACCAGTGTGCCGAAAGGTCGCCATTGATCGCGAAGGGGCGGCCGATCGCCTCGGAGACCTTCTCGTTGATGGTGGGCTTCAACCGGTTCCAGTCGAAGAAGGCGATGAACAGCACGAGCGCCACGATGAGCAGGATCAGGATCCCGAGTACCCACGCCAGAATTTTCCTGCCTCGCCGCATCGTGCCGCCTCCGCTCCTGCAACGGGTCCAGAGTTAACCTGAAGCCCGACAAGGTTATGTGTTCTTGGGAGGTGAAGATTAAGCGAGGTGGAGCTGGCGTGAGTACCCGGGAACGATCAATCGGCCTGCCAGTAGCCCGTGGCCTTGACCCAATCCTTGTCGATATTCCGTTCCTCGACCAGCAGCGAGCGTAGCGCGCGGGCGCGTTTGGACTCCGTCGCCACCCACCAGAACGTGTCGCCCGCGGGGATCGGCAGCGCGGCCAACGCCTCGTCGAGGCTTGGCGATTCGCCGGCGACGAACCAGCGGACATCGCGCTTCAACGCCTGCCGTTCCTCGTCGGAAACGATCTCGGCGAGCACGGTCACCGGCGTGGACTCCGGCATTTCCTCGAGCCATCGACCGATCGCGGGCAGGGCGGTCGCGTCGCCGACGAGCACGTAGTGGTCGAAATCATCCGGCACGATCATCGAGCCGCGCGGACCGCCGACGCCGAGGGTGTCGCCCAGCTTGACGTTTTCCGCCCAGGTGGATGCGGGGCCTTCACCGTGCAGGACGAAGTCGATGTCGAGCTCGTTGCGCGAGGCGTCGTAGCGGCGCGGCGTGTAGTCGCGAGCGGGTGATGCCTCGACACCTTCGGGATAGACGGGGCCATCGGGACCGAGCGTGGGCGGATTGATCGAGCCGTCGGACACGGGGAAGAACAGCTTGACGTGGTCGTCGGGCGAGGCGGAAACGAAGCCTTCAAGGTCCGTGCCGGCAAGCGTCACGCGCACCATGTGCGGCGTGAGGCGCCGCACATGGACCACGTCGAGCCGGCGCATCTTCAGCGCGTGGCGCACGCGCGTGATCGCATGGCGTTCGCTCATCCCTGGCGCTCCGCGACCGCCTTCGCGGCGGCTTCGATCACCTTGGCGACTCGCTTCATCTCGGCGTCGTCCCAGGCCTTGTGATGGTTCATCAGCTGGTGCTTGAGCACATGCATGGCCTCGCGCACGGGATTGGGCACGGTCATGCGGCGCATGTGCCGGGACATCACCTGCAGGCGTTCGGTGAGGGCGTCCAGGCTGTCGCGGTTCTCGGCGAGGAAGGCGCGGCCGGTGTCGGTGATGGCGTAGAGCTTCTTGCCACCGGTCTCGGCTTCGACGCGGGCGTAACCCAGTTCTTCGAGCATGGTGAGGGTCGGGTAGACCGCGCCAGGGCTGGGGCTGTACTGGCCTTCGAACATTTCCTCGATGGTGCGGATCAGTTCGTAGCCGTGACGGGGTTGTTCCTCGATGAGGGCGAGCAGGAGCAGGCGCAGGTCGCCGGTGCCGAACATGCGGCCGCCGAAACGCCCGCCGCCGCGTCCGCCGCGCATGCCGTCACGGTCGTCGAAACCGAAAGGGCCGCCGCCGAAACGGCCGCCACCGCCGCGTCCGATGGCGGCGAGATGCTCGTGGAAACGGTGCTGGGCGTGGTGGAAAAAGTGCATGGGTGTTCTCCGATATATCGTACGTAGTGGTCGTACGATATATCTTAAGAAACACTCTTGCAAGAGCGAATCGCGGACCCTGTCGGCGATGCTCTTACCCGAAGGTGAAGGTGAACGCGTGGAAATTGGCCTTCGGAATCCGAATCGTCAGCACGTGATCCTTGTAATCGTCCGCGCTGTACAACGTGTACAGCTGCGACGCCTGCACCGTCACCGGCGCCTGCGGCTTGCCGTCGACCAACACCTCGACCGTCACCGGATCGTTCGCGCTGGCGACCATGTGCACCTTCTTCGCCTTGAAATGCAGGCGGATCTCGCCATTGGCACCGACGAGGCTGGCGTTGTCGCGGCCGATCTCCCAGCGGCCCACCAGGGCGAACTGGTTGAGTTCCAGCCGCGACGGCGCCGTGAAGTCACGCGTGCCTTTATCCGAGCCTTCCGGACTCGCGTTGTTCTTGCTGCGGTCGCTGCCGAAGTACATCTCCGGCGAGCCCAGCTGGTTGAAATCCGGGGCGTCCTTGTCGCCGCCGGCGGTCTTCTCGTCCGTCAGGCGCGGCAGGCCGAGCAGGGTGCGGATGGCGTTCTCCATCTCCATGTAGTTGCCCTCGCCGAAGTGGTGGGCGACGACGTTGCCGCGCTGGTCGACCAGGTATTCCGCCGGCCAGTACTGGTTGTCCCAGGCGTCCCAGGTTTCCAGGTCGTTGTCCTGGGCCACGGGGTAGCGGATGCCGTAGCGCTTGATGGCGTCGCGCACGTTGCCTTCCTGTTTCTCGAAGGGGAACTCCGGCGAGTGCACGCCGACGATCACCAGGCCCTTGTCCTTGTACTGGTCGTACCAGCGGGTGACGTGGGGCAGGGTGCGCAGGCAGTTGATGCAGGAATAAGCCCAGAAATCGATCAAAACCACCTTGCCCCGCAACTGGCGCATGGTCAGCGGCTTGGAGTTCTGCCAGGCGGCGATGCCGGCGAATTCGGGAGCGGTCTGGGCGGCCGCCACGGGCCGCGCGATGCCCAGGGCGGTGGCGGCGAGGGCGCAGGCGAAGAGGGCGATGCGAAACGGGTGGCGCATGGGAACTCCGTGGTTCTCGGGGGTGCCTGGAACAGACCGGCCGGGGCTCCGGCACCTTACACCGGCCGGGTGCGCTAAAATCGCCGTTTTGCCAGCCTCGCGAGCCAGCCGCAGCGCCATGACCTCGATCAAGCAGGACGACCTCATCACCAGCGTCGCCGACGCCCTCCAGTACATCTCGTACTACCACCCGGTGGACTACATCCGGAACCTCTCCGCCGCCTACGAGCGCGAAGAGTCCCCGGCGGCGAAGGACGCCATCGCGCAGATCCTGATCAATTCGCGCATGTGCGCCGAAGGGCACCGGCCGATCTGCCAGGACACCGGCATCGTCACCGTCTTCCTCAAGGTGGGCATGAACGTGCGCTGGGACGACGCCACCATGGGCGTCGAGGACATGGTCAACGAGGGCGTGCGCCGCGCCTACAACCATCCGGACAACAAGCTGCGCGCCTCGGTGCTGGCCGACCCGGCGGGCAAGCGGATGAACACGCGCGACAACACGCCGGCCGTGGTCAACGTCTCCATCGTCCAGGGCGACAAAGTGGACGTGATCGTCGCCGCGAAGGGCGGCGGGTCGGAAGCGAAATCCAAGTTCGCCATGCTCAACCCGTCCGATTCGATCGTCGACTGGGTGCTGAAGACGGTGCCGACGATGGGTGCCGGCTGGTGCCCGCCGGGCATGCTCGGCATCGGCATCGGTGGCACCGCCGAGAAGGCGATGCTGCTGGCGAAGGAGGCGCTGATGGAGCCGATCGACATCGTCGACCTGATCGCACGCGGGCCGTCGAATCGCGCCGAGGAGTTGCGCCTGGAGCTGTACGAGAAGGTCAACGCGCTGGGTATCGGTGCGCAGGGGCTCGGTGGCCTGACCACCGTGCTCGACATCAAGGTGAAGGATTACCCGACCCACGCGGCGAACCTGCCGGTGGCGATGATTCCCAACTGCGCCGCCACGCGCCATGCGCATTTCGTGCTCGACGGCTCCGGTCCGGTCGCGCTCGATCCGCCGTCGCTGGAAGACTGGCCGAAGCTCACCTACGACGCCTCCAAGGGCCGCCGGGTGAACCTCGACACGATCACCCGCGAGGAAGTGCAGAGCTGGAAGCCGGGCGAGACCATCCTGCTCAACGGCAAGCTGCTCACGGGTCGCGATGCCGCGCACAAGCGCATGATCGACATGTTGAACCGCGGCGAGACGCTGCCGGTCGATTTCACCAACCGCTTCATCTACTACGTCGGCCCGGTCGATCCGGTACGCGATGAAGTGGTGGGTCCCGCCGGCCCGACCACGGCCACGCGCATGGACAAGTTCACCCGGCAGATGCTGGAGTCCACCGGGTTGCTGGGCATGGTCGGCAAGTCCGAGCGTGGTCCGGCGGCGATCGAGGCGATCCGCGATAACAAGGCGGTATACCTGATGGCCGTGGGCGGCTCGGCCTACCTCGTGTCGAAGGCGATCAAGGCCTCGCGTGTGCTGGCCTTCGAGGACCTGGGCATGGAGGCGATCTACGAGTTCGAGGTGAAGGACATGCCGGTGACGGTCGCCGTCGACAGTGCCGGTACGTCGGTGCATGAGACGGGGCCGAAGGAGTGGCGGTCGAAGATCGGGAAGATTCCGGTTGTGGTTGTTTGATGGTGTTGGGGTGGGGGTGAGGCGGCGGGCCGCGCTTTGCGCGGATCGCCGCTTCAGCGGCGATCGCTACGAAGCGAGCCGCCAGGTATGCCTCGCGATCTGCTCATCCTCTTCGGTCGCCATCACCCGCACCTCGAACCCACCCATCCAGCGCAACCCCGCCACGATCGCCTCGCGCGTCATGCCATCGTTCTCGCCGATCCCGCCGGTGAACACCAACAGATCGATGCCCCCCAGCGAAGCCACCATCGCCGCGACATGCTTGCGCGCCACGTGCACGAACACGTCCTGCGCCAGTTTCGACGCCGCATTGTCCATCGCATGCAGCTTGCGCATGTCGCTCGTGCCACCGGACAGCCCCTTCAACCCGGATTCCCTGTCGACAAGCAGCTCCAATCGCTTCGCGTCGTAACCACGCTCGCGCATGAGGTAGAGCAACACGCCCGGGTCCAGGTCGCCGGGACGCGTCCCCATCACGATGCCTCCCGTCGGCGTCAGGCCCATCGTCGTATCGACCGACCTGCCTTCGCGCACGGCGCACAGGCTCGCGCCGTTGCCGAGGTGCGCGATGACGACACGCGGCGGAATCGACCGGCCCAGCTGGCGCACGATCGACTCGTACGACAGGCCATGGAAACCGTAGCGCTCGATGCCACCTTCACGCAGGTCGGCGGGCAAGGGCAGCGCCTTCGCCACCGCCGGCATGGACGCGTGGAACGCCGTGTCGAAACAGGCCACCTGCGGCGCATCCGGAAACGCGCGGGACGCACGCTTCACCATCTCCACGGCCGCCGGCACGTGCAGCGGCGCGAACGCCTTCGCTTCTTCCAGGTGCGCCATCAACGCGTCGTCGATCCTCGCGTGATCGCGGATGTTCGGACCGCCATGGACGATGCGATGGCCGATCGCATCGGGATGCGGAAGGTCGCGCTGCGTCAGCGTATCGACGATCGCCGCCACGGGATCGGCATCGCCGCCCGGTGCGTCCGTCTGTTCGGCCAGCAAGGCCTCGCAGGTCTCCCCGGACACGCGGTACAGACCGTACTTCAACGACGACGAACCCGTGTTGAGGGCCAATACATGGCCCACGCGGCTCATGCGGTTTCCTCGGCCTTCCACTGCCAGTCGCGCACGTCGGGCAGGTCCTGGCCGTGCTCGCTGACGTAGAGCTTGTGCCGCTCGATGTCCGCCCAGTAGCGCTGCGCTGCCTTCTCGCGCTGGTTTTCGAGGCGCGGAATGCGGTTGATTGCATCGAGGGCTAGCTGGAAGCGATCCATGTTGTTCAACACCATCATGTCCAGCGCCGTGGTGGTCGTGCCTTCTTCCTTGTATCCACGCACGTGGATGTTGTCGTGGTTGTGCCGGCGATAAGTCAGCCGATGCACGATGCCCGGGTAGCCGTGGAAAGCGAAGATCACCGGCTTGTCGCGCGTGAACAAATCGTCGAACTGGTCGTCGTCCATGCCGTGCGGGTGCTCGTCCGGCGTCTCCAGCGACATCAGGTCGACGACGTTGACCACGCGGATGCGGATGTCCGGAACGTATTCGCGGAGCAGCATCACCGCGGCCAGCACTTCCACCGTCGGCGCGTCGCCCGCGCAGGCCATCACCACGTCGGGATCGTCGCCACCGCGGCCAGCCCATTCCCATATGCCGGCACCCGCCGTGCAATGGCGTACCGCGCTTTCCATGTCCAGCCACTGCCAATCGGGTTGCTTACCGGCAATGATCACGTTGACGTAATGGCGGCTGCGCAGGCAATGGTCGGTGACCGAGAGCAGGCAGTTGGCATCCGGTGGCAGGTAGATCCGTACGATCTCCGACTTCTTGTTCGCGACATGGTCGATGAAGCCCGGGTCCTGGTGCGAGAAACCATTGTGATCCTGGTGCCACACATGCGAGCTCAGCAGGTAGTTGAGCGAGGCGATCGGTGGCCGCCACGCCATCGTGCGGGTGACCTTCAACCACTTCGCGTGCTGGTTGAACATCGAATCGATGATGTGGATGAAGGCCTCGTAGCACGAGAAGAAGCCGTGCCGCCCCGTCAGCAGGTAACCCTCCAGCCAGCCCTGGCACTGGTGTTCGCTCAGTACTTCCATGACACGTCCGGCCGGCGAGAGGTCCTCGTCCACGGCCTCGGTTTCGGCCAGCCAGGTCTTGCCGCTGGCCTCGTAGACGGCTTCCAGCCGGTTCGACGCGGATTCGTCCGGGCCGAACAGGCGGAAGCTCTGCATGTTCTGGCGCATCACTTCGCGCAGGAACCTGCCGAGCACGCGCGTGGCTTCGGCCTTGTGGTCGCCGGGGGTCTCCACCTGCTCGGCGAAATCGCGGAAGTGCGGCATGTGCAGCGGTTTCAGCAGCAGGCCGCCGTTGGCGTGCGGGTTCATGCCCATGCGGCGTCGGCCGGTCGGTGCCAGCGAAGCGAATTCCTCGCGGAAGCGCCCGCGCTCGTCGAACAATTCCTCGGGGCGGTAACTTTTCATCCAGTCCTCGAGGATGCGGATGTGATCTTCGGTCTCGAACTTGGAAATCGGCACCTGATGCGAACGCCACGTGCCTTCCACCGGCTTGCCGTCGACTTCCTTGGGGCCCGTCCAGCCTTTCGGGCTGCGCAACACGATCATCGGCCAGCGCGGGCGCTTCGCCGTTTCCGCGCCGCCTGCGCGCGCTTCATCCTGGATACGCCTGATCTCGTCGAGGCAGTGGTCAAGGGCGGCCGCAAAGCCCTGATGCATGGGTTCGAACTCGTGCCCCTCGACGAAGTGCGGTTCGTACCCGTAGCCACGCATGAGGTCGCGCAATTCCTCCGGCTCGATGCGCGCCAGCACCGTGGGGTTGGCGATCTTGAAACCGTTGAGGTGGAGGATGGGCAGCACGGCGCCGTCGCGCGCCGGGTTGAGGAACTTGTTGGAATGCCAGCTCGTGGCCAGCGCGCCGGTTTCCGCTTCGCCGTCGCCGACGATGCAGGCCACGACCAGGTCCGGATTGTCGAAGGCCGCGCCGAACGCGTGCGAGAGGGAATAGCCCAGTTCGCCACCTTCGTGGATCGATCCCGGCGTTTCCGGAGCCACATGGCTGGGGATGCCGTAAGGCCAGGAAAACTGCCGGAACAATTCGCGCATGCCCGCCGCGCTGCGGTCGATATGCGGGTACACCTCGGTGTAGGAACCTTCGAGGTAGGTATGCGCGACGAGACCGGGGCCGCCGTGACCCGGTCCGATCACGTAGATCATGTCGAGGTCGCGCTCGACGATCGCTCGGTTCAGATGGGTGTAGATGAAGTTGAGGCCGGTAGTCGTGCCCCAATGGCCGAGCAGGCGATGCTTGATGTGCTCCTTGCCCAGCGGCTTCTCGAGCAGGGGATTGTCGCGAAGGTAGATCTGTCCGACGGACAGGTAGTTGGCGGCACGCCAGTAGGCGTGCATGCGGCGCAGGAGATCGGGCGAGAGCGTCTCGGTCATGGGGAGCTTCCAGGCGACGGGGTCTCCTGTCAGCTTAGGCCGGGCGGGATTTCCTCAGCGTGAAAGAACGCGGCGCGATTTGTGCGCTCATTCCGCGTTGCCGACTTCGCGGGTGTTGCGTTCCATGACCTTGATGGCGTCTTCGGACTGCCGGTGCGCATCGCGCGACGAGCCCGGCGATGCCGCTTCGCGCAAGCGCGCACGCTCGGCCAGTTCGCGCGACAACGGTGCTTCGGCCGGCGCGGTCGGGCTTGCGGGCGGCGCGGAGGGAGGTATCGCTTGCGCGGGCGGCGAAGGCTTCGCCGAGACCGCTTCGTCCGTTGGCGCAGGAGGCACGGCGGCGTCGCGTCGATGCGCCATCGTCCGCCACACGAAGATCGCGAGCAGCACGGCGATCACCACGAAGAGAAGGATGGGAAGCAGCTTCGAGCTGCGCTCGCCGGAGGTGCGACGTGCGGCCGCACCCTTGCGCGCGGCCACGCTGGGCAATGCGACGCCGGGAACGGAGGTATCGAGGTGACCAGGCAGTTTCAACATCACCCGCAATACGTCGCCGTCGACGAGCTGCAGGCGCGGCTGGCGCCGAGGCACGGCGCGTGCCTCGGGACTGAAGCGCCCGCGAGTGACGAGCACGCAGCGCGTGGCCGCCTCGTTGAGCATCGTGCTGAGCAGTTCGTTCACTTCCGCCAGCTGCACTTCCACGGTGTCCCAGTGCTTGCACTGGACGATCACCGTCTCGTTGCCGCGATGCAGGCGAAAGTCGAGGCTGCTGCCGAGGTGCTTCAGCGATGCCGGCGGCGCGTGGTATTCCACTCGCCAGCCCTGGTCGCGGTAGTGCTCTGCGAGCAAATGCTCGAAATCATGCCAGCCAAGGCGAGCGAGGGCGTCCGCGCTGGTGGCCGGAGTCTGTCGCGCCGAAAACATCGATCATCCTGTCCCTGCCAAGGGTGAAATCGCATGATAACCGCTGCGTGCGCCGATCGTGACGGCGTGTTCGCGCGCCTTCACATCCGTGACGATGTTGCCGCCCTCCGGCACTGCCGGTACATTGGGAGGTTGTCCGATGGGGGATTTGGGGAGTGAAGGTGATCAAGTGCGTACTGGCCGCGACCGTGGCCCTGGTGCTGTCCGGTTGTGGCGGCAAGACCATGATCCAGAGCGACATGAGCCGGATGGTTTCCGCCAGCCCGGCCTCGCCCTGGCTGACGGTGGATAACCGTGGCGAGACCGTGGTGACGGTCACCGGCCTGGATTCCTCGGCGAAGGTGCAGGTGACGCCGGATATCGCATCCGCCGTGCAGGCACGCCTGCGCACGGCGTTGCAGCCGAACTACATCACCGACCTGATCATCCATTGCCGCGGGCTGGAGATCGCCGTTTCGGCGGCGAAGGACGCCGAGCCGCCGGTGGCGAACCTCGAGATGTCGGCGAGCTGCCGTATCGTGGCGCGCGGGCTCGTGTCGTCGAAGGGTTACCGCATCCACCAGTCGCTGCCGGTCGATCCGGCGGCGCCGCGCCTGGACATGCTGGTGCCGAAGCTGATCGATGGCGCCTCCACCCAGCTTGCCGAACAAATCTGGGCGGATGTCGTGGCGACCGGGGTCCGGCGCTGAGGTCGGTCGGGGCGGCGGCCTAGGCTTCCGCCGGCGTCGTCGTGCGGCGAAGTTCGTCGCGGCATGCCAGCAGCAACTCCTGACCGAAGCCCTGGGCCGGCGTCGCCAGCAACACGGCGTCCGCTTCGGCGGCGCCATGCTCAGCCAGCACGTCCAGCATCGCGACGCGGCTGGCGGCGAGCAGGGCCCGTCCCAACGGCGTGCGCGCCCCCGCATCGGCGGGATCGGCACGCTCGGCCAGCGCCTGGACCACGCGCAACGGGAAATTCCAGTGCCGCGCGGCGTGAAGTGAAAGGCGCTCGACCTGCTGCGCGAGTGCCGCCACGAAGGGGCGGCTGAAGGCGATCGACGCCGCGTCCGGCAGGCGTTCGATTTCACGCAGGATCGCCTGCGCACCCGTCTGGCTCACCAGCCCGGCGAGGAAGGCTTCGAAGGGATCGCACGCGCCTCGGCCGAGGAAGATGCACGCGCGGGCGCAGCGCTCGGCGTGCTCCCACAGCCGCTCGCCGGCCAGCTGGCTGGCGACGCTGTCGTCGCTGCGCAGGATCGGCCGCATCACCATCTGCATCACCACGCGGCGCAAACCGTCCTGGCCGAGCAGGGTGATGGCCTGGGGCAGGCTGGTCACCGGCCGTGCCGTGCGGAAGTACGCGCTGTTGGCGACGCGGATGATCTCGCCGACCAGTACCGTGTCCCGGGCGATCTGTTCGGCCAGGGTGCGGCTGTCCGTCTCGTCGTTGCGCAGCGAGCGCATCAGTTGCGGCACGACCGCCGGCAGGCGGGGCAGGGTTCCCACGTCGAAGCGTTCACCGCCGAAGGTCTCTCGAACGCGCCGCAGCAGGACGGTCTGCTCGGTGGGCGACAAGCCGGGATCGCGCGAGGGGCCGATGGCGAAGACGAGCCGGTAGAAGCGGTCTTCGACGTCGTCCGCGGCGAGCGCGCCGGGTGGAGCCGCGCCATCGATCGTGGGCGGTGGCAGCGATTGCAACGGAGGGAGGCGATCCTGCGCGATGGCGGCACGCCCTCTGGCGCCGCCGAACCACTTCCTGAAGAACCGGCCGATCACGGGGAGCTCCGATGCTGGGGGTGGGACGATGGGCGGAGTATATGCTTCTACAATGCCGCCATGGACCCGCACCTGCCGACCAGCCGCATCGTCCTGCCTCCCGGGGGCTGGGCCTCGATCGTGGACTTCCTCTGCGAGCGATTCCCCGCCATCGACCGCGAGGCCTGGATCGAGCGCATGGAGCGCGGCGCCGTCACCGCGGACGGCGTCGAGGTGCATCGACTGGCGCCGTACCGTCCCGGCGCCGTCGTCACGTATCGCCGGGAAGTGCCCGACGAACCCCGCATTCCGTTCGAGGAAACCATCCTCCATATCGACGACGACCTGGTGGTCGTGGACAAGCCGCATTTCCTCCCGGTGATGCCGGCGGGACGCTTCGTGGAGGAGACGCTCTCGGTCCGCCTGGTGCGTCGCCTCGACAACCCCGACCTCGTCGCCTTGCACCGCCTCGACCGCGCCACGGCGGGACTGGTGGTGTTCTCGGCCCGGCCGTCCAGCCGCGACGCCTATACGCGCCTGTTCCGCGACCGCGCCATCGCAAAGATCTACGAAGCCGTGGCGCCGCCGCTGCCCGGGCGGGCGTTCCCCTTCGTGCATGAGAGCCGGCTCGAGCGCGGCGAGCCCTTCTTCCGCATGCGCGAGGTGCCGGGCAAGCCGAACGCCCGCACGAAGGTCGACGTGATCGAACGTGGGGACCGGCATTGGCTCTACCGCCTCGAACCTATCACCGGCCGTAAACACCAGCTGCGCGTGCACATGTCGGCGCTTGGCGCACCCATCCTGGGCGATCCGGTCTATCCCGCGCTACGCGACGAAGCGCCCGGCTTCGCCGAGCCGTTGCGCCTGCTGGCACGGGAACTGCGCTTCGTCGATCCATTGAGCGGGACGGAGCGCGTCTTTCGCAGCGGACGGCAGCTAGGCCTGGATTAGCACCGGACTAGCAACTGGGCCTGTGGATCAGGGGTGGGAAGCGCGCTGGCGCGCGAGGAGGTGGGAAGCGCGCTGGCGCGCGAAGGGTGCTTGCGGCAAGATCCATCGCGCGCCAGCGCGCTTCCCACCAAGCAGGTAGGTATCCCCCACCAGGCAGGTAGATCTTCCCATCCGGGCAGGTAGATACAGACACTGCGGGATGGGAAAAGCCCCATCGGGATATCGACCTTTCACATCGACGGGCGCAAACTATGCGCTTCTTCGTTGCCCGTTTCCGGATGACTCCCGCCCCAGGCTTCCGCACCGTTGCCCTGATCATCGCGAGCGCGATGTTCATGGAACAGTTGGACGGGACCATCCTCGCGACCGCCTTGCCGGCGATGGCGGAATCCTTCGAAGTCTCGCCATTGCACATGAGCGTGGCGCTCACCTCGTACATGCTCAGCCTTGCCGTGTTCATCCCCGCGAGCGGCGCGATCGCCGACCGCTACGGTTCGCGCAACGTCTTCCGCACGGCCATCGCCTTGTTCACTCTCGGCTCCATCCTCTGTGGGGTATCGGGTAACCTCACGCTGCTGGTGCTCTCGCGCCTGTTGCAAGGCATCGGCGGCGCCATGATGGTGCCCGTGGGGCGCCTGGTACTGCTTCGTTCCGTGCCGAAATCCGAACTTGTCTCCGCCATGTCATGGCTGCTGGTGCCCGCGCTGATCGGGCCGGTGGTGGGGCCCCCGCTGGGCGGCTTCATCGTCACCTGGGCGTCGTGGCGCTGGATCTTCTACATCAACGTGCCCATCGGTATCGCCGGCATGTGGCTGGCCACGAAATACATTCCCGACGTGCGCCTGCCGGACAAGGTCCGCTTCGACCGGCTCGGCTTCGTGTTGTCGGGGGTGTCGCTGTCGTGCCTGGTGTTCGGGCTCGAAATGGTCAGCCATGGCGTGACCTCGTTCTACAGTTCGACCGGCCTGATCGCCGGTGGCCTGCTGGTCGGAACCCTCTATGTATGGCATTCGCGCCGCGTGGAGCATCCGATCCTCGATCTCTCGCTGATGCGCTTCACCACGTTCCGGCTTTCGGTGGTGGCGGGTTCGCTCACGCGCATCACCGCCGGTTCGGTGCCGTTCCTGTTGCCCCTGATGATGCAGCTGGGCTTCGGCCTGTCGGCGGCGCACAGCGGCGTGGTCACTTTCGTCTCGGCGCTTGGGGCGATGTTGATGAAGGCCACGGCAGCGCCCGTACTGCGCATGTGGGGCTTTCGCAGCACGCTGGTCTGGAACGGCGTGCTGTCGATGCTGTGCGTCGCGTTGTGCGCGGCGTTCCGGCCGGATTGGCCGCTGTGGACGATCTACGCGGTGCTGCTGTTGAGCGGGTTCTTCCAGTCGTTGCAGTTCAGCGCGTACAACACGGTGGCCTATGCGGACGTGCCGAGCGAGCGTTTCTCCGCCGCGACGAGTTTCTATACGACGTTCCAGCAGTTGATGCTGTCGCTGGGCATCTGCGTGGCCTCGGCGGCGCTGCATGCTTCGGTCGCGTGGCATGGGCGGGAGAATGCGCAGTTGCCGGATTTCAGCGTGGCCTTCCTGGTGGTGACCTTCGTGTCGCTGGTCGCGGCGCCGGTGTGTGCGCTGCTGCCGAGGAATGCGGGGGCGGAGATGAGTGGGCACCGCGCGAGGTGATATCGCCGACAGGGTCGGCTCCCACCAAAGCGGAGCCGCTTCCTATGGGAGCCATTTCACTGTGGGAGCCGCTTCAGCGGCGATCCCGCGGCAGCGGGCAAGCTTGAGGCAAGCACCCATCGCCGCTGAAGCGGCTCCCACAGACAAGCAGGCTTCCACAGACAAGCAGGCTTCCACAGACAAGCAGGCTTCCACAGACAAGCAGGCTCCCACAGACAAGCAGGCTCCCACCAAGCAGGCTCTTAGGGCAGGGCGACGGGCTGCTTCAGCCACGGTCCGGGAACGCCCGGCAACGCCGACAGCATCCGTGCCTGCACGACGAACTCGCGGCGAGGGATCTCGATCGCGCCCATGCTCAGCAGGTGGTCGTTGGTGACCTGCGCATCCAGCAGCGGGAAGCCCCACCCATGCAGCAGGTTGCATAGCGCCGCGAGGGCTACCTTCGAACCACCCGTGCGTGCACTGAACATCGACTCGCCGCAGAACAACCGCCCCACGGCCACGCCATAGATACCGCCGACCAGCGAGCCGCGGTCCCACACCTCCACGCTGTGCGCATGCCCACGCCGGTGCAGTTCCTCGTAGGCGGCGATCATGTCGTCGCCGATCCAGGTGCCGGGCTGACCATCGCGCGGCGCCGCGCAGGCGCGCATCACGCGACTGAACGAGGTGTCTGCGGTGACGCGCCAGTTCGAGCCGCGCAATTGCTTGCGCAGGCTGCGGCTGACATGCACGCCGTCGGTGCGGAACACGCAGCGCGGATCGGGCGACCACCAGAGGATCGGCTCGTCGGCATTGAACCACGGGAAGATACCCTGGCTGTATGCGGCGAGCAGCCGGTCGGGCGAGAGGTCGCCTCCCCAGGCCAGCAGGCCGTTCGGATCGGTCAGCGCGCTTTCCGGGTCCGGAAACACGCCCAGGCGCGTGCGATGCAGTTGCGGTAGCTGGATCATCGGGCGGCGTAGGGCGAATGCGCCATCAGTTCCTCGCGATAGGCCTCGCGATGGCTGGCTTCGTGCGCCAGCGCATCGGCGACCGCACGGCGGAAGCCTTCATGGGCGATGTAGTGGCGCGAATGCGTGAGCGTGGGCAGGAATCCGCGCGCGAGCTTGTGCTCGCCCTGCGCCCCGGGCTCGAAACGTTCGATGCCGTGACGGATGGCGTAGTCGATGCCGCGGTAGTAACAGAGTTCGAAATGCAGGCCGGATACCTCGACGCTGGCGCCCCAATAGCGCCCGTAAAGCGCATCGCCGCCACGCAGGAACAGCGCCATGGCGACGATGTCGTGCGTGTCGCGCGCGAGCGCCACCTGCACATTGGAACCGAGGGTACGGCCCAGGTATTGAAAGAACCGCGCGGTAAGTGCGGCGTGGTTGCCCTTCATGTCGAAGGTGAGTTCATAGAGCGCGTGGATCTGCCGCCACTCGGCGTCACTGAACTCGTCGCCACCACGCATCTCCAGGGTGAGGCCCGACGCGTGCGCATGCGCGCGTTCCTGGCGGATGTTCTTGCGCTTCTTCGAGGTGAGCGCGCCGAGGAAATCGTCGAAATCGGCGTAGCCATGGTTGTGCCAGTGGAACTGGTAGTCGGCACGCGCGAGCCAGCGGTCGTCGAAGGCGTCGAGGTCGGCGTCGGCGAGGAAGTTGGCGTGGATCGAGGAGAGTCCGAGCCGGTCGGCTTCATCCACCAGCGCGGCGGTGAGCTGGTTGCGCAACACCTCGGCGTCCAGGCCGTCGCGCACGAGCAGGCGTGGGCCCGGCACGGGCGAGTAGGGGGAAGCGACGAGCAGCTTCGGGTAGTAGTTTCCGCCGGCACGTTCCCACGCCGAGGCCCAGCTCCAGTCGAAGACGAACTCGCCGTGCGAGTTGCCCTTGAGGTAGGTCGGTGCGGCGGCCACGAGCCGGTCGTGTTCGAAGATACCCAGGTGGTACGGCCGCCAGCCGTAGTCCTCGCGCAGACAGCCCTTGGCCTCCATGCCACTGAGGAAGGCGTGCGAGACGAAGGGATTGCCGTCGGGCACGAGCGCGTCCCAATCGGCGGCTGGAATGCCACCGAGGCCGTCGAGGAAGCGCGTTTCGCTCATGCAACCCTCTGCGAGCGCCAGGGCGGTGGGAAGGCCGCTGGCGGTGGAAAGTGCCAAGGGGGTGGGAAGCCGCTTGGGGGTGGGAGGCTCCAAGAGGGTGGGAAGCCCCGAGAGGGTGGGAGGCCCCAAGAGGGTGGGAAGCGCGCTGGCGCGCGATGGGTGCTTGCGGCAAGATCCTTCGCGCGCCAGCGCGCTTCCCACCCCTCCCTGGGCAACCCTCCCTCGGGCAACCCTTCCTCGCTGGGCCACCACACCCTGGGCGACCACATCTTGGCGGCCTTAGGCCAGCAGGTGCTGCTGGTCGAGCCAGCGTTCCGCGTCCAGGGCGGCCATGCAGCCGAAGCCGGCCGAGGTGATGGCCTGGCGGTAGACGTGGTCGGCCACGTCGCCGGCGGCGAACACGCCCGGCACCGAGGTGGCCGTGGCCATGCCGTGCAGGCCCGACTGGATCTGGATGTAGCCGTCCTTCATCTCGAGCTGGCCTTCGAAGATGCCGGTGGCCGGGGTATGGCCGATGGCGACGAAGAAGCCCTGGACATCGAGGTCGCGCTTGGCGCCGGTGTTCACGTCCTTCACGCGGACGCCGTTCACGCCGGAGTCGTCGCCGAGGATCTCGTCGATCTGGTGGTTCCAGAGCAGCTCGATCTTGCCGGCGGCGGCTTTCTCGAAGACCTTGTCCTGCATGATCTTTTCGGCGCGCAGCTTGTCGCGGCGGTGGACCAGGTAGACCTTGCGGGCGATGTTGGCGAGGTAAAGCGCCTCTTCCACGGCGGTGTTGCCGCCGCCGACCACGACCACGTCCTGGTCGCGGAAGAAGAAACCGTCGCAGGTGGCGCAGGCGGAGACGCCGCGGCCCTTGAACTTCTCTTCCGAGGCGATGCCCAGGTACTTGGCGGTCGCGCCGGTGGTGATGATCAGCGCGTCGGCCGTGTACTCGCCGCTGTCGCCCTTGAGGCGGAAGGGGCGGTTGCCCAGGTCGACGCTGTGGATGTGGTCGAAGACCATCTCGGTCTCGAAGCGCTCGGCATGCTCGGCCATGCGGCGCATCAGTTCCGGACCCTGGACACCCTTTTCGTCACCCGGCCAGTTGTCCACCTCGGTGGTGGTCATCAGCTGGCCGCCTTGCTGCAGGCCGGTGATCATCGTCGGCTTCAGGTTGGCCCGGGCGGCGTAAACCGCGGCCGTGTAGCCGGCGGGGCCGGAGCCGAGGATCAGCAGACGGCTGTGCTTGGGGGTGCTCATGTATAATCCTTGAGGTTTACTGCAGCGTGTTTCAGTCGTACCGCTCGCCTCTTGCGGCAGGATGCTCAAGCCGTATCGAGGTCCGCGAGTCACGTTGTCGACCCGGAAGAATGGGGAACACGGGGGTGCGATTCAAGACATTTGCTTATTCTGTCCGACTTTAGTCAGCTCATTCAGGATCCTCCATACGATGCGCATCGGTATCCCCTCCGAAACCAAGACCCTCGAAGGCCGCGTGGCCCTCATTCCCGCCGCCGCCGCCGACCTCGTCCGTCGGGGCCACGAGGTATTCATCCAGGCCGGCGCCGGCAGCAAGAGCGGCTACGCCGATGCCGACTACGCCGCGCTGGGCGTCACCGTGCTGCCCGACGCCGCCGCCGTCTATGAGAAGGGCGAGCTGATCGTCAAGGTCAAGGAACCGATCGAGGGCGACCTCAAGCTGCTGAAGAAGCACCACCTGCTGTTCTGCTACCTGCACCTGGCCGCCGAGCCGGCGCTCACCCGCAGCCTGCTGGACATCGGCCTGACCGGCGTCGCCTTCGAATCCGTGGACGAGAACGGCGCGCTGCCCCTGCTGCTGCCGATGTCGGTCATCGCCGGCCGCATCGCCACCCAGATCGGCACGACCCTCCTGCACCAGCCCAACGGCGGCAAGGGCAAGCTGCTGGGCGGCATGGCTTCCACGCCGCGCGGCAAGGTCGTGGTGCTGGGCGCGGGCGCGGCCGGCGGCAACGCCGCGGCGCTGGCCGCCTCGGCGGGCGCCAACGTGGTCGTGTTCGACAAGCGTCCGGACCGCATGGCCGAGATGATGGCCCTGGGCCCGAACGTCACCGCCCTGTACGCCTACGAGTCGTCGGTGGCCGAGGAAGTGCGCAACGCCGACATCGTCGTCGGTGCCGTGCTGATCCCCAGCGCCAAGGCGCCGCGCGTGGTCACCGAAGACATGGTCAAGACGATGGAGAAGGGCTCGGTGCTCGTCGACATCTCGATCGACCAGGGCGGCTGCTTCGAGACCTCGCGCCCGACCACCTGGAAGGAACCCACCTACGACGTCCACGGCGTGACGCACTTCTGCGTGACCAACATGCCGGGCGCCGTGCCGCAGACCTCGTCCACCGCCATCTCGGCCGCCATCCTGCCGTATGTGCAGCGCCTGGCCGCCGGCAATGGCTGGCGCGACTACGCCCCGCTGGCCGCGGGCATCAACATCGAGAACGGCAAGATCGTGCACCCGGCCCTCCAGGGCGTGGCATGATGCCGGACACCGGGAGCGAGGTCGTTCGTTAGTGGCGCGTAGCGCGAAAGTCGTAAAGAAGCAGGCCAAGGCGCAGGTCAAGGCCCAGCGGGAGGGCTTGAGCGACGAGCTCAAGCGCCGCCTGCGCGAAGCCGGGGCACTGCTCCTGGTCCCGCTCGCCCTTTACCTTCTCGTCTGCCTGCTCAGCTACAACGACCAGGACCCGAGCTGGGGCCATATGGGCGTCGCCGAGCGCGCCACCAATTTCGGTGGTGCGGTCGGTGCGAACATCGCCAACCTGCTCCGGTACATCTTCGGCCTGGTGTCGTACGGTTTTCCGTTGTTGCTCCTCGCGCTGGGGATCCAGGTGATCCGCCATCGCGGCGAGCGCAACGTGCAGCCCTGGGAGCCGTCGCTGCGGCTCATCGGCTTCGTCTTCTTCTTCATCACCGCGCCCGCGCTGGTCTACCTCAACGTGGACGCCACCGTGCTGCCGGAAGGCCCGGGCGGCATCGTCGGCAAGTGGGTGGGGCATGGCCTGCACAACGCCTTCGGCGACAAGGGCGCGCCCCTGCTGCTGCTGGCGGTCTGCCTCATCGCCGTGACCCTCGCCACCGGGCTGTCGTGGTTCCGGGTGATGGACATCACCGGCGAGATCGTCATGCGTATCGCCGGCTGGTTCGGCGGCAAGCTGCGCCGCGCGCCCGACGTGATGGCCGCGCGTTCGGCCCGTGCCGAGCGCGAGGTGGTAAAGAAGGCCGACGCGGTGAAGCAGGCCAGGCGCGAGCCCGTGCGCATCGAGACGCCGACGCCGATGGTGGTCAAGAGCGAACGCGCCACCCGCGAAAACCAGATTCCGCTGTTCACCGGTGCATCGATGGACGGCGAGATCCCGCCGCTGTCGCTGCTGGACGAAGCGCCGCCGCAGGGCCCGGGCTACTCCGAGGAAACCCTCGAGGTGCTTTCGCGCCAGGTGGAGCTGAAACTCAAGGACTTCCGTGTCGATGCCCGCGTGGTCGGGGTGTATCCCGGCCCGGTCATCACCCGTTTCGAACTGGAGCCCGCCGCCGGTGTGCGCGGCAGCCAGGTGTCCAGCCTCGACAAGGACATCGCGCGCGGCCTTTCCGTGGTCAGCGTGCGCGTGGTCGACGTCATTCCAGGCAAGAACGTCATCGGCCTGGAAATCCCGAACACCAAGAAACAGATCGTCTACCTGTCCGAGATCCTGCGTTCGGAGCGCTACGACCAGGTGAAGTCGCCGCTGGCGCTGGCCCTGGGCAAGGACATCGGTGGCAAGGCCGTGGTCACCGACCTGGCCAAGATGCCCCACCTGCTCGTGGCCGGTACCACCGGTTCGGGTAAGTCGGTGGCGGTGAACGCCATGGTGCTGAGCTTGCTGTACAAGTCCAGCCCCAAGGACGTCCGGATGATCATGATCGATCCGAAGATGCTGGAGCTCTCGGTCTACGAGGGCATTCCGCACCTGCTGGCGCCGGTCGTCACCGACATGAAGGAAGCCGCCAACGCGCTGCGCTGGTGCGTGGCCGAGATGGAGCGCCGCTACAAGCTCATGGCCGCGGTGGGCGTGCGCAACCTCGGCGGTTTCAACAAGAAGGTGAAGGACGCCGAGAACAGCGGCCAGCCGCTGCTCGATCCGCTGTTCCGCGCCAACCCGGACATGCCCGGCATGGTGGCCGAACCGCTCCAGCCGCTGCCGCACATCGTCATCATCATCGACGAATTCGCCGACATGATGATGATCGTCGGCAAGAAGGTCGAGGAACTGATCGCGCGACTGGCGCAGAAGGCGCGCGCCGCGGGCGTGCACCTGATCCTCGCCACGCAGCGCCCCTCGGTCGACGTCATCACCGGCCTGATCAAGGCGAACATCCCCACGCGCATCGCCTTCCAGGTGTCCTCGAAGATCGATTCGCGCACCATCCTCGACCAGTCCGGCGCGGAAGCCCTGCTGGGCCACGGCGACATGCTCTACCTGCCGCCGGGCACGGCCACGCCGGAACGCGTGCACGGCGCCTTCGTGGACGACCACGAGGTGCACAACGTGGTGGAGTGGCTGCGTGCGCAGGGCACGCCGAACTACATCGACGGCGTGCTCGAGGAAGTGCAGTCGACCTCCGACGGCAAGATCATCAACGACTCCGGCCTGCCGCAGGACGCGGAGGGCGACAGTGACAGTGACAACGCCCTCTACGACCGCGCGGTGCGCGTGGTGACCGAGACGCGACGCGCCTCGATCTCCGGCGTGCAGCGCCACCTGCGCATCGGCTACAACCGCGCCGCCCGCCTCGTCGAACAGATGGAGCAGGACGGCATCGTCAGCGCGCCGCAGCACAACGGCAACCGTGAAGTGCTCGCCCCGCCGCCTCCGAAGGACTGATCCCGCATGAACGCCATCAAGCCGGGCGCGCTACGCCAGCGCCCCTGGGGCCTGCTCGTCACCGGTGACCTCGTGCCCACGGCCGAGGTGCTCGACGAGGTCGAGGGCATCTTCGAACTCAACCCGTCGATTCCCGGGCTGGAACTGCGCAGCGACGACGGCCGCGCCTGTTTCGTCACCCGAGACTATCCCCAGGGCCATACCGCCGGGGTGGACGACGCCCTGGAAGTCATCTTCGCCGAGCAACCGGAGATCGCCGAGATCGCCGTGCTCGGCCAGGAAGCCCGCCCGGTGCACACGGCCACGCGCGACGCGCCGTTCTGGCATCGTGACGGCAAGGCCATCGCCGATATCAGCGAGAAGATGGAAGCCGGGGAGATCACCCCGGGCGAGGCCATCGACATGCTTAAGTCGCTGTTCGAAACCGATCGCTGACAATCGCGCCGCCACCCACGGAAACCACGCCATGAAACGCCTGCTACTCGTCGCGACGCTGTCCCTCCTCAGCCTGCCGGCCTTCGCCGCCGGCTCGGCGCGCGAACGCCTGGATGCCTTCGCCAAGGGCATGCACTCGCTGACCGGGCGTTTCAGCCAGACCATGGCCAACGCCAACGGCGACCCGGGCAAGACCAGCACGGGCACCATGGCCTTGCAGGCGCCGCGCCAGTTCCGCTGGGAAACCACCGCGCCGTACAAGCAGACGATCGTCGCCGACGGCAGCCGCGTCTGGCTGTACGACCCGGACCTCGAGCAGGTCACGGTGCGCAAGCAGAGCAGCGAGGAAGCGCAGAGCCCGCTCACCGTGCTGACCGACCTGTCGCAGATGGACAAGGATTTCAAGGTCACGGAGAAGGGCGAGCAGGATGGCCTGCAATGGCTGCGCCTGCAGTCCACGGGGAAAGATCCGCAGTTCGACTACGCCGACCTGGGCTTCGATGCGGGCGGCCTGGCCCGCATGGTGTTCAAGGATCAGTTGGGCAACACCACGACGATCCAGTTCGCCGGTTGGCAGCGTAACGCGGCCTTGCCGGCGGACACGTTCAACTTCGTGCCGCCGCAAGGCACCGACGTGATCGGCGACGCGCCGGTATTGCAGACCCAGCCGGTCAAATAAGCTTCCCACCCGTGTGAGCTTTCCGGCTTTCCGGGCTTCCGTGAAGAACGTTAAATATGCTTCTTTCGGCCGTTGCCGGCGTAAGCCACGCGCGCCGGGATGCTCACCGTCACGAGCGTCCCGCGCTGTGGTGCCGACTGCACCTTCAGCTTACCGCCCATGCGCCGCGCGCGTTCGCGCATGCCGACCAGGCCGAAATGGCCGTTGCCGCCTCCGCGCGCATCCGGCACCGCCGCGAAGCCGTCGCCGTCGTCGCTCACATGGATATTCAATGCGCGTCGCGCATGCTCCATCATGATGCGGATGGACTGCGCGTGGCTGTGCTGCATGGCGTTGATCACGGCCTCACGCACGATGCTGTAGACCTCGTCGATCACCACGGGATTGACCGGGCGCCGCCGGCTGCCGTACTGCACGCCGAAGAACACGGGGATGCCGACGTCGTCGTCGGCGAGGCTGGCGATGCGGTCTTCGAGCGAGCCTTTCTCGGAAGCGTGGTTGCGTAGCCCCTTCACCCGGTCGCGTCCTTCGACCAGCAGCGCCTCGGCATGATCGATGCTGCGTTCCAGCGCGGCGCGCGCGGTGTCGTCCTTCGACAGGCCGTCGACGAAGGCCTGGAACTTGAGGATGAGGCCCTGTACGCCTTGCAACAGCGTGTCGTGCAGTTCACGCGCGATACGCTCGCGCTCGCCATGGCGTTCGTCGAGGCGCAGGCGCAGGCGTTGCGTCAGCAGGCCCACGCGCCAGCGGTGGGCGAGCCACACCAGTCCCGCCGCGACCAGCAGGCAGAACACCTTGAATGGCGTGCGTTCGACGAGGCGCGGCGTCACCGTGACAGCGAAAGGTGTCGAGCGGCTCCAGTGCAGGCCGTCGTAGGACGCCTCGGCCCAGAAGCTGTACCGGCCCGGCGCCAGGTCGGTGTACAGCGCCTCGTGGCGGTTACCGGCATCCTGCACGGCGCTATCGGCACCTTCGAGTTTGTAACGGAACGACAGGCCGCGCGGACGCCCGGGGGCCAGCGCCGTGTACATCACGCTGAGGTCGCGGGTGTCGTGCAGTCGCACGATGTCGCCCGGCCGGAAGGTCGTGGCGCCGGAGTTCACCGACTTGATGACGACCGGCGGCGGGAGAAGCGGGGAAGGCAGTATCGAAGGGTCGAGCCACGCGAGACCTTGCGAGCCGGCGAACCACAGGCGTCCGTCGCTGGCCGCGAGCGCGGTCGGCAAAGGGCGCACTAGCTGTGCCGGCCCGGCGAGACCGTCCTCCATCGTCAGCAACTGGACTTCGACGGGAACCTTCGGCTGCTTCAACGCGGCATCCCATGCCTGCGGAGTGAAACGGATCACGCCGGCGATGCCGTAGGCCCAGACGCAGCCCTCCTTGCTGCGGACGATGCCGGTGATCGAATTGAAACGATCCGCCGGTTGCGCGGCGAGGCGCTGGAAGCGCTCGCCATCGAAGAATGACAGGCCGTGTTCCGAGCCCACGACGAGATGGTCGCCGATGGTGGCGATGGCGGTCACCGGTCCCTGTTCCATGCCGGTGCCGGCGTCGAAGCGTCGTAGCGTGTTGCCATCGAGCGTGGCCACCGTGCCGTCGAGGTAACCGAACCAGGGCTTTCCCGCAGGGTCCACGTGGATGACGGCGGGTGCGAGGGCAGGGAAGGGCGCGATAGTGGACGCGGGCAACCAGCCGTCGACGTCGCGCACGTACACGCCGCGAAGCCGCAACGAGATCCACAGGCGGCCCATGCCGTCGCGCGCGATGGCCTGCACGATCGTTCTTCGGTCGGCCGCATCGTCGGGAAGGTCGACGGTATCGATCTTCCCGTCGCGCTTGTGCCACAGCGTTCCGCTGCCGCCGAGCCAGAGCGACCCGTCGGTGTCGCGGTAAGCGCTGTTGATCGCGCCGTCGAAACCCGGTATCGCGACCGGGTCCGGCGTGAGCTTCCACAACAGGTCGGGGTAGCCGGTGCGTGCCGCCGTCCCCGTCCAGACCTGTCCGTGGCCGTCCTCGACCAGGGCGAAGTACACCTCGGGCTTCGGAAAACGGATGCGCGAGAGCCACGTGTCGCGGAAGGTGTCCAGGCCCATCTTCGTGCTGATCCACACATGCCCGTCGCGATCCTCCATCAGCGTCATCGTGGCCTGCGACGTCATGCCGAGGTCTTCGCTGAAGGTTTGCATCGCCGGATCGCTGGCGTCGGCGGTGGTCGCTTTTCCGATGTCCCTGGCGGACATGCGGCAGAGGTTCTCCGCGCACGCGACGGACCAGAGATTGCCGTCGCGATCGAAGATCGTCGTGTCGCTGTTCTCGCGCTTCGGACGAGGATGGGGAACGGGCTTGCCCCATTCACCCGGCAAGGGATGCAGGCCCTCGTTGTTCCGCTGCCAGAGGCTGCCATCGGGATGCATCATCAGGTGGCTGCGCGAGCCACTGTGTATGCCTGTGTCCTCGAAGCGCCGGGCTCCCTTGCGCAGCACGTAGAGGTTGCCGTCGGTGCCGGCCCAGAGGTTGCCTCGCACATCCTCGAGGAACATGTCGATCTCACGGGGGATGCCTGTTTGGGAGGAGACTTCCTTCCAGCGGGAACCATCGAGACGGTAAACGCCGACCTCGCTGGTGGCCCATAGGCCGCCGTCGCCGTCGGTCGCGAACTGGTTGATGGCGACGTGGCCGGGCAGGCCGTCGGCGGTGCCATAGAGCGTGGCCGTGCCGTCGCGCACGCGCGCCACGCCACCGTTCGCCCCGGCGACCCAGAGATCGCCGCCGGGCGCGGCGTAGATCGTCCAGGTGGCCTCGCTCTCGTTGCTCGACGGTGGCTGGAGGGGGATCTTCTCGAAGGTGAAACCGTCGTAGCGGAACAGGCCCATGCGCGTGCTGAGCCAGAGCCAGCCGTCCTCGGTCTGCGCCATCGACACGATGCTGGCCGGCGCTCCTTCCTCGGCGCGCAGTGCGATGTGGTGGAGCTGGCCCAGCGTGCGCGTGGGGTCGGTGGCGTGGGCCGGGGGAAGCCATGCGAGCAACGCCGCCAGCAGGAGCATGAGGTGGCGGGCGTTGGGGGTGCGGAGGGTCATGTAGGGCGAGGGTGGTGTGGCGGTGTTGTTGGCTGGGGTCAGGGTAACCCGTATCGCCGACAAGTCGGCTCCCACAAAAGGCAGGCATTGACACCAGGGCAGGCATTGCGTTGCTACCCGAGCAGGCATTGGCCGTTGGAGCAAGAGCATCGCCGACAGGGTCGGCTCCCACCAAAGCACGGCCGGTCTCCACCAAAGCACTGCCGGGTCCTACCCAGTCAGCCGCAACCCGGTGGGAGCCGACCCTGTCGGCGATGCTCCTGCTTTCTGTGGGAGCCGACTTGTCGGCGATGCAGCGAAGCTGCCTCCTACATTCTTGCGGTTTCATGCCAGACTCACACCAGAACATCGGAAGTGGTCAGGGGAGCAAGGGCATGTATCTGGTCTGGGCTATCGTCGGGGCGGTCATCGGTGCCTTCGTGGGTGAGGGTGTCGCCGGTGGCGTGGCCGGCTTCGCCATCGGTTTCCTCTGGGGCCGCACCTCGCAACTGCGCCACGACCTCGATCACGCCCGCGCGCTGCTGGACCAGCTCGCCCGCGGCACTGACGCCGCACCCGGCACGCGCACCGCAGCCCCACCCATGCCACAGGGGCCTGGCACGGCGCAGCACGATCCGCGCGCCGAGCCTTGGCCCGATGCGACGGCCGGCACGCCGGAACAACGCCCCGCACGCGAAGCCGCGTCCTCGTCGTCGTGGTCCCCCACCGCCGGGCCCCCGGCAGCCTCACCAGCTACAGCAGCCCCTGTGGGAGCCGACCTTGTCGGCGATACCCGCCCACCGCCACCTCGCCAACCGCCACGCCCCACCGGTCCCACCATCACCGACCGCCTCACCACCGCCATCAAAAGCTGGTTCACCGAAGGCAACGTCCCGGTGAAGGTCGGCATGCTGGTGCTCTTCGCCGGTATCGCCGCTTTCCTCAAGTACGCCTCCGACAACGGCCTGCTGCGCATCCCCGTATCGGTGCGCCTGATCGTCGTCGCGCTCGCGGCCATCGCCGGTGCCGCCTTCGGCTGGTGGCAGCGCGACAAGCGCCGCGCTTTCGCGCTCTCGCTGCAAGGCGGCGCCATCGGCGTGCTGGTGATGACCGTCTTCGCCGCCTACCGCCTCTACGGCTTGCTTCCCGCCGGCTGGACCTTCGCCTTGCTGATCGTGTTCGTCGGCGCCCTCGGCGTGCTGGCGGTACTGCAAGACGCTCTCGCGCTCGCCGTGCTCGGCCTCGTCGCCGGCTTCGCCGCGCCGATCATCGCGTCGACCGGCGAAGGCAACCACGTCGCCTTGTTCTCGTACTACGCGGTGCTCAACCTCGGCATCCTCGGCATCGCATGGAAGCGCGCGTGGCGGGTACTCAACGTGCTGGGCTTCATCGCCACCTTCGGCGTGGCCACCACGTGGGGCGTCCTGAGCTACCAGCCGGCGCTGTTCGCCAGCACCGAGCCGTTCCTCATCCTGCATTTCCTGCTCTATCTCGCCGTACCGTGGTTGCACGTGCTGCGTTCGCCGAAGCGCGAGCGGGCCATCCTCGACGGGTGCCTGATGTTCGGCAACCCGATCGTCAGCCTGTTGCTGCAAGGCGCGCTGCTCGACTGGAAGCCGATGCCGCTGGCGCTCTCGGCGCTCGTCGCGGCGGCGATCTACGTGGCCATCGCCTTCGCCATCCGCAAGCGCGACGACATGGGATTGCTGCGCGAGACCTGGGCCGTACTCGCGGTGGCCTTCGCCACCATCGCCGTACCGTTGGCCTTGAGCGCGAGCGTGACGGCCAGCGTGTTCGCGTTGGAAGGCGCGGGCCTGATCTGGCTCGGTTTCCGCCAGGCACGACGCCTGCCGCGCTGGGCGGGTGTCTTCCTGCAATTAGCGGCCGGCGTGGCGTGGGTGCTGGCCTCGCTTTTCCATCACCACTACAACGACACGCCGCTGTTCAACGCGACCTTCATCGGCAGCCTGCTGCTGGTGATCGGTGCGAGCGTGGGTGTCTGGCAGTTCGACCGGCACGGCATGTCGCGTGGCGTGTCGGGGCTCGCGCGCATCGGCCTGCTCGTGTGGGCGGTGCTCTGGTGGCTGGTGAGTTTCGCCAACGAGATCGACACCTTCGTCATCGATGCCGAGATCGAATCCGCGTGCTGGCTGGCCTTGTCGTCGGTGACCGCGTGCTTGCTGGGGCTGGCATGTCCCCGCGCGCGCAAGCTCGACCTCGGCGTGGTGCTGGCCTTTGGCGTGCCTCTGTTCCTGCTGGGCGGCCTCGTGGTGGTGCTGTCCGGAGCCAACGCGAACATCCAGCCGCTGGCTCGTTGGCCGCTGGGTGCCGTGGTCGTCATGGCCATCACGGGCTGGTTCGCCTTGCGCGGCGTCGCCTCGCATCGCGTCGCCGCCGTGGCCTCGGCCACGGTGTGGTGGGTGCGCTGGGCGTTGATCTTCACCGTGGCGATCGTGCTCGCGCTCGACGCGGCGCCGGCACTCGGCGAAGGTTGGCGCCTGCTCGCCGCCGCGCTGCCGACCTTGTCGCTTGCGGCGCCGGTGTTGTGGGCGGTGCGTTGGCTTGCTTCGCCGTTGCAAGGGCATGCGCGCGATATCCGATACGCCGTCGGCACCTGCGCGGCGCTGGCGATGATCGCGGTGGGTATCGCGGCACTCGGCACGGCCGGCAACCCGAAACCGTTGCCCTTCGTACCCGTGCTCAACCCGGTGGACCTGCTGCTGGTGGCCGTACTGCTTTTCGTGGCGCGGGCGATTTCCGACGAGGCGATCCCGCGCGAGGTACGCGCGACACGTCCGGCGGTGCTCGCCGTGGTGTTCTTCATCATGGCCACGAGCATGACGCTGCGCGCCGTGCACCACCTCGGCGGCGTGCCCTGGAACGGCGACATGCCGGGTTCGAGCCTGGCGGAGCTTTCGCTCACCGTGGTCTGGAGCGTGATCGGCGTGGTGGCTTGGGTGCTCGGTTCGAAGCGTGGGCAACGCCTGCTCTGGATGGCCGGCGCCGCGACCATGGCGTTGGTGCTGTTGAAGTTGCTGCTGGTCGACCGGGGCCATCTCGGCAACCTGTTCGGCATCGCCTCGTTCATCGCCTATGGCCTGTTGTGCACGGTCATCGGTTATCTCGCGCCCGCGCCGCCACGGCAGGGAGCGGTCCCGCCCGCGGAGTCCTCGCATGCGTCGTGATTGGCGTCATTGTCTGTTCGCGTTGTCTTTCGTCGTCACGGCGGCGCACGCCGATGCACCACTGCCGTTCGCGATGGCTTATCCGATCCACCACGAACCCGGCGCGAAGGCGTACGTCGTGGAGTTGCCGCAGGACGCGTATGCCTGGGCGAGCCGCGATGCCGGGTTGGCCGATGTCGTGATCGTCGACGCGCACGGCCGCCAGGTGGCCGCCGGTCCGTATGCGCCCGCCGCGCCGACGTCGCATCCCGTCACACTCGACGCGCCCTTGCTCGCCGTGCCGCAAAGCGCGGGCGGCATCGCCGGGCCGCGCATCCAGCGAAGCACCAATGGCGATATCGTCATCGAACCCGGCGCCGCTCCCGCCAGCGGCGCACCCCGCGAATGGCTGTTCGACGCGCGCCAGCCCGTCGCGCCCGAACGCCTGGAATTCGCCCCCTTCGACCGCGACGCCAGCCTCACGCTGGACATCGACGCCAGCGGTAACCTGCAGGACTGGACGCCGCTGGTACGCAGCGCCTCCGTGGTGACCCTGGGCAAGGGCGACGGCGCGGTGGATGCACGCGTCGTGAAGCTGGCCGGCGCACCCGCGCGTTACTACCGCGTACGCGTGACCGGGGGCGAAGCGCCCTGGACGGACGGTGCCGCCGCCACCGTGACGCTGTCCGGCACGATGGAAGATGCCTCCGCGAAGGATGAGGCCCCACGCCGCTGGCTGGACCTCGCCGCCACCGACACGAGCACGAGCGGGCAGGGTGTCGACTACGACTACCGACTGCCTGCGGCACTGCCCGTGGGCGCCTTGCGCGTGACACTCGGCAAGAGCGACAACGTGGCGCGTTTCGATGCGATCGCCGTGGAAGGCACGATGAGCGCCGACCAACTCGGCACCCTCGTCGTCACACCCGGCCAGGATGGCGGTGGCCGGCATCCGCTGGAGGTATCGCGGGGCCGCCGTGAACTGTTGCGCCTGCATTCGGCGACGCCGCTGCGCGAATCGCCGCGCCTCTCGGTGGGTTGGCGCCCGGACCGATTCGTCTTCCTGCTCGAAGGCGACGCGCCGTACCGCCTGCTGGTCGGCAGCCGTGCCGCGCGCCGTCCCGCCTGGCCGATCGACGATGCCATCGCGGCCCTGCGCAAGGACGGCGGTGCCAGTTGGCGGCCTGCCTCCGCCACGACGGGCCCCGGCCAGGAACTGGCGGGCCGCAAGGCGCTGGACGATAGCGGGGCGCCGTTCGACTGGACACGCCCCTTGCTCTGGGTGGTGCTCCTGCTCGGCGCCGCGCTGGTGGCGGGCATGGCCGCGAGCCTGCTGCGCAAGCCCCGGCCCAGCGACGAATGAGCCATTGAGGCGCCGTGCACGGTGAACGCGCGATAATGCCCGTTCACCGAACGCATCGATCCCCATGTCCTTCCAGTCCCCCGGCCTGTTCGCCGAACCCGAAGCCTTGAAACCACTGGCCGAGCGCATGCGTCCGCGTGCGCTCGACGAGATCGTCGGCCAGCAACGCGTGGTGGGCGAGGACAAGCCGCTGCGCCGCGCGCTGGAAGCGGGCAGGGTGCATTCGATGATCCTGTGGGGGCCGCCTGGCTGCGGCAAGACCACGCTGGCCCTGCTGGTGGCGCGCTACGCCGACGCCGACTTCCGCGCGATTTCCGCGGTGATGAGCGGACTTCCGGACGTACGCAAGGCGCTGGCCGAAGCCGAGGGCAACTTCGCGCAAGGCCGGCGCACCGTGCTGTTCGTGGACGAGGTGCACCGCTTCAACAAGGCGCAGCAGGATGCCTTCCTGCCGCATATCGAACGCGGCGTGATCATCTTCGTCGGCGCCACCACGGAAAACCCCTCGTTCGAGCTCAATTCCGCGTTGCTCTCGCGCTGCCGCGTGCACGTGCTGGATGCGGTGAGCGCCGACGACATCGTCGCCGCCTTGCATCGCGCGCTCGCCGACAAGGAGCGCGGCCTGGGCGACCTGGGCCTGAGCGTGGACGAAGCCTCGTTGAAGCTCATCGCCAGCGCCGCCGATGGCGACGTGCGTCGCGCACTCACGCTGCTGGAAATCGCGGCCGAACTGGCGGAAAACGGCCGCATCGACGACACCACGCTGGAACAGGTGCTGGCCGACCGCACGCGTCGTTTCGACAAGAGCGGCGAGCAGTTCTACGACCAGATCTCGGCGCTGCACAAATCCGTGCGCTCGTCCGATCCGGACGCCGCCGTGTACTGGCTCACGCGCATGCTCGACGGGGGCTGCGATCCGCTCTACCTCGCCCGCCGGATGACGCGCATGGCGGTGGAAGACGTGGGCCTCGCCGAACCGCGAGCCTGGCGCATGGCCCTCGACGCCTGGGACACCTTCGAGCGCCTGGGTAGCCCGGAAGGCGAACTCGGCCTCGCCCAACTCGCCATCTGGCTGGCCATCTCGCCCAAGAGCAACGCCGCGTACATGGCCTATAACAAGGCCCGCGCCACGGTGAAGCAGATGGGCAGCCTCGACGTGCCCATGCACCTGCGCAACGCGCCGACCAAGCTCATGAAAGGCCTGGGCTACGGCACCGGCTACCAGTACGACCACGACGTGGAAGGCGGCGTGGCCCTCGACCAGCAATGCCTGCCCGACGAACTGGTCGGCATGACCTTCTACGACCCGGTCGATCGTGGATTGGAAGTGAAGCTGCGCGAGAAGCTCACCGCGCTGCGTGCCGCCCGAGCCGAAGCCCGCAAGAAACCCTGATCCGGCAACGGCGATCCGGCCACGGCATGATCCGGCCACGGCGAGAGAAGCCGCGCCTTCCTCTTGTCGGAGCCGCCCCTGTCCTCTGGGAGCCCGACTCTGTCTGTGGGAGCCGACTCTGTCGGCGATCCCGCGGCAGCGGGCCAGGTCACGGCAACCACCCATCGCCGCTGAAGCGGCTCCCACACACAAAGCCGCACCCCCTGCCAAAAGGCCAATACCCCGGCTCCCTGACCAGAAGTACCCTCGGCCCACACCCACCGCGGAGAACGGCCATGCGCATCGCGATCGCAACCCTGATCGGCGGACTCGTGATGTTCCTCTGGGGCGCCTTCGCGCACATGGTGCTGCCACTGGGCGAGATGTCCATGCGCGCGCCGCTGGACGAGGACAAGGTGCTCTCCGCCCTGCATGACGGCCTGCCCGCCGAACACGGCATCTACATGCTCCCGCACTACGACATGGCCATGCACGGCGACGACAAGGCCGTCGCCGCCTTTTCGGCAAAGGCCAAGGCCTCGCCGTACGCCTTCATCGTGTACTCGCCCTATGGGAAGGACCCGATGGCGATGGGCGGCAACCTGTTCCACCAGTGGCTCTCCGACACCCTGGCCGCGCTGATCGTGGTGCTGGTGATGCTCCGGGCGGGTACCGGCGTGGTCCGCGGTCTTTACATCGGTCTGGCTTTCGGCGTCTTCAGCTGGCTGTCGCTGAGCGTGCCGTACTGGAACTGGTACCGCTTCCCGGGCGCCTTCACCGCCGGCACGCTGGTCGAGCAGGCCTTCGGCTGGTTGGTCGCCGGCGCGGCGGCGGGGTGGTGGCTGGGCCGCAGGGGGCGGGGTGCGGGGATCAAGCCGATGGCTTGATCCGGCGACGCGTTGCGCGTACTACGAATCGAATTTTGCGATAATCCAGCATTCGACACCCCACGGAACACCGACAATGCTGGATCCCGCACTCCTGCGCGGCCGCCTCGCCGAGACGGCGGAGCGCCTCCGCGCCGCCCGGAACTTCGACCTCGACGTGAGCACGATCGAGCGCCTGGAGTCCGAGCGCAAGGCGCTCTCCACGGAGACCCAGGAGCTGCAGAACCTGCGTAACACCCGTTCCAAGGCCATCGGCCAGGCAAAGTCCAAGGGCGAGGACGTGGCCCCGCTGATGGCCGAGGTCGCCGGCATCGGCGACAAGCTCAAGGCCAACGAGCACGCCCTGGCCGAGGTGCAGGCCAAGCTCGCCGACATCGCCCTCGAGATCCCGAACCTGCCCGATGAATCCGTGCCCATCGGCAAGGACGAGAACGAAAACGTGGAACTGCTCCGCTGGGGCCACCCGCGTCCGTTCGACTTCCCGGTGAAGGACCACGTCGACCTCGGCGCCCGTCACGGCTGGCTCGATGCGGAAGCCGGCTCGAAGCTCTCCGGCGCACGCTTCACCGTGCTGCGCGGTCAACTCGCGCACCTGCATCGCGCGCTCGCGCAGTTCATGCTCGACCTGCACACGACGAAGCATGGCTACCTCGAACACAACGTGCCGCTGATCGTGAACGCGGACGCGATGGAAGGCACCAGCCAGTTGCCCAAGTTCGAGGAAGACCTGTTCGGCACCCAGGTGGGCGACACCAAGCGCTACCTAATTCCCACCGCCGAAGTGGCCCTGACCAACCTCGTGCGCGACAGCATCGTCGAAGCCGACGAACTGCCCCTGCGCATGACGGCCCACTCGATGTGCTTCCGCGCGGAAGCCGGCAGCTACGGCCGCGACACGCGCGGCATGATCCGCCAGCACCAGTTCGAGAAGGTGGAAATGGTGCAGATCGCCACGGCCGAGACCAGCTTCCAGCAGTTGGAAGAGATGGTCGGCCATGCCGAGGCCGTGCTCCAGGCGCTGAAGCTGCCGTACCGCAAGGTGCAGCTGTGCACCGGCGACATGGGTTTCGCCGCCGCCAAGACCTACGATCTGGAAGTGTGGCTGCCCAGCCAGAACACCTACCGCGAAATCAGCAGCTGCTCCAACTGCACCGACTTCCAGGCCCGCCGCATGCAGGCCCGCTGGCGCAACCCGGCCACGGGCAAGCCGGAACTCGTGCACACGCTCAATGGCTCCGGCCTGGCGGTTGGTCGTACACTTGTCGCGGTGATGGAGAATTTCCAGCAGCCGGACGGGTCGATCGAGGTGCCCGAGGTGCTGCGGCCGTATATGGCGGGATTGGAAGTTATCGCCTGATAAAAGTTTATGGAGAGATGGCCGAGTGGTTTAAGGCAGCAGTCTTGAAAACTGCCGTAGGTGTAAGCCTACCGTGGGTTCGAATCCCACTCTCTCCGCCATGAATTCTCTTAAGTTATTGATTTTTTTAAATCTGATTTGACACCTCTGGTTTTCCACGTTTTATCCACGTTGGGTTGGTGTCATAGGGTGTCTGTTTGCCAAAAAAGTTGAACTGTTAGTTTTTTCGTCAACCAGTAGTTGAAACAGCTAACACTTTCTCGGATGCTGTACGTAACATACCCGCCACGCCTATGCGGCAGATCTACGCTGTACGCGCAAATAGGCGGTTTTTTTTTTTGAACATTGCATGGGCAGGTTGGCGGTGTGGTACATGAAGGGACCTCTTACCTGCGCACGTCAGCCAGGTTGGGCAGTTGCACCTCGACGATTTCGTGACGGAGGACGGAATTGCCTGCATTCGCGTGTCTGCCGATGGTGAAGGACAAAGCCTCAAAACCGACGCCAGCGCAAGAGCCGTCCCCGTGCACCGCAAGCTTCTGGAGCGAGGGCTGGTTGACTACGCTGAGATCATGCTCAGGCACCGCGAAGCCTGAGCCGGTGATATCGCGGTGGATGGCGCGTAGCAACGACCAGCCTTACACGCGGCTCAACTTGGCACCGTGTCAGTTTTGGTCCACACCGGTCGTTCGGGGTTGGAGCAGCGTTTGACGATGAGATCTCCATACATAATCTGATCAGGGTGGCGGGCCAAGGTCCTGACCAGATGTTCGTAACGTAGTTTTTCCGCTTCTAGGGCTGTGTCAATGGTCCAGCCTTCGTTGATCGCCATGTCGTGCATGACCCGACTGATGACCAAGGACGTGTAGTACTGAGCGTTTTGCAACAGCCGCCATATGAGGTGGCTTTGCTCACCTCGATGCACCAGCAGATTCCTGGCGCGGTAGATCCGATGGATCTGCCAGACAATGCGGTCGTTTGACCGTGCCAGGGATTTTCGCATGCCGTCCGCGGTTCCGAAGGAGTTATAAGTCTCCTGAATTCGAATGCGCAGCAGTTGAGCATCGTCACTTAACCCCATAATGGCAACGGCAGTCGGGTTGTTATCAGCCCCGGTCATGGCTTCCAGAACATCTTCCCGCGAAACCCTATGGGAATTGGAATGCGTTAGGTGGGGAGGGATACCTATCCCTCGCTCTTTGAGCAGTTTATGCACACAGATGGCCGTGTAGCCGACAATCTTGTCGATGCGACGCCATGCGACGATCGGAGCGATGGTCTTGGCAACGTGTGCGCCGATGGGCCCTGACGGGGCGGGCCCAGCGATGGTCTCGAGGGCGGTCCACAGGTTGATGATGGCTGTCTGTGGGTCTCCCGCCGAAAGTGCCAGTCGATGTGACTCCAAGGCATTGGAGAGCCTGAGGTTGTCATTGAGGCGCGGGCCTATCGCTCTCAGTCGCCGAAGGGTTACTTTCGTGGCATTAGCGCGCACCGACAAGCCGAAATGCTTGCCTGGCGTGACCTCGATCAATGCCGGCTCGGACAGGGCTGACTCCACGACGACGACGGGGGTGGTCCGAAAGGTCGCAGCGTTGGCAATCAGGTTGTGGATGTTGAGGATTTGATTGATCCGTTGCGACGACTGGTGTGCGGCTTGCGATGCCGATGAGGCTTGTATGGTAAGTGTGACCATTGCGCAATCCACATGCCGATCGAACCACACAGAAATATGGGGAGTATTTTTGAGTTGGGTGATGCGCTTGGTCGGTGTGCGGTAAATATCGACGCCGCTCAACACGCCCACAACAACGCCCTTATCGCCGCTGATCGACAAGGTGCATTGGTATTCGACGTCTCGTTTGTTCAGGAGATCGGCGATCAGATCGCAGATTTGTGCTGGTGATTTCGACGCGAGCAAGTCACCCGATAGCCCCTCGAGTTCGCTCCACCCATTGTTGTAATGGATGATCGTAGCGATCGAACCAAGCCGTTGATGGATTTTTTCCTTTGCCCTAGGCGTCCGGCCAACGCAGTCTTTGAGATCCGTAATCAACCGTTGGCCAAAGTTTCCCACCAAGGACTTGGCGATGATCAGCCGATGCCTCAGCGCAATCGTTCCTGGGTTGTCATCGACCAGCGAACTCATCAAGGTGATCAGTTCGTGCTCGTTCTTGAATAGCTCTTGTTCGCGCTCGAACGAATCGCAAAGCTCGTCCGCGATTAGCTTTACGTTCGCATGCCACTTGCTGTCTTGGTCGACCAGGTCTAGTGATATACATCATGAAAATCTTCGTAAAAATTGGTGTTTTTATCGGTTGGGTGTTGCTGTATATCTTTCTCATCCGGCCTTTTGTTCCCCGCGTGCTCAGTGAGTTTCTTCTCGTCGCTGGGACCATATTTGTGATGCGTCTCACCTCGCGATATTTCTATTACGGGAAAGAGGGGTTGAAGTTCTGGCGTTGGCACCTTCAACAGGATCCTCGCGACATCGAGCGGTAAAGAATGCGGAGCGCCGAAAAATTGCTCAGAAATTAATCAGGTAAGCTGAAAAAGGGCGTGGTACCCATGAGTGCTGCGCAGGCGTCCGTCTGTGTCCACGGCTAAGTTCATCTGCAACCCGCATCTGCGTCCGCACGCGTCTGCGCCAGTGCGCAGTCAACGTTTCAGCCTCACGAGGTAGTCTTCATGCAAAAACGGTTACTGCGAGCAGCATTGGTGGTTGCGGTCGTGGGGACAATCCCGATGGCTAGCGCTGCCGACACCATGTCTGTGCATTTCGGGCCAGTGACCCTGGTAGGCACGCTATACACCGACGCGACGCGGCATATTTATCTGCGTCTCGATCAGTCGATTACGGTGATTTCGGATCGACCTTCAGCCCGCGGTCCATCGTCGTTTGTCAATCAGCGGGAAATAGATGTGGCTGCCATTGTATCCAATGGTCCCATTAACGGAGTTCGCGTGTCGGTGACAGGCGACCTTGAGCCCGGAGTACCCGATTCGCGGCCGCTTATGTTGGCTGTGACATCCACCAAGAATCTGCCCTAATGCTACGACCTCGATCAGTGCCCCCAGTGCCGCCTGCCAACGCAGGCGGCCTTTTTCTTTGGCGCTACTTGAGCAGCACGGGCCCCGCGCCGATCTTGACCCTGAGCAACTCGTAGGGCTGCTTGCGCTCGTCCTTCCCTTCATGAAAACCCGCCTGCCGGTGCAGCTGGTTAGCGGTGAAGTACAGATAGCCATCCGTACCGACCGATAAGGTGTCCGGCCACAGAATGCGCGGGTCGGTCACCAAGGTTTCCCATTTGCCGGCTTCGTAGCGGCGGATGCTGTTGTGCTCGTAGTCCCCGCCGTAGACGCGGCCCTTATCATCTTCCGCCAGGCCATCGGACGCGCCCTTCATGCCGAGGTCGCGTACGGCCTTTTCGATGTCGGCTTCGGGCACCTTTTCATCGCGCAGTAGTGCGGTAGGTACGCTGAAAAGGTGGCGGCTCGACAGTGCGCAGTAATACAGCGTCTTCCCGTCGGCGGAGATGGCGATGCCATCGCTGGCGACGAGCCAAGGGCTCGGCGGGCCTCCCGCCGGGCGATTCATCAAGGGCTTGCCCTCGATGACCGGCACGAAGTCCTTGTCCGGCATGGTGCTCGCGTGCCCGCTCAGGCGGCGGATCGCGTGACCTGAATCGAGATCGACGACGATGATGCCTCCCGGACCTTTGACCGAGCTGTCGGTGATGTAGGCGACACCTGCCTTGCCCACACGCAGGTCGAAGCGGACGTCGTTCACATAGGTGGTAGGGAGGACCACGTCGTCTGCGAGCACGATGGTCTTGACGACCTTGTTGGTGGCCAGGTCGACCGCGACGAGTTTCGCGCCACCGGCGATCGGTGCCGCGAACTTCGGCGCGCCCGTATCGAGGATCCACAAGCGGTTGGCGGCGTCGGCGACCACGCTCTGGACGCTGATGAGGGTGGAAGCGGCATGGGACGGGTCGGCGTTATTGAGCGCCTGCGACGGGTAGGCGGTGACCTTGCCGTCCTTGAGTTCCCCAACCGTGAAGGCGGGATCGTCGCCCCATTGGGGATAGTTGACGAAGATCCGGCCGTTCGGCGCCACCGTCACGCCCGTCGGCATCGCGCCCTCGAATGTGGCCACTCGCTCGACGGCAGGCGACGGGGAAGGATCGGCCACCGCCGAGAAGGAGGCGGCCATAATTCCGGCGAGTAGAAGCTGTTTCATGGAAGTGACCTCGGACAGGGGATAAGACGCAGGTAAAGCTTGCGCGAGGCCTGTTCGAGAAAAAAGGCACTAGTTGGCACAACACTTTCAACGTTTTGGTGAAAGTGGCTTGTGATCGGCGCAGGGCTTATTTGCCGCCGGTGACGTCGAGGAAGGTCCCGGTCACGAAAGACGCCTCATCGCCAGCAAGCCACAGGATCGCCCGAGCCACTTCCTCGGGCTGACCACCACGGCCCATCGGAATCGAATCCTTCACCCGGTCGACCCGTCCCGGCTCGCCGCCACTGGCATGCATCTCGGTGTAGATATGCCCCGGACGAACACAGTTCACCCGGATACCTTCTCGCGCGACCTCCTTGGCGAACCCGGTGGTGAAGGTCTCGAGGGCACCCTTGGAGGCAGCGTAGTCGACGTACTCGTTCGGACTGCCGAGGCGGGCCGCCGCCGACGAAATGTTGACGATGGAACCGCCACGTCCACCATGGCGGTGCGACATGCGTTTGGAAGCCTGCTGGGCGCAAAGGATCGGGCCGATGGTGTTGACGGCGAAGACGCGCTGCATCCTTTCGAAACTGAGATCTTCGAGGCGCGACTGCAGTTCCAGGACAGCCGCGTTGTTCACCAGCACGTCGATTCGGCCGAAGGTATGGTCAATGGCGGTAAACAGCTGTTCCACCTGTCCCGGCTCTGCGCTGTCTGCGCGCACGGCAATGGCACGGTGTCCCATGGCTTCGATGTCCGCCACGACGGCCTGCGCGGCCGATGCATTGGAAACGTAGCTAATCGCCACGTCATAGCCTTGTTTGGCCGCTAGACGTGCGGTTGCCGCGCCGACGCCGCGGCTTCCGCCGGTGATAAGGATGACGGGTGCTTGGGGGATGTTGGTCATGGGGGACATGTCCTATTTGCTTGTACTTGCGCGGGCGAGAGTGAGACCAGATTCATACATACCAGCAATTGGAGGCAGAGCAAGACGAACCGCTGCCCACGAAAGGCCCTTGAAAGCGCAATACCGGCTAATGCCTCGCATTGACGCGAGCGCCCTTTACTCACGGATCCGGCCATGAGCCCCGCCACCTATCACGTCGTACATCTCCTGCTGATTCTCGTCATGGCCGGATCTGGCCTCGCCAGCTGGCGGATTTATTTCCGTTATAGCCGGGCACACGCACCGGAAACATCAGCGGTTGCCATGATGCGGAGGCTCCGGCGAGAGGGAAACCCGGATGGCACATGGATGCTCGTGGAGTCTCTTGTCGCCATCGCCGCCGGCATCGGCCTGCTAATCCTGCTGTACATCCGATAGGGTCGGCGCCCATTGCAAGGACTGCGCTCAGAACACAAGCGCCAAGCCACTGACCCCAGCACCCAACGCGCAGACTCCGTCCCACCCAAACCGCGCATAAGTCATCGTGGTAGCCATCGCACCCAAGCCACTTAAGGAGGTATAGGAAGCCATCGGAAAAGTAGTGGACAGGCGAATGTATTTCAAACGAGCGCGTTCGTCATCTCGGCGGGCGTGGCACTTTAGTCGCGCTAAAGCAGCAGTTGAGTTCACGACCTACCCGCAGCGGGTTGCGTGACGCATGACGACCTAGGGCATCCACACGACCTCCTCAACCGATAACGACGATTCGTTGTCACCAATCACGGTGACTGTCCCTACGCCGTCAGGTCGGCTCACGGCGACGTCCCATGGGATATCCAAAGCGTGTTCGAGCCATCTGCACGGCCGCCCCCTTCGTCTTCGGAACCCGATAGGCGAGCATGCTGCCGTCGGGGGACCACGTGGGGTCAAGGCCTTTTGCGACGATCTGAAAACCTGATCCATCAGGACGAATGCGCCCAATGCCCCTGCTGCTGGAAAACGCTATCCATTGTCCATCAGGGGACCATGCCGGATGGTCTGATCGGTGCCAACGATTCGTCGGGTCACCCTGTTTGACGATGGCGCGTTGCATCTCCTTGTTGAACTGCTCCCCGGGGACATCTGTTAATTGCTGTGACTCGCCGGTGCGCAAATCAAGGGCGGATACCTCGTGGAGATTGCAGGCGGTCAAGTTGCTTCGGATTGGTGAGACGAACGCAACCATGTTTCCATCTGGTGACCACGTAAGCTGATTGCCTGGGCACGTGACTAGGTTATCAGAGCAGAAGATGGCTTTGCCTCCCGGATGCTCGATAATGCAAAGATGCCATGTTGCGTCGACTCCGGCCACCCGTGTTCCGTCAGGCGATAGTACAACTCCAGTTTCAAGATGCCGATGGCCTGGGGTAGCCGGTGTGGGTGCGTCCCAGTCAACGGACTCGAACACTGCGGCCTGTTTTGGCGACAGAAGTGGCGTCACGTTGAATTTGCCACCCGGATGAGCATCGACCAGGAACGCACCTCGCTCGGAACCCGTGCGTACGTTGACCCCCACGGTGCCGCTTCTAGGGTAGGAGACCAAGTCACGCATGTAAGTGAACTTTGTAATCACCCTTGGGGGAGACTGCCCGTTGGCAGGCATCTCATATAGCAGTCGATCAAGGGGTTCACCGGCACGCGTTTTGTCTGCCGGATTCACCGCGAGAAAGAAAAACCGTCCAGGTAAAGTCGAACGTCCTGGAGCTGCATGCTCAGCAGAAGGATCGGTGCCCAACGTAGTCAACAAAGCCGCAAGGACCAATATATGAAAGGCGTTGAATTCGAACATGCCATTTCCCCGGCCAGTCCATCACGGACATGTGATAGTTAGCGCTCTTCGACAAATCTGATGGCAGCGGCGACAGACCATACAACGACTTGTCGTTAATGGGTGGCATGTTTGCCATCCTGGCCGCGTAATCGCAGAAATCAGCACAGGTGAACTTGTCATCGCTGCGATTAGTGAAGAAAATCGTGAAATTGTAGAAGTCTCCAACGTGATCCTGAGCGATCGAAGAAAGAGCTCCTGTCTGCGCCGAAGTAATCGCCGTGTTGGATGAATAACGATCTACGTTGGCGAGCATCATTCATTTGCTCTTTTCCCGAGCCTCGACCCGAAATGATGCCTCGCCGTCCGAATGAAATTTCAGCGAGTGCGCTACGCCGTTCCCATCCTGCACGGGCTCGATGAAGTCAGTGCCATCACCAGCATAGAAAAGAACATTTCCAGCTGCCGGCACGAGGCGCTTTTCCGGACCATCATCACGTCGTATCCATGGGGCGCCATCGTGGATTGCGATGGAATGCCGGCTGTCACCCTCGATAACGTAGCTTCCAGCGAGGGCGTTGATCTTCTGCGCGGGCCACGCCGCAGGCTCAAAGGTTCTGTAGGGAACACCCAGGGCTACGCCGGCGATACGACGGGCAAGGGAGCGAGAAGTGACTTTTGGTGAGTCCGAATTCTCGAGGACGACGACCGCCAGGTCCTGACCCATCGCATAGACGTAATACGCCGAATATCCTTCGATGCCGCCTGCATGTTCCACGATGGGGATGCCGTGCAACCTTCCGGGCACGGTTCCCATTCCATAGGGGATATCTTGCTTTCCCACTCGCGTAGGGGTCGTCATGGACTTGAAGATGACCGGCCACGGTCCTTGGCTAGTGCCAAGACGGCGAAGCAGGGTCGCAACGCTAGTCGCATCTCCGTCGAGTGCGCCCGCCGCCCCTGGTCCGGAGATGCTATACAGCGCTGGCTTCGCTGGTCGGCCGTCTTGTCCGCTTGTGTACCCGGGCACCAGGCCCCGAACCACAGCCGAATCATCGTGGTAGCCAAGGCCGTCAATGCCAAGAGGTTCGAGGACCAGTTTTCGCGCTGCATCCGACCAACTGAGCCCCGTCACTTTCTCGAGAACTGCACCCAACACCATGTAGCCGGAATTGCTATACCGCCAATCCGTGCCAGGTGGAAAATCAGCATGCGCCTTGCCGATCAATGCAAGCCTCTGTTCCGTACTCAACACTTCGGCGAGCGGCGCATCCCATGCATCGCTGACTCCCGACGTATGGTTGAGAAGTTCTCTTATGGTAATTCCCGAACTCCCCAAAAAATTTGGCAGCCACTTTGCTAGAGGGTCATCGAGGTTCAGCTGTCCGTCGGCCTGTAGTTTCAAGATGGCGGCGGCCGTAACCGTCTTGGTCAACGAGCCGATCCTGAACCGGCTTGCCGCAATGAGGGGCACATTCAGTTCAACGCTTGCGAGTCCGCGTGACGTTGAATAGACCAGTTGCCCCTTTTCGACGATGGCGACCGAGGCGCCGGGGGCGTAGTCGGATACTTCGTGGAGAATTGCATCCGCCTTATCTTTCCATGCCGGAGCATTGGAGGCATACGACGTGGCCATCCACATCAGTGATGCGATTGCCGCCAATGCCTTTCGCATGTTCCATCCCCTCAATGACGCCGGATGCGCGTCCGATACGATACAACATTCCCCGATGCCTTCCCCGCGCCTCACCGAGCAGGGCCAGCAACAGCACACGCATCGACACAAGACACCCGTCGCACGGACATTGCCCAGAACACAAGCGCCAAGCCACTGACCCCAGCGCCCAACGCACAGACCCCATCCCACCCAAACCGCGCATAAGTCATCGTCGTAGCCATCGCACCCAAGCCACTACCCGCCGAATAAAACAGCATATAAGCCCCAACAAGCCGGCTATGCGCATCCGGCCGTGTGCGGAAGATCAGGCTCTGGTTGGTCACGTGGATAGCTTGGCCGCCCATGTCGAGCAGGACGATCCCGAGGGCAAGCCACCACATGGACGCACCCATATAGGCCAGGGGCAGCCATGCCGCGATGAGAAGGACGAGCGCCACGGCCGTGGTTCGTTCGCCGTGCCCCTGGTCCGCCCAGCGCCCCGCACGCCCGGCCGCCAACGCGCCGATCACGCCCACCAGGCCGAAGGCACCGATGACCGTGTGCGAGAAATGGTAGGGCGCCGCACTGAGCGGCAGGACCAGGGCGCTCCAGAAGATGTTGAAGGCAGCGAACATCAAGAGGGCGATCAGGCCCCGAACGCGCAGCACTCGCTCGTCGCGGATGAGCGTCGCCATCGACGCGACGAGTTGGCGGTACGTCATGCGGTTCGCGTGGACGGGGAGGTCGGGCAGGGCCCGCCAGAGCATCGCCGCCAATCCGAGCATGACGGTGGCGGCGAAGGCGTAGACGCTTCGCCATCCGGCGATGTCGCTGATGCCGCCGGCAACCACGCGGGCCAGCAGCAAGCCGATGAAGACCCCGGCCTGTGTCGCACCCACCACGCGTCCCCGTTCGCCGTTACCCGCGGTGTTTGCCGCATACGCGATCAGGCCTTGGGTCATCGCCGTGCCGAACAGGCCGGCGCCGAGCATGCCGGCGAGGAGCAGCGTCGCGTTGCCAGCGAGCGTGATGGTGACCAATGCGCCGACAAGGGCCACTGCCTGGATGAGCATGAGACGGCGGCGGCTGACGATGTCGCCTAGCGGCACGACGAAGAGCAGGGCCAAGGCGCAACCCACCTGCGTCGCGGTGACTACCCCGCCAACCACCGCCGGCGTGATCGCAAAGTCGGCGGCCACAGCATCGAGCAAGGGATGCGCGTAGTAGACGTTGGCGACGCTCACGCCACTGGCGCAGGCGAGAAGGACGAGAAGTGAGCGGGACAGGCGTGGGGGTGGCTTCATGGAATCGCTCGAGGGCAAGGCGAATCCGTGAAGAGCCTAAACGCATAGGTTTCAAAATGCAACCAAGTTGCGATCGCCGAAGGTGGCGGCTATGAACCGGCCTTCACGAGTCAGCCCGGCGATACCGTGACCGCCACGGCAGGCGGCGGCAAAAGCTTCTTCTGCGCCATGCGAACCAGCGTTCCGACGATCAGGAATGCCATCACGACATTGGTCAACACGAAGAGAACAGGAGCCATCTGCGCGATGGCGCCGGTCACACCGCGCCCCGTCATCTGCAATGCGTCGCCCGAAAGCGCGGTAACGCCGAAGCTGAAAGCCCAATAGCTCGGCGTGAACGGCTGTTTCATGATCCAGGGCAGCAGGCGAATGAGCAGAAGCGCTTGCAGCAATCCGTATCCCCACGTCGCTTGAACGAGCAACTCGGGCGCGCCTTCCGTATTGGCCAGCCACGCGGCCACCGCCACCACGGGTGGAGCGAGCTGGATGCCCAGGGTGGGGCGAAGAGGCGCGGGAAGCGAGCTCGCATTGAAGAGGCGAAACACGATGATCGATTCCAGCGCCAGCCAGCCGAATGCACCCGCACCGAAGAAGAGGATGCCCCACGACGTATAACCCATCGTGCCGCAACCCACGGCGATGATGAAGTTACCCGCGACGGAGGGCAGGTAGATCACGGGCGTGGTGGTGATGACCTCACGATCGCCCTGCAACATTTCTCCGAAGCGCCACAGCCAGAAGCTCACCTGGCCGACCGTTCCCACGATCAGCGCCACCAGGGCCAGTGCGTGTGTATAGGGCACGAGCACCAGGGCCATCAGCACGGCGGAGGAGGGCGCCAACCCGATGAAGCAGCACTGGATGGGATGGTGTGCCTCTTCGATCGCCGCGGCCCGATTGAATACCCATTTGCAGATGTATGCCGCGATCAGCACCAGCCATACGACGAGCGCCACCGCCATCACGATTTCGCCGATCGCGCTGGGCAGGTTCCAGAGGTGGGACGCGAATCGCCAGTTGGCACCCAGGCCGACGAGGCCCAGGATCATGCCAAAAAAAGATGCAGGGACGGCGCTGCGCGCAGATGACATGGAAACCCTTCGAGAATCGAGCGACTGGTAGTGCATGCAAGCATCCTTGTGCATGCCTGGCCCGTCTTGAAGGAAGCTATGACGCTAGATATGCATGCCCCCAGCCACCTCGATCCGCTGCGCGTTGACCCATCCGAATTCATCGGAAAGAAGCGACGCGATCACCGGGCCGACATCTTCGGGAACGCCCACCCGCCCAAGCGCCGTATGCTCGGCGACGGCCTTGTTGACCTGGGGATTGTCGCGGACGATGCCGCCGCTGAAGTCCGTGGCGATCGCACCCGGCGCCACGACATTGACGGCGATCCGGCGCGGTCCCAGCTCCAGTGCCATGTAACGGCTCAGCGTTTCGACGGCGGCCTTGATGGAACCGTATCCGATACGGTTGGCCATGGCGACGCGGGCCAGTCCCGAAGAAATGTTCACGATACGGCCGCCATCGTTCATGAGTGGCAACAGCTTCTGTACCAGGAACAGGACCCCCTTGAAGTGGACGTTATACAGCGCATCCATTTCCTCTTCGGTAATGGTTTCCAGGCCGGCGCCCGACGACGTGCCGGCGTTGTTGACGAGGTAATCGAAACGCTCGGTGCCGAGACTTGCCAGCGCTTCACGGACCTGCGTCGCGAAGCGTTCGAACGTTTCGACCCTGCCCACGTCCAGCTGCAGGGCGATAGCCTGCACGCCCGCGTCCACGGCAAGCGCGACCACGCTTTCGGCTTCTGCACGATTGGCGTTATAGGTGAATATCGAGCGGACCCCGCGCTTGGCGAGGGAGAGGACTGTCTGGCGACCGATGCCACGGCTGCCGCCGGTCACGATGGCGATCTTACTGTTTGACATGGCTTGGTTTCTCTTGGGGGGTGTTTGAGACATTCTGGCGTCGGGGGCCACCTTACTGAATGCCGAAACCCTCCTGTTTCTTGCCTATTCCTGCCTCGAGGATTAGCCTTGCCAGGCATGCAGCACGGGGAGTAACCGGACATGCCCGACCCGTTGGTGGAAGCCCTCCTGCGTTACACGGAACGCCATCCCGGCGAGAGCCCGTTCATGACGGCGATCGAGGGCATGGCGATCATGCGGTCGGACCATCCGAAGCCTCCGGCCCACATGCTTTCCCGGCCGGCCATGTGCATCGTGGCGCAAGGTGCAAAGTGGGGAATGTTCGGCGGCAATCGGCTCGAATACCGGGCAGGGCAGGCGCTGGTCATTGGCGTGGAGACGCCGTCGATCGGCCGTGTCGTCGAAGCCAGTCCGGGCGAGCCCTGCCTTGTTCTCGCCTTCGAACTCGATCTCGCGATCGTACGCAGCGTCGCGGAAGGACTCGACGCGCCGCCAAAGGCAAGCGGAGAGCCGGGGCGTGGCGTCTTCGTCACGGATTTCCAGGGTCCGTTGGCCGACTGCGCGTTGCGCCTGGTCCGGCTGCTCGATACGCCCCAGGCGATTCCGACGCTCTATCCCATCATCATGCGAGAGATCTGCTATTGGCTCCTGACCGGCCCTCATGGTGGGGAAGTTGCGCGGATGACGCTCGCGAACGGCCCGTCGCAGCGGGTGATAAACGCCATGCACACTTTGCGGACGCGCTTCACCGAGGCGATCCGGGTCGAGGAACTGGCCGCGATCGCGCAGCTGAGCCCCTCGGCGTTCCACCGCCAGTTCAAGGCGCTGACATCGATGACGCCGCTCCAGTACCAGAAGCAACTCCGTCTGCTCGAAGCGCGTCGCTTGATGATCTCCACCGCGTTCAACGTCGAGACGGCCTGCTTCCAGGTGGGCTACGAAAGCCCGTCGCAGTTCAGCCGTGAATACGCGCGGATGTTCGGGGTTCCACCGAAACGCGATGCCAAGCAGATGCGGGCCGTGTTCCAACGAGATAGGCAGGGTTCGAGTTCGGACAGCCATTCCCACCTGATCTGAGGTGTTGGCGCGATAAAGAATTTCGCTAGACTCCGCAGAGCCAAATCCGGTTGCCGACGACGTGGAACCTCAAAATGACGAAGACGCACCGTCTATTGACGATCGCTTGCTTGCTTCTTGCCGGAAATGCGTACGCTGCTCTTCCAGCACCGGATACACAAGGTGACGCTCAGGATGTGATCAATGGTGTCGCGGTGGTTCCCGGAGTCGAGCGTCTCTCCTACGTGTCGCCCAAGTATTACGGGATACGCCCGAGCTATTCCGCGTGCATCGCTAAATCGCAGGGTCGTGTCGTAGATCAAGGGGACTGTGCGGATTCCGAATTCAAGTTCCAGGACGAGCGCTTGAACAAGGCATACAAGGCAGTCATGGCGACGCTTTCCGCGTCGGGCTCCAAGGAAGCGGTTGCCCAAGCCCAGGCAGCGCAGCGTGCCTGGCTTGCGTATTTCGACAAGGACTGCGCAGTACGTGCCGGCCGCTTCGGCTCGAGCGCGGCGCCGTCCACTGAATCCATCTGCCGCATGGAAAGCACGGCCATCCGCGCCCAGCAACTGGAGGATTGGCAAGGCAGTCTCGCTGCCCGCCATAAGGATTGACGCTGAACGGTACCAGGAGGTTGTATGAGCGACGACAAATTTACCGGTGGCGACACCCTGCAACCGGGGACGATGGAGTACTACACCCATCGGGCGATGATGCGTAACGAACTGTCCAATGGGGCAGGGGCGTATCAGATAAGCAACGCGGAACTCGCATCTAGCGGTCCCAGTTTCGGCCCGTTTCAGTACGATGTCGGGGCCAACCCGCATGGCCGCGATCTGTTCGAATCCATCGCGGCCAATGCCCGCGATGCCGAAGGCAATCGCATTGTCAGTGACGAAGATCTCGCCGCTATAAAAGCGCACCTCTACAAGCCTTTCAATGAATTCACGGCCGAGGACCGCGCGGTCTACGCGCGAATGAAGCCCGCAATGAACCAGGCACTTTCGTCATCGGAAGGCGTGGCGGCCATCAATGCCGATTACCTGCCAAAGGTGCAGGCGAAAGTGGATGCGATGAACGAGGTCGTAAACGGTATCGGGAATGAGGCGAACCGCGCCTTCCTTCAAGGGAGCCCACTCGCAAAGCTGATCGTGATCGATACAGCGAATCAGTATGGCCAGGCTGTGAACGATGGCCTCAAGGAATTCGCGGGCCATACCAAGGATGACCCCGCGATGGACATGCCGGGGCGGGGCGGGACGGCGACCATCAAGGTCGAGGGCGAGTTCGGCCTGGAAGAACTCATCCGCTACAAACTGGACACGAAATATGGCCAAACCGACGACGGTGCCAGGGACGTGCTGCGCCGGATATCGAACCTGGTCGATGCCGTTGGGGTCGATACCGTCAAGGCCAGCCTCTCCGAAGAGGACCGTAAATTCTTGGAAACAGGGTTAAAGCAATACCTTGAAGATAACGGGCGGAAGTCGAGCATCCTGGATGATCCGGCTCTTGGCGCACTGGCGCAGTTGGGAGGTCGTTCTGTCAGCCATACCGCTGGAGCACAAAGTCACGGCCAGGGTGGCTCGATTCTCTCCGTGGGAAGCGAAGGGAAAGACGTCGAGAAGCTGCAGCGCAGCCTTCGGGCGCTCGACTATCGCGCCAACGGACGCCCCTTGACCGTGGATGGTGATTTCGGTCCGGCGACCAAGGCCGAGGTAGAGGCGTTTCAGGAACGCCATCAGCTGCCGGTTACCGGCGTGGTGGACAAGGCATTTCTGGAGAAGCTTCGTTCGGAGGTCAAGGATCGGTCGCAAGAGGCGGCGATGCCGTCGGGTGTTACACCACTGAATCAGCCAGGTCACAGGGACCACGGTATGTTCGAACAAGCCTTGGCTGGCGTGAAGCAGATCGACGCGGCCCATGGTCGGCCTTCCGACCATCGCAGCGAGAACCTGGCAGGTGCCCTCGTCGCCTCGTCGTTGACCGCAGGCATGTGCCGTATCGATAACGTTTCGCTCAGCGACGACGCACAGCGTGCCTATGCCGTCCAAGGTAAGGCGAACGACCCCTTCAAGCTGTATGCCGAGGTCAACGTGACGCAGGCTGTCGCGACATCTATCGCCCAGAGCACCCAAACGATCGAGAACCTCCAGCCGCAGCGTCAAGCTCAGCAGGACGTCGCGCAGCAAAGCCAGGAGCGGCAGCAACAGCAGGTCCAGAGCCCTTCGATGTCCCACTGATCGGGTGCTGAAAGGCGCATACTCTCAGCACCATGCCCCAGGCCCGCCATCGTCCCCAACGATGCGCCGATGACGCATTCACCGGCGGCGGGCAGAACGTGACCCCTCCAAGCCCATCACGCACCGACCCTGGCGGAGACATGCCGCCGGCAGGACGACGTCGCCGGTTCCGCGCTGGCGGCCGGCCGGAACCGTTGACGACTCGCCGCACCGGATTCCCCTGGCTTCGGAGCGCGCACACATGTCCCTCAACGAAGAAAAACTCAATGCCTTCCTCGGCAAGGCGGTCGGCGACCTTGGCGCCGCGTTCAGCGCCGTGCTCGTCCTGCTCGGCGACGAACTCGGTTTGTACAAGGCACTCGCCAGCGAATCCCTGACCCCCGCCGAACTCGCTACACGCACCGGCACCCACGAACGCTACGTGCGCGAATGGCTGGGTAATCAGGCGGCCGGTGGTTATGTCGATTACGACGCCGCGTCCGGCAAGTACCAGCTCAACGAAGAGCAGGCGGCTTGCCTGGCTGACCCGGCCGGCCCGGTCGATCTGTCCGGCGCGTATGAAATCGCCCTCGCGCTGTTCCACACCTATCCGCGCGTGCGCGACAACTTCCGCAGCGGCGCCGGCATGGAGTGGGGCGAACATCACCCCTGCCTGTTCCATGGCACCGAACGATTCTTCCGTGCCGGGTACCATTCCCACTTGCTGGGCGCCTGGCTTCCGGCGTTGGAGGGTGTCGTCGACAAACTCGGGCGTGGCGGCAAGGTGGCCGACATCGGTTGCGGGCACGGCGCAAGCACGGTGCTGATGGCGAAAGCCTTCCCGGCATCGCACTTCGTGGGTTACGACTATCACGCACCGTCGATCGATGTCGCCCGCGAGCGTGCGAAGGAAGCCGGCGTGGACAACGCGTCGTTCGAGCAAGCGGATGCGTCGGGGTACAAGGGACGCGACTTCGACCTCATCACCTTCTTCGATTGCCTGCACGACATGGCCGATCCCGATGGCGCGGCCCGGCACGCGAAGGGTGCATTGAAGGACGACGGCACATGCATGGTCGTGGAGCCTTTCGCGGGCGACAGCACGGCGGACAACCTCAACCCCGTCGGCCGCGTGTACTACGCGGCTTCATCGATGATCTGCGTGCCGGTGTCGCTAGCCAGGCATGGGCCAGCCTTGGGTGCGCAAGCAGGCGAGGCACGTCTGCGCAAGGTGATCGTCGATGCGGGCGGCTTCCGTCGCTTCCGTCGCGCTGCCGAGACGCCGTTCAATATCGTGCTGGAAGCACGGCCATGAGATCCGTATGTGCGCCCATTTTCCGATGGCGCCTACAGACAACATGACGTTGTTTTGTTACGGTCGGCACGTTGTCTGCGCAGTCGATTTGCATGCGTCGCAGACAACCATCGCTTCATGCGGTGAGAAGCGCGAGCCGGGAGTGCACCAACACTCCCGGCTCGCTGACCATGACCAACTAAACAGGAGTTGATCCGTGGCTACCCACGATCATACGGTACCCGCTCGCCCGCCGAATCCCCCCGGCGACATCCCCACCGGTTACCGGGCCCTCTGCCCACCGCGCAGAGACGGTTGACGAACCGCGGATTCAGCCCCTCGTCTGAGATTTTTCTTGTCCGCACCTACAGGGCAAGCGCCTGTGTGGGCGACTGAAACCGGCTGAGGCCGCATCCACTTCATCAATCACGCCACCCGGCGCCCGGTCCCGGGCCGCCGGTGAACCCGCGAGTCCGTTTGATCCGCGGCACGTCGCGCTGTGCGTGGCGTGCCGCACCTGGACGGCGGTCACGCTCACTTCCAAGGAATGTTCATGCCTGTTTATGACACCGCGCGCGCGGAGGACCGTGCGCGCCATTACATCGATCCAGAAGCCTCGGCGCACGATCTTTTGAACGATGCCACCGAATGGTTGCAGTACGCCCGAGGTCTTACTGGACTGCTCGCCGATCTCGTGCATGAATCGGACACCGTCGATTGCGCGCAGTTGGCGCTCTCGCTCGAAGCCATCGGCGCGTTGACGCACATGGGTGTGCAGTGCACGACGCAGGCACATGCGCGAATGTGTTGGGAACAGACGCGTGCGGTGAGTGAGTAGAGCCGCGTTTGGAAAGGGGTTGGGGCCGCGATTAAAACGATCGAGTGAGAACTTTCCTCACCCTTGTGTTGCGCCACCGAAAAGTGGCTAGACTGCGCACCTCAAAATGGGCACGGAGAGCCTGGCGTGAATGGATCGACGAAGACCGTCCTTGCGGCGGCGATGTTCCTGGTGGCCTTCGGTGGCGGCCTGTACCTCTCAGGTCAATTGACCCTCATGCTGCTCGGCGTCGATATACCGTTGACGTGGCGCACATGGTGGGACTACCACAGCGCCTTGGTGTACCCGCAGTACGCGCCGTATGCGTGGAAGATCAAGGCGGCGGGCGTTGCGGGGTTTGGGTTGCCCGCGCTGGCCTGGATTGGAAGCCTCGTGCCGTTGTTGCGTTCGTCGAGCTCGTCGCGTTCGACGGCACTCCATGGCGACGCACGCTTTGCTACACGCCGCGACCTGGAGAAGCAGGGCCTGCTCAAGGATTCGCCCGACGGCATCGTCGTCGGCAAGTTCGGCAAGAAGCTGATCCGGCTTAGCGGTCAGCAATTCGTGATCCTCGCGGCGCCCACCCGGTCGGGGAAGGGTGTTGGTGTGGTCATTCCCAACCTCCTCGAGTATCAGGGCTCCATCGTGGTCCTGGACATCAAGCAGGAGAACTTCGACCTGACCAGTGGGTGGCGTAAGTCGCAAGGCCAAGAAATTTTCCTATTCAATCCTTTCGCCGAAGACCGGCGAACGCATCGCTGGAACCCGCTGAGCTACATCTCGCCCGACCCGGCGTTTCGCATCTCGGACATTCAGTCGATCGCAGCCATGCTGTATCCCGACGGCAGCGGTGATCAGCGGTTCTGGAGCAGCCAGGCACGAAACGCCTTCATCGCCTTCACGCTCTATCTCTTCGAAAACTTCGACCAGGAGATGAGCCTCGATGTGTCTTCGAGCGTCAAGCCGTTCCCGACGTTGGGAGAGGTCTACCGTTTGTCGACCAGCGATGGCGGCAACCTGCGTGAATATCTGCAACGTCTGACGGCATGGCCGGACCTAAGCAAGGATGCGAAGACCGCCTTCGCCAACCTGCTGTCGCAGGCCGACGATACCTTCGCCTCGATCATGGGTAGTTTCAAGGAGCCCCTGAACGCCTGGATCAACCCGGTGCTCGATGCCGCCACCAGTTGCAACGACTTCCTGCTCACGGACGTGCGCAAGAAGAAGATGACCATCTACATCGGTATCCAGCCGAACAAGCTGGCCGAAAGCCGCCTGATCGTCAATCTGTTCTTCAGTCAGTTGATCAACGTCAACACGCGTGAGTTGCCGCAGACCAATCCCGAACTCAAATACCAGTGCCTGTTGCTGATGGACGAGTTCACTGCCATCGGCAAGGTCGACATCCTGGCGATTTCCGTGTCGTACATGGCGGGGTACAACCTGCGCCTGCTGCCCATCATCCAGAGCATGGCGCAGCTGGATGCGACGTACGGCAAGGACATCTCGCGGACGATCATTACCAATCACGCCTTGCAGATCATCTTCGCGCCTCGCGAGCAGCAGGACGCGAATGATTACTCGGACATGCTTGGCTATACGACGGTGTCTAAGGAAAGTGTGTCGCGGGGCAGGGACGTGTCACGCAGTCGCTCCGACGAGCGACGGGCGTTGATGCTGCCGCAGGAGCTCAAGGCGATGGGTTCGGACAAGGAGGTGATCCTCTACGAAGGCATCGCGCACCCGGTGAAGTGCGAAAAGATCAAGTACTACGAGGACAAGAGGTTCATGGCTAGGTTGCTGCCAAGGGTCGACATACGTGAACTCAACCTCAAGCAAATCGCTCCGCTAGAGAAGCAAACCAAAGCCGTCGCGACAGCCAGTCGCAAGGCGCGCGTTGCGCTCGGCCAGATGGCCGCGGCCGCATAAATGCCCTTCTCCTGAGCGGGCTGTCGATCAATCTCAAGGAAAACGATCTATGAAAGCTAAGTATCTAGCAATGGCTGCGATCCTCGCGGCGGCGCTGGCAATAGACGTGTCGGCACAGGACGGCGTGACTACGACGAAGCTGCTGGTAGATCCGCCGCGTTGGCCGAGCAATGGAATCGCCGAGCGCGAACTCGGGGACGGGCAGGAGACATGGCCCGAGAACATGTTCGTGGAGTACTCGAAAGGGCGGTTGATCGCTTGGGTTATCGTTTCGCCAAACCGTGGTCAGGCCAAGGCCCTGGACTTCTTTTCCGGCGAAGTTCAAGACGTCGAGGTCAAGAATCCAGGGGGGTACAACGATTCGTTTGTCGATGCGAAAGGTGCGACGCATGCGAGTAACAGTGTCTTCGATTTCCGTTACAAAGATCCACGCCCAGGAGGAGCCATCGGCGACGTGCAAATTAATGAAGATTCGCTGCAATTCGATGAGCGGATTATGTACGCGCCCATACTGGACGTCAGCCAAAGGATCTCGCCTGATGACGATATGGTTATCTGGAGAAAGGTCCCCTTGTATTGCGACTCATTTTCTTCGGGTGGTTCATGTAAAGGGTGGGCATCGCTCATCGGGACGGCGATGGACCTGCGCGACGGAACGATGCTGATCGCCGGAGGAAAGTATATTTTCCGCGTCCGTCAAGATGATCTAGCGCCCGTGGGTGGTGCACCTCATTTTCACGTTGTTGATGAGGCTGATATCCAGCGAGTCATAGACAAGGCCGAAGGGAGTGGCATCAAAGACGCACATGAATTCTTGATTGAACAGCTTCATCTTCGCTGAAGAAGGATGATCGATACCTGGCTGGGAGGTAACTTATGACGGAACAGAAAAATCTTGGCGAGAGGCACTTGAAGGCTCTTACGTATTTCGTGGTCGGTGTCGGCTCGGAGGGTAATCTCGGAGGCAGAGATGTTTCCAACCGATTGTCATTCGCTGGAAGATATCAGGATGGCAAAATGTTCCCCGTGGAGAACAGCGGATTAACCATTGGTACGCTTCAAAAGGATCTCGGCCAGGACCGGCGCGTAACTGCTAAAGCCATGGTCGATGCATATCAAAGGTGGGCGGCGGAGCATTCAAACGTACTATTTACCGATGCTCAGCTAGGACTGATTGTTGCCGACTTATCGCGTAACGGATACGAGATCAATAAACAGGGGAATCGGTCTCTCGATCCACACGTGAAGGCGGCTTTAGATACATTCCTAAAGTCTGATGGAGGGAAGGAGTTCGTCCACCAAAGAGACGGGGCCCAGAGGGATCACATCTACCGCGGTTCTCTTTCGCGTCTTCTGCGGACGCAGGCATATAAGAATGCCTCCGCTAGCGAACAGATAGAACTTGCCACGATCGTCGCCAAGGGGTTCAACCAAAATGAGCGAATTACCCGCGCTTTACTGGACGATATGACAACTCGATCAGGCGTGCAGTTGGCGAAGATCACGACCGTTGACGATGTACGTATCCAGTCGAATAAGGCATTCTCGGCGGCCATGCAACACGGACGCGAGGCCGCTCTCGACGCCGCTGCTGTCTACGCACGCCTACAGCAGATCAGCCCAGACAACCCGCTGTACGCCGCATGGCAGGAGGTCCTGAAAGACCCCCTGATCAAACCAACGGCCACGGGCGAAGACCCGACACGTCCAGACCTCGCGGCTCACTACACGACCATCAAAAACCTGTTCCTGGAGCCGCGCAAAGCCATCGACTTCATTGATGCATTGGAGCGAGGCGGCGAACATAGCAAAGGTTCGCCTACCGCCATCGGCAATCACCGAGCGACCTCCGGGTTCTTCGCCTCGGGCCCTGACTTCGTGCAGTGGAACGCCGACGGGCGGGCCGTCGCGTACATTGGCGGAGAATGGTCGCAGCTTTCCCGTGACGACATCAGCCGGACCGTGCACGACGACAGGTCGGTGGATCTTATCGTGCAGCGCGATGGTGCCCCGGAGCCCCTTTTGCATGTAGGACCCACGACCGTCGGCCGGGCCCACGCGATTGAGGGCAGGGCGCTTCGACAAGGCATGCACGGCGACGATGTGCTTGCGTTACAGACAGAGTTGGCACGGTTGGGATTTACGGATGCGCGCGGGCGGGCGATACACCCCGACGGCGACTTTGGGCCGACGACTCAAACCGCGATTCAGGCATTCCAACGCGATCATGAACTGATCGCGGACGGCATAGCAGGCGCCGCGACGCTAGCCGCCGTGCATCGGGCCGTGGAGACCGAGTTACGCTCGATCGGGCAGCCGGATGCGCCGTACTTGCGAAACGAACAGCCCGATGATGTGATCGCGGTTTATCGGTCCGTGGGGCCCGAGACCAGAATGGCGACGCCGCTTTTCCCGACCATCGATCAGCTGCCGCCAGAGAGACGTACGGATGCCTTGCAGGCGGCCGCCGTCGTATACCCGAATGCGGACGGCATCCGAGCCCTGCAAGAGAACCTGAACACGCTGAGTGTGTCGGATATGGCGGGAGATCCACTAGTCGCCCATGG